>DASWHW010000214.1:0-54025 GCA_036397975.1 Bacteroidota bacterium
GTTTGACTCAACACTGTATCAAATGGGGGAAGCTGATGCGCTTGAAAAACTTCGATACTATTCCCGCTTCTTTGAGACAACAGAGGTGAGGTCAACTTTCTGGGATGAGGATATTAGCGAAGCGGAGGCGAAGGGATGGATTGCTGCGGTAGAGCACAACAGCCGGTTCCAATTCACCTTTAAGCTCCATTTTTCCTTCACTCACAAGAAAGACCTGAACACGACCCGTGCACGGAAAATCCGTGGGGTGGCACAGGAGTTCTTCCAGGCGAATAGGCTTGGCGGTATGCTCGCGCAGTTTCCCTATGCGTTCACAAACACCAGTAGCCACCGACAGTATCTAACGAAACTTGCGGAACTTTTTCGCGGGTTCCCCATACATGTAGAGTTCCGTCATGACTCCTGGGATCAATCCACGATTGTTCGTCTTCTGGAGGATTGCCAGCTTCGCTCGGTCAGCTCTGATTTGCCACGCATCAGTCGCTTCATCCCGTGTCTCACTCGACAAGTGGGTGATGTTGTGTATGTTCGACTTCATGGAAGAAACGAAAAGGGATGGCTCACGAATGAGATGGATAGCAGGTATTCCTACCTGTACAATGCGCGCGAGCTTCGTGAGATTATCCGCCGCATTCAACTCCTCGCTGGTAATGCACAGAAAGTGATTGTCATTTGCAACAATACTCCAGAAGGAAAAGGTCTCGCAAACGCTCTTCAAATCTCCTCGTATGTGCAGGAGGGCAAGCAGATACCTCTCCCGCCTGCCACGGCTACGGCGTTTCCATTCCTGCTTGAACGTGGGACGGTGTTGAACGACGAGTGGGGATTCGGGACCGCGGAAGAATTCCGGAAGGCAATTTAGTTAGTGTCGGAGCATTCCCTCAATACCGCTTCTGATCATGAAAACGGCAATCCCGGTCAGGAATAATGCAGCAACCTTTGCGACAGCTTGCGAGCCGGCTTTTCCCATCGCCCTGCTGATGCGTTTCGCCTGAAGGAAGACAACCAAGACGATCAGCATATTGATTGCCAATGACGCGATCGTCCATCCGTAACCATATTCGTTTTTGACAATAATAATGGTTGTGAGAGCCGCAGGCCCCATGATCAGCGGGATCCCAATGGGAACGATGCCGACCGGTTCTTTCGTATTCCCTCTTCTCTCTCGTGCAAAAAGCAAATCCTGCACCGCCAGCACAAGCAAAACAATCCCACCACCAACCCGAAAATCATTTTCCGTGATACCCAGAAAGGTGAATAGAAGATCTCCCAATCCAAGAAAAAGCATTGAGATTGTCAGTGCCGTAAGCGTTGCTTCGATGGTAAGCACCCTGTGTTGCTGATCGCTAAGGTGATCGGTCAGCCCGACGAAAAGAGGAAGAACGCCGAATACATCGATGGCAACGAAGAGTGGAATGAATGCGAGAAGGAGGGTCTCCATGCCCGCCTTAAGCGGTAATCCCGTGGGTTTTCAGGTGGGCACGTATCTTCATGAGGGCTTCTTCTTCACTGATGAGCAATCGGGCGCCAGCAAAATGCACTGCCACATCGAGAGGATCGCGCTTTAATTGAAGGGAGCGCCAAACGCAAAAACCAAGACGATCCTGATCGTGCGGTTCAACCGTGGGAATACCGGCGACACTTCCATACGCGATGCGTTCGAGGCTGGTATCAGGGTCTTTCCGGACCGATGGGGGCGGTTTCGTGGTCATGCGAAATCCAGTACTCTGAGCGAAGAATCCGATTGATAGGTCATGATGCATCCAAAGTTACTGAGTATTTCTCAGACTTTCAATACATGGATCATAATTGATATCCCACCATGAAGTAGAAAAGAAAAGGTCCTTCCTTCACGGGATTTTGCGGGAGATCGCGAACGAAGTAAAAACTTTTTCCGACCGCAAATGTCGCAAGGCCGAGAGGCGTATCCAAGCCGAGCTGTAACCCAATACCGTGCCGGAGCGTATTGAACTTAATTTCCTCCGGTACCAGTGAGATCGAAGCAGCGTCGTACCGTGCGCTCAGGTATGTATCGAAAATAATGTTGAAGGGAAGTCGATAACGGTACTCGAAGTTTATGAGAAAGAGCTGCCTTCCGCGCCGATCATCCTCATTGGTCCCGAAGAAGGACGTAAGCCCCCCGAGCCGAAATTGCTCAGAGAGAGGCATCGTGTTGTCGCCAAAACCAAACGTTAACCTGGGATGCAGTGTGTGCCGTTTACCGAACGTGGTAAATGCCTCCCAGGAAAAGTTGAGCGCATTGTATGAAATTTGTCCACCGAACTCTTGGAAAGCAAATTCGTAGGAAAGTTTCATGCCGATCCCGTCTGTGGGGAATGGATAAGAGTTTTTGCTATCGATGACTGTCCCGAAACGTGCGATGGCAAGTCGATACCGTTCATCGATCAATTCGAGATTATCCAAATTCTTGATGTGTACATTCTGAAGAAAGAACTCGGCTGTCAGATTCCCAAAACGTTCCAACTGTGTCCCAAACACCAGTCGGCCTCCTGTGCGAACCTCTGAATATTCTCCCGTACGTAACCGTTCGAATCGCCTCTGGTTGGTTGGATCTGCGTCATCATATGTGTATGTATCAAAACTCGAAAGAAAGGCGCCTACGTTGAATGTGAGATACGTGTTGAAGATGCGGTTCGCTTTGAATTCCAGAGCAGCCTCCCTGTTTCGCGAACCACCATAAAGGGTCAGGCCAAGTTCAAGGCCAGCCCCGTTCAGGTTTTCATCCCGGAGATCTACGAGTGCCTGCAGGTTTCGTTCATTATCCGCATGCAAGCCAAAGCGTACCAACCGCGGAGCGCGTTCTTTCAGGCGAATCGTAATCACAGCTTGCATGACATCATATCCCACCTCGACATAGACATATTCAAACAGTGCAGTACTTGCAATGTTTGTAAGTCCTTCGCGTGCTCTATCGATTTGGAAAAGACTCCCTTCCTCAAGAGGGAAATCATGAAGCACGAAATCTTCGGACGTATGGGTCAAACCCTCCACCTCCAGGCGATGAATAATCCCTTCATTGATGACGACCCGGAGGTCTCCTGTCTCTGCACTGAACGATAATGTGTCGACACGAGCGAGCGAGTACCCACGCTGACGGTAAAGACGGAGCAGATCCTCCATAACAGTTGCGGCCCGGTTATAGTTGAATGGCTTCCCGTAGAGTGAAAACATCTGCTCCGTTACCTCGTCAGTCGGGATGGCGCGCGCCCCTTTGACGATGAATGACGTAACATGGGGATTCTCTTTCGCATTAAAAACAACCCGAGCTGAAGACGAATCAACAAAGACATTGGCGGCAACAGTTTCATATTCTCCCATGGAATACAATTTCTGCAGAACCCCTCGAATTTGTCCACGTGTCACCAAGACCGTATCAATTTCCCGGCGAAGATCGATCCACACAGAGTCTGAAATTGTTTCACTCTCCTTCTCCAATATTGTGGTGTTTCCAACGAGAACGGTGTCATCCGGCAAAGATGGGAAATGTTTACGAAGGAGAGACAGGAGATTCGCGATCTGAGTCTCTGCGGTGCTGTCTCCTTGCGCGATGAGCGAATCGATATTCGTGAAATCAGAAGAGAGGTGTCGCCCGATATCGGGAGCAATAACGATGTCTGCATCACGGAGCTGAATCTCGTTTGGCAGCTGCATCATGATACCCATGATTTGATCTGCGGTTTGCCACGGGGCAGAGAGTTCGTCTTTGTTGCGGAGGGAGCTTGTCGAGTTTACGACGATAACAATATCGCATCCTGCGTTCCGAACCACGTCCACAGGAATATTGGAAAGAAGGCCGCCATCGACCAGCTCCATGCCTTCGCGTTCAACTGGATGGAAAAGAAGAGGGACCGTTGCGCTGGCGCGCAAAGCCTCCGCCATGGATCCGGAGGAGAGGACAACACGTTTGCCGCTGATAAGATCGGTGCTCACCGCGCGAAATGGAATCCGTAGTGCGTCAAAATTAGGATCCGGGTGATACAGCGCCTGCAGGGTCAACGTGCTCAAAAACTCTGTAAGACGCTGGCCGCTCGATACAGCGGGGGGAAGGACAGGCTGAAGCCCGTCGAAGCGAAGCAGCAGAAAGCTTCTGTCTTCGGCCCGTTTCTGATCGACAAACAACTCTGTCCGACGCGTTTCTTCGGTGAGGGAAAGGACATCATCCCAATTTGTGGTAACGGCAATGCTCTCTATTTCGGCTGGAGTGTAGCCCGACGCGTAAAGTCCACCCACGACGGCTCCAAGACTTGTCGCGGCGATCATGTCGATTGGGATGTTATGCCGTTCGAAAGCCTTCAAAACCCCGATCTGTGCCATTCCGCGGGCGCCACCTCCACTCAGGACCAATCCGACTTTCGGCCGGCGCAGCACCTTGGAAGGATTAAGACCCGGCAACCCGTACAGCGAATCAACGACCAGGGGCCGGATCACAGCGGTTTGAGAAAGGCTGACAGAAGAGGTCAGGGTTGGTGCCGTGAGAAGCAGAACGGCAATGGAACATACATGGATGTACCAACGGGGGAAAAATTGTATGGGCACTGGTGACGCTTCTTGCACCAAGACTGATTTCGTTCAGTTGAGAAGTGTTTCGATGGAACGAGTTGGCGAAAACGTATCGCTTTTGTGAAGGAAAATCAAGGATTTGCATTTGACTTCTATTTTGTGGAAGTTTTTTTGTAATCAGTCCGATTGATACTAGCGAGGCGTACTTCACGTACATGACATTTCTCAACCCGATTTTTCTCCTCGGTCTGTTCTCAGCTGCAATACCCATCCTTCTCCATCTACTGAACCTGCGAAAACTGAAAACTGTTGAATTCAGCACTCTCCGCTTCCTGAAGGATATCCAACGTTCCACGATCAGGCGAGTGCGAATACGACAGTGGCTACTGCTTCTCCTGAGAACGCTTCTTATTGTCTTTCTTGTTTTTGCCTTCTCGCGTCCCGCCCTCCGCGGATCGATCGTGTCAACCATAGGAACATCGGCGCGAACAACAATGGTATTCCTGGTGGATGACTCACCGAGCATGTCGGTACGCAATGAAGGAGGCGAGGTCTTTGGGCAGGTGAAGGAGTCTGCGAAAAAGATGGCGCGATTGATGAAAGATGGAGATGAGGCATATGTTCTCCCGTTGTCGGAGATTCGCCACAGAGAAACATTCGAGATGACACGATCTCCTGCGGATCTTCAGAAGGCTCTGGCAGACTGCGCGTTGTCGGCGGAACGCGTGACCTATCGTGATGCATTGAATGCAGCAGCAAAAGTGCTTTCCACTTCGAAGAATCTGAATCAGGAGCTATTTCTCTTTACGGATGCGCAGGCGTCGCAGTTTGCGGTTTCTTCAAAGCCCGAAGACTCGTCGTCGCTCTTCAGTGACCGAGTCAGACTTTTTCTCATGTCTGCGGGGAAAAACGAGGACAACAGGGGTATTGCATCAATCACGCCAAAAACGAAAATAATTGTAGAGGGGAAGCCGGTACGGTTGGATGTCAATGTTGCCAATGCCGGAGAGACTCCTGTCCGGGAAGGTCTACTCAGTGTTTTTCTCAGCGGGACTCGCGTTGTGCAAAAGACCATCGATATCCCACCCGAGGCCGAAACCATCTCTGATGTTTCAGTGCTTCCTCAAAAGCGGGGATACCTGCACGGCTCGGTTGAAACCGACGAAGATAAATTTGAGGGTGACAATCGACGGTTCTTTGTGCTCCACGTTCCGAGTCAAATCCGTGTGCTGATTGTCGGGGCACGAAAGAATACGAATCTCATCCGGCTATCATTGTCTGCGGAGAATGACTCCACACAGAAGAGCTTGATGGATACCAAGGTGATTACGGAAGAAATGCTCTCTGCAACCGAACTTGGAAAATACGAAGTGGTGATTCTTTCGGGAGTAGGGACGTTTTCCCAGACAGACTCAGACCGGCTGGAGCAGTTTGTTCGGACTGGTGGAGCCATAATGCTGTTTCCGGGAGAGGAAAGCTCCATAGACAACTATAATGCATCGCTGTTAAAAGCAACGGGTATTCCTCCGATTACCGCGTCGGCCACAACGGCGCGGGGCGACCACTTAAGTTTTCTCTCCTTCGGCCAGGTTGATTACGACCATCCGCTGTTTGAGGGGTTGTTCGAGCAACCCGTCAGAGGTGGACAGTCGAGGAAGTTTGATTCCCCAAAGATCCTTCGCAAAATTAATATACCCTCCACCTCGCACGGACGCTCTATCATTCGATTGGCTGACGGATCAGAATTCCTGACAGAGTACTTGCACGGCGAAGGCCGCATTCTTCTTTGTGCCGTTGCGGCAAATCTCGATTGGTCGGATCTTCCGGTGAAGGGGATTTTTCTCCCGTTGATCTATCGGGGATGCATTTATCTTAGTGCAGCGGAGGGTTCAATACAATCCTCTATTGTCGGCCAGGAAATGAGTATTCAGGCCAGAGTTACAAATACCGGCGCAGGGTTTGTCCTACGATCTCCGTCGGGGATTGAAGAGAGAATTGTCCCGCGGTTTTCAGCGTTGACAGGAGTTGCGACCTTTGTTTCAGTCCCGACCACGGAGGCCGGGATCTATGAATTGGTGTCGCTGGAGGACGGTACGATTCTGCAAGCGGTTGCAGTGAACATCGCGCCGGAAGAGAGTGAGATTCGAGTGGCAACAGGCGAAGAAGAGTCGGCGCTCTGGAAACGTGTGGGATTGGACACAGAGAGGGTAACGCGCATTGCGCCCGAACAAAACATCGAGCAGCGACTCGCGGAGGCTCGGTTCGGGACTGAACTGTGGAAAGTCTTCGTCTTTCTGGCTCTCTTGTGTGCGGTAATAGAAATGATCGTTGGACGGGCAGCAAAGCATCAAGAGACGGAGGTGAGTGCCTAGGTGCAATTGGTTGAGACGGAATCCAAAGAGCGCGCGATCCTGGTTGGAGTCGCAACACAATCATCAAGGCGGTTCAAGGTGGAGGAGTATCTGGATGAGCTTGCTTTGCTGGCAGAGTCCGCAGGCGCAGAAATCGTTGCAAGGGTTCTCCAGGAACGCCAATCCATCGACGCGGCATTTTTTATCGGCAGCGGCAAAGCAGAGGAGGTTTCGTCGCTCGTTGGTGAAAAGAGTATCGACATTGTTATTTTCGATGACGATCTTTCTCCGGTGCAAGTACGGAACCTGGAAAAGCTGATCAAATGCAAAATTGTCGATCGCAGCGGACTCATTCTCGATATCTTTGCATCCCGGGCCCGATCACGCGAGGCGAAAACACAGGTGCAGCTTGCACAGCTGCAATACATGCTGCCGCGACTGACGAGGCAATGGACTCACCTTTCGAAACAGTATGGCGGCATCGGAACGAAGGGACCCGGGGAAACGCAGATCGAAACCGATCGGCGAGCTATCAGGACAAGCATCAGCCACCTTACCCGGAAACTCAAGACCATCGGCATCGAGCGAGAGGTGCAACGCAAAGGACGCGAGCATTTCCCACGAGTCGCGCTTGTTGGGTATACGAATGCCGGGAAGTCCACGCTTCTCAATTATTTTTCCAACGCGGGAGTCCTCGTAGAAGACAAACTGTTTGCAACCCTCGATGCAACGGTGCGTCTGACGGAGATCTCATCTGCTCATAGGATTCTGTTATCGGATACAGTCGGCTTCATTCGTAAACTGCCGCATCATTTGATCGCTTCATTCAAGAGTACGCTGGATGAAGTTCGCGAAGCAGAAATTCTGCTGCATGTGGTCGATGTCAGTCATCCCCTCTTTGAAGAACATATTGCCGTCGTGCGCGAAACGCTGGAGGGGATTGGCGTAGACCAGAGTACTCCGATCATCATGGTGTTCAACAAGATAGACAGGCTGGAGAACCGGGGGGTGTTACAATACCTGACGTCTCACTACAATAACGTGGTGTTTATATCAGCCATGCGGGGGATTAACATTGAAGGCCTGAAAGAGCAGATTATCACTTTTCTTGAACGCCGTACCAACGAACTTACCATGACGTTCAGTCAACAGGAATACGACTTAATCTCACGAATTCACGATATTGCCGAAGTTCTCCATACAAGCTACGAGGGGGAGAATATCACTATGCATTTTCGGATCGACGCGCGCCATGCCGAATGGCTCCGGAAAATTCGCTCTCCAAAATCACCCGCACCTGGGTAGGTTTTTAGCGTGTTGGAGCAAATCGAAATCCATCGAAAAAATTCCTGCGTGAATACCGATCGAGAAACGTCGCCGCATCGATCTTCACTTCGTTATCCTCCCTGTATGCGGAAAGTTTTGACGGAGTCATAACCACGAGCATGTGCTCGCCGCGCTTGATCGCTTCACTCCCTTTCCAGCCATCGCCATTCCGCATCAAGCAGAGGAAATCCAGCGTCAATGAAATGTCAGGAGAATAAACGGAAAGCCGAAAAGCCTGCGCTCCGTCTGCATAAGAGATATGCAAAGGATGACTGCCGACATAGACTGTGAAATCAACGTTGGAGAGGGACCCCGGAAGGACAGGTGTCAGGGATACAATCGGGATGGACGCATCGACTGTTACGCCTAAATAGGTCTCGTACATCGCAGATGAATATGAGGTAATGGAGGGAAGGTACACCGAAGCGCTTTTAGATTGACCGGATGGCGACTCGACCTTCGGGAGACCACCAACAACGCCCTCAGTAAGGATGGACTGCGTCAAGCCCTCGGTGATCTTGAAAGCAATATCCTCCCGGTCGAATCTTGTCAGTGCCTGAATGATATCGCGTGAAAGGGCCGGCCACACGGCTCCATCGAAGAGCGAAGCATCGGGCAACGGTGGGGATAACGTTGCAACGCCCTTGAGTGTCACAAGGTGTTCCATCACATCCTCCACTATTTCTTTTCGACTCATTTCGCTCCGCAAAATGTCGAATGAGGATAATACGTTGGGCCGTGACTCATATACCGGGGTTCCGTTCGGAAGAATATGATCGTACATTCGGTGATTGAGAGTATCCATGAATGTCTCGTTAATGCTGTTCATTGTTTGTTCTGCACCGCCACCCCATACGGCAGCTTGCAAACTGTCATACAGATAGGAGGCAAACAATGCACCGATGTACTGATGGAAATACCAATTACTCTGGACCTCAATTGCCCTGTTGCCTCTTCGGGGACCTTCGTTCATAGTGTGCATCCATGTTTCTTTGGCCCCATGTGTCAGCAGTCCCAACGAGTCGACCCAATTCTTCAACGGTCCCTCAATACTCCGCTGAATGAAAGGAAAGATGGAACGGGCGAGGGCGGTATCGTTGGAAGCAGCTATGTAGTGGTACATCTGCCGGACAAACAGAGACGTGGCGTCTGCACTCTCGTATGCAGTTTGTTTGCCGCTGATCCGAGAGGGAATTCTCCCCGATGTAGGACTGTGTGCTCGAACATCCTGGTACGAGGCAATGCTCGTGATTAAGTTGTGGAGTTCCGGCGGGTTTCCCAAGGAAAGGTTAAGGGACGACAACGATTCTACAAGGGAACGAACATCAGTTCCCTGGGTTTGGGGGACTTCCGTCATCAAGGAAATATCTGACCCGGCAGTGAGCATTCCATCCGCCATCAACTGCGCCCACCGCATTGCCTTGGTTAGGTTTTCATCATCTGCAGCAAAGTACACCCCATTCAATAGACTGTCACAGTGATCTTTGGTTCTCTGACGATACTCTTCCAGAGAAGGAAAAAACATATCGGCATCGACTCGTTGTATAGTATCAAACACGAGCATAAAGGTGGCAACTCTTGCTCGCACCGGAGCATTGTGTGAAGAGTTCTTAAGATTCGGACTTGAAGCAATCGAAATAGTGTTTTTCGATTCAGCCGTCTGAGAGCAGGCGAGATCCGCAATCGATGCTGTGCGAACTTCCACTCCGATCGCGTGCGTCGTAGGGGAAGAAACGAAGAGGTTGTATACGATAACGGTATCAGCATCACGTACATAGAAGACCTTGTGAGGAAAAACAGTAACGTGAAAGTTCTCCCAAAGAACTTCATTACCATCAATAGAAACACGGACTGATCTGCAAATGGCCTGGGAGCCGACGAACCATGCGAACCCAAGTCCTGCCGATGCCTCTTCCCGTCCGGTGCGCAGAAGGTATCCTCCACGCTTATCCGAAAACATGAATCCGCGGTTGGGAGATTGTAGAGAGACGCCCAAGTCATCGACACTCACACGAGCCCGCCGGGAAATTTCTGGCCCCTGACTCGACTGACATCCAAACAAAAGAACGACAAGAACAATTGTAAAGAGAATTCTCATCGACCGCGCCTTCGAAAAGTTGATAAACGAATTGCGAGAAAATAGGGAAATACATCATGAGATCAAACAATCGCGCTGCACAGTGAAGAGGATCCGATGGCATCGTCCATTCGTTTTTGGTATCTTATTTTATATCAGAAAGGATCATTGATGATACACGTTGCTATTGAGGCTGCAAAAGAGGCTGGCAGGTTCCTGAAATACAATACAGGGAAGGTGAAGAACATCGAGATAAAAAAGGGCGAGGAACGAAATCTCGTCTCTGACCTAGACAAAGCATCCGAGGCAAAAATCATCGAGCACATTCGCCGGCACTACCCGAACCATGCAATTCTTGCAGAGGAAAGCGGGGCAACGGACACAGTCGCCGAATACAAATGGGTCATTGATCCTTTGGACGGTACGACGAATTATCTCCATGGCGTTCCCATCTACTGTGTGACAATCGCTCTTGAGCACAAAGGAGAACTTGTTGCGGGAGTGATTTATGATCCAAGCCTGGATGAGTTGTTCACTGTGGAGAGGGGAAGCGGCGCTTATTTGAATGGGAAAAAAATCTCCGTTTCATCTTCCTCCACCCTGATTGCCAGCCTGCTTGTTACGGGTTTCCCGTACGATATCAGCGTGAATCCCGATCACGCTATCGATCACTTTGTACATTTCCTGACGAAGGGAGGGGGGATACGAAGGCTTGGGTCGGCCGCTCTGGACCTTGCGTATATTGCATCAGGGAGGTTCGACGGATTCTGGGAAGTGAATTTAAACCCATGGGATATGGCAGCAGGTGTGTTGCTTGTCGAGGAAGCAGGAGGAAAGGTGACGAATTTTCTAGGGAACCCAACCAACATCTATACGAAGCAGGTCCTTGCGACAAACGGCAAGATTCACGACCAGATGGTCTCAGTTCTCAGTCAACCTCCCTCGTGAGATCATTCCCGTAAAGAAGATTCTGGTTCAAGTTTTTCCAGAATTTGTTTTAGAATCTCTTCCTTCGCCTTCAGCCGAAGTTTATCTTCCGCGTCGCTCGTTTCGAGAATAGACCGGCGCAACGTCAGAAGGTGCTCACGAAGTGCATCAGCAAGGGCATCACGTTCTTCGGGGTTCAGTCCATCATTCATGAGGAAGAGCGTCTAAGAAAGAAAAAGCGGTCCGTTGTGAACCGCGAGGAAGAAACAACAAATGAAAAATGCTACCCTGCCGCTGGAGCGACAATTCTCTCTTTCTCCAGCTTCCCTATGAGGCGACGAAGCGTTTCTTCAGTCTGTCTGAATCCCTGCTTATCATCATAATCCTCGGCATCAAGCAACTCCCGCCTGACGTTATCAAGACGCTCGTGGAGAACATCAATCAGCGTCTCCATTTCTAAAGCATTAAGGGTTTGGATCATTACCGCTTCTCCTCGAAAGTATTCCTACGCCCACAAGAATGTACGCGCAAGGTCCACGAATGTCAAGCACCCTTTTTGATCATTATTCAGTCACCTGTAGTGTGGCAAGGGACACCACATTTCTATGAAAGTGACATGAACTTGTGATGTTTCTTTCGAACCCAAAAGGAATCAATACATTTTGATCATATCGAAAAACATCACTGCAAACATGAAAAGAAAGGCAAGAAGAAAGAAAGTGGCAATACCGGTTGCGGTGAGTCGATGTTTCGTTTCCGGCCAGTCGATCGGAAGTGACGGATGAGTTTTGACGGTCATGTCATTCATAATCATTGTTTGACATGCAAGCCGTGAGTCTTTTTCAAACTTATGCGCAATCGCAAAATTTCCACGTAATGTCGCCTCCTCATCCTGGCCTCGTTGCGAAGAGCCCCGATTTCCAACTATCTCCACGAAACATGTTCCACAAAGATTATGGCCGCGACAATTGAGCGCTCTGTCAATTGGCTTATACGGCGGGATGCCAACCTTCAGCATGAATTCGCGTAGGTTCGCCCCTTGTTCGCTTTCGAACGTCTTATGTTCATTGTGAAATGTAACGACCGGCATTGAAATATCCTTTGTTCAAATCAGCGGATGTGCTCGTGGAAAGCATTCGACCAGAAATAATAAGATTGTTTTTTTGTCTAATGTCAATATAGAGCGGGTGAGGACCAGGAATGCTGCCCTTTGTCATCAATGTATTTGTAAATCGCCGGGAGAAGTGCAGGTGCATTTGCTTTAACGGAAACGCAGGCGAGAAATCTTTTTGCGGCGTTCTGGACAACTTCATTCTTGTCGGTGGAGAGTGTCGCAATCGACTCACCTTTTGTTACAGCATCACCCACCTTCTTTCGCAGCTGGATTCCCGCTTTTGGATCGATGACATCATCAACTTTGAGCCGGCCTGCACCCAATTCTGTTGCAAGCACCCCAATCCCGAATGTATCAAATTCTGCCACATATCCATCGAGAGGACTTGTAACATCGATGTAATGAGCCGGTTCAGGATAGCGTTCGAGGTTTTCAAGAAGCTGAGTATCGCCTCCCTGACGGGCCACGAGTTGAAGAAAACGCTCATATGCCTTGCCAGACCATATCGCATCCTGACAGAGTTTCATCCCTTGCTGAATCGATTCAGCTCTGCCGCCCAGCCAGACCATTGCCCCTCCAAGGACGTACGTTACTTCCATCAGATCCGGGATGCGTTTGCCCTTAAGACATTCAACGGATTCAACAACCTCCAGCCAGTTCCCGATTTTTGTGCCGAGGGGCTGATTCATGTCAGTGATAAATCCGACAGTCTTCTTTCCCATCTGGTTTCCGAGTTCAACGAGTGTTGTGCCAAGCGCCAGTGAATTTTCCTGGCTCCGCATGAATGCTCCGTTGCCAGTTTTGATGTCCAGTACAAGTGCATCGATTCCTTCAGCAAGCTTCTTGCTCATGATACTTCCAGCGATCAGCGGAATGGATTCGACTGTTGCCGTCACGTCTCGGAGAGCGTACATTTTTCTATCGGCAGGAGCAATTTGTTCCGTCTGCCCGATGAGAACAACGCTAAGTTCGCGAACGATCTTTTTATACTCATCGATGGAGAGGTTCGTGCGAAACCCGGGAATCGACTCCAACTTATCCAAAGTTCCGCCCGTATGACCGAGCCCCCTTCCGGAAATCATCGGTACGCGGACGCCGCAGGCAGCTACCATGGGAGCAAGAATCAACGATACTTTATCACCAACCCCTCCCGTCGAATGTTTGTCCACCTTCACACCCGAAAGAGACGAAAGATCGATCACCTGGCCGGAATTCAACATTACCTCGGTAAAGGTCCGGGTTTCCTCTGTGCTCATGCCCTTAAAAAATACGGCCATCAGGAAGGCAGTCATCTGGTAGTCAGGTAATGATCCTTTCACATATCCGCCGATAAACTCCTCGAGCTCGGAGCGTGAGAGATTCTCTCCATTTCTTTTTCGTCGTATAAGCTCAACAGGATTCATTGCGGAAGCACGATCGCTAAGAGCTCAGGGAACGAGTCTATCATGTAACGAGGGCGAAGGTTGGCAAGAGCCGGGCGCGCAAACGCGCCATAGGTAACTGCGCATGCATCAATTCCGGCGTTATGAGCGGCAAGCACATCTTTATCCGTGTCTCCCACTATTAGGGTGTCTTCACGCCCCCAGTGTAGATCCCGGAGAATACATTCTATAATTGTTGGATCGGGTTTGAACGGGATATTATCGGATCCCTGAAGTTGATCAAAAAGATGCGTGATGCCGAAGTAGTCGGTTCCCCGTTGAATACCATCCCCCTTTTTTGTTGAGGCGATGGCCAGGCGGATGCCGCTCTCATGGAGAACCTCGAGGGTTTTTTGAACACCGGGAAATAATGTTGTTGTTCGTAAAGCCCTGCTTGGGTAGTACTCGGAATAGAGAGCAGAGGCCTCTTCGATTCGATGGTGAAGCGATGAGGGGAGGAGAACGCGAAACGTTTCATCCAAGGGTTTGCCGATGTGAGGAAAGATCTCTTCCGTAGAAATGTCGCTCACGCCAAGGTGGGCGAGAGCCCAGAGTTGCGCGTCTGCAATGTCCCGCTTCGAGTCGGTGATCGTTCCGTCAAAGTCAAATATAATATTCGCGTATGGCACTAACACTCGACCTTAATCGTAAATCGTCGCTTACAGGTATTACATTCAAGTTCAAAAGTCGCCCAGTTGTTGCGTTCGTAATATGAAATCTCGGCCAGTTCCCCTTCACACGATTCCACTATGCATGACTTGAGATCGAGTCGGTAAGTGCGTTGACGATGTGGAGAGGTCATGACGCGCTCCGTGATTTATGAAGATGTTGTTCCGCGATGGTCAGGCCGATGATAGTCTTCGCATCCTTTATTTCCCCCTTGTCGATCATGGCTAACGCCGTTTCCATCGGAAATAGGTGGACCGTCATTGAACTTTCACCCTCTTCGCGTGCGTGGCCTTGTGATGAGGTCGAAAGACCCGTTCCGAGGAATAGATGAATGATTTCATCGCAAAAACCCGGAGTTGTATAAATTGATAGAAGTTTTTCGAGTTGCGCGGCGACAAGACCTGTTTCCTCTCGAAGCTCTCGCGCTGCAGCTGCAGACGGATCCTCTCCCGGAATGAGTTTCCCCGCGGGGAGTTCCAGGAGACGATTGGCAAACGGATACCGTAGTTGCTGAATCAGAACCACTTCGTTCTGGTCGGTGATTGGGACAACCGCTGCGCCCCCCGGATGATGCGCTATCTCCCGAATTCCTCTTGTGCCGGAAGGATACTCGACTTCATCCACGATCAAGTCAAACACCTTTCCACGGTACAGGGTGGCCCGAGACGCTCGCTTCAATTCCATCATGAGGGAGACTTCATATGAACAACACGTTGTGGGAACGGTATCTCGATACCCTCTTTCTCAAAGGCATGATACGCCTGCTCTCGCAACAGGTTCTCTGCAGCGTACCTTTTGGTGAAGTCTGCCGCTCGCGCAACGAGCGTAAACTCGATTGCTGAGTCTGCCATTGCCGTAAAGTGTACTTCCGGCGCAGGGTCTTTGAGGATGTCGGGATGTTTTCCCGCCAACCCGATAAGGATATTGCGCACCTTGGCCGGGTCTGACCCATATGCCACTCCAACAACAACTTTTGCGCGCATTTGATTATGCGGGTATGCAAGATTGATGATGCGCCCTTTGATTAGAGTAGCGTTCGGAACGAGAACGAGATTCTGGTCAAAGTTCAGGACTTTTGTTGAGCGAAGGCCAATTTCATAGACATCGCCCGTGTCTCCCGACTCAAGAACGACGCGGTCGCCGACACGGAAAGGTTTATCCACGAGAATGACGAAACCAGCAATCATGTTCGCGAGTGTCTCTTGTGCTGCCAGCGCAATAGCAAGAGATCCGACGCCGAGTGAAAGAAGAAGACTTCCAATATTGACTCCAAAGTGATCCAACACGATCACCAGGCCGACCATCATTGCAACCAAGGTTACGACCGACTTCGTGATCGGTCGAAGAGTAAGCTTGAGTGTATCGTTCGGATCTTCGGCAATGTCGTCGAGGTACCATTCTATACTTGCACGGATGATACCGATGATAACGCGGATGACAAGATACACGAGAATGACATACAGGATCGACCCCGCATAATCGAGTACCTGATCGGCAGTGATGTCAGCGTCGGTCAGACCCTTTCGCACTTCTCGAACGGCAATGTGTAGTCCGATAACAGACACGAGCGGCTTGACAGAGCCAAGGATCACATCCAGAATTTTATCATCCAGTTCCGTTTTCGTCCGCTGAGAAATCCGCTTCCCAACAAACCGGATCACGGCCTTCACTGCATGTGAAAAGAAATAGAAGACGACAGCGATAAGGACGGCAATGATCAGATGATAGATTTGCGGCGTTCCGGTGAACTCTCTTAACCACTCCATGGTTCTTTTTCTCCTTCCCTATTTATTTCCACGACTGCCGGGTTTCATGATTTGCAATCCATCATTGCACATCGGACAGGTTGCCGGCGCAAATGTCTGTACGGCCATTTGAAGCAAGGCAAACTGGTCACTCTCTTTCTCAACCGGGAAGCGAACGCTCCCGCCGCTCCGGTCCACGATAAACCCAACTCCCGCGAGCACAGCAGAATGAGATCCGACGATATCAATCACTTCAAACACCGATCCGCCTGTCGTGACAACGTCTTCACAAACGAGAACGCGCTCACCGCGGCTCAACTCGAAGCCGCGCCGAAGTTGCAGAGCGCCATCCTTTCGTTCGGCGAACACCGTTCTCACGTTCAACACACGGCCTACCTCCTGACCCACGACGATCCCACCGATTGCCGGTGTGATGACGACATCGACTGCCGACCGTGAGAAATGATCTGCGATCCGAGCGCATAACTTTGTGGTGTGGCGTGGGTACTGTAAGACTTTCGCACATTGAAAATATTGCTGGCTGTGCAAGCCCGAGGTCAACTGGAAATGACCTTCCAGAAGCGCCCCTGTCTCCTTAAATATCGATAGAATTTGTTCTTGTGTCATTTCATCGGTGGTTCACAAACGCACAACAATGCCTCCACGAAGGAAGAATGTCGTCCCGCGTGATGGATCGTTATGGACATAGGCTAGTTTCCCTTCCACCTCGATCCAGAATCCGCGTGCGATATACAGGTCGAAACCAGCAGCAACATTTGACGCGAGACGAAAACGTCTCGGGATGTTGTAATATGTAACGCGGACGCTATCCACCACCTCCCGGTACTCCGTGGGAGTTACCTGAGCGGCGCCAAGTTGGCCAACAAAAAAGGGGGTCAATCGTGCCTGAGGGACAGGGACAAACTTGGCCGTCAAGAGAATACTTATCCCAAGGATATTCTTTTCCTGAACACGGATCGTCGGAAATTTCGAGCTAAAATCGCCGCTGCTAAAAATATAGCTTGCAACATCAAGACCCATTCCTACAGAAACCGATCTGCTCACATGAACCAACACTTGTGCGGCTCCACTGGGGCCCGTTCCCCAGAATTCCGTCAGTCCCGCCTTGGACAGGGGAGAAGCAATCCCGCCAAGGATGGTAATTGTTGCACGCCGTGCATCGGATGAATCAGCCGGCAGTGGATTGAAGGACGAAGATGGCGGTGCCGCGCGTGTCGGACGGGGTTGAGAATGGGATGATATGGGTAGTACAAGCGTGAATGCGAAAACAAGAACGGACAGAGGTAGGATCATTCGATTCCGGAATTACTGAAGGTTCGGTGGTCCAACGACACGATGCGCTCCTCACGCATGGAATATACTAAACTTTCGCGGCGACTCCAACCATCAGATCGTTGCGATGCATTTCAATTCGATGGCAATCGGCGTGGGAAGGGCGGTGACCTCAACAGTAGTTCTGCAGGGTTTGTTTTTCCGAAAGTATTCCGCATAGACACGATTGAATATGGGGAAGTCATTCTTCATGTTGGTAAGAAAAACAGTAACATCAATCAGATTCTCCCAATCTGATCCGGCATCTTCGAGGATTAGGCGAACGTTGTTGAAGACCGACCGGCTTTGCGTTTCAATGTCGTACGAAAGAATATTTCCATGACCATCTACCTCAACACCTGGAATGCGGATCGTGCCTCGTACCCGCGGTCCCACGCCAGACAGAAACAGCAAATTGCCAACTTTCCGGGCGTGTGGATACGGTCCGACAGGTTCTGGTGCGGATGACGATATAATACTATCGGAGTTCATAATTTGATGCAAATATTCTTCGGTTCTGTGAAAAAGCGAAGTGCTTCTAGTCCGCCCTCGCGACCGAGACCGGAATTTTTCATCCCTCCAAACGGAGTCCGCAAATCCCGCAGAAGCCAGCAATTGACCCACACAATACCTGAGTGAATACGTGCAGCAACCCGATGCGCTCGTGTAAGACTCTCCGTCCAGAGAATTGCAGCGAGGCCGTACTGAGTACTGTCAGCGTAGCGTAAAACTTCTTCTTCCGAATCGAACGGTGTCAGGGTGACAACGGGGCCAAAGATTTCTTCTTGGTTCGTCCGGCAGGTATACGGGAGGCCTTCAATGATGGTCGGTTCGACGAACCATCCACGGCTGCAACGGCCACCGGGGTTCACTTTTCTTCCGCCGAAGAGGATTGTCCCGCCTTCATCCTGGGCCAACGCGATATAGGAGAGGATTTTCTCCCGATGTGCCTCCGACACGACGGCTCCAAGATTCGTTCCGGGATCAAGCGGATCACCGACCTTCAAGCTTTTTGCTGCATCTATGAAATCCCGTTTGAATCGCTTGTACAAAGATCGCTCCACAAAGATCCGCGAACCGCAGAGACATATCTCTCCCTGATTTGAAAAAGAGGATTGAACAGTCGTTTTCAACATCTCGGGATAGTTGCAATCTGCAAAGATGATCACGGGATTTTTTCCACCCATTTCCAACGATAATTTCTTGAACATTGGGGAGGCCGTTTGTGCAATCGATCGGCCCGTCATCGTTCCTCCCGTGAAAGAGATAGCCGGAACGTCGGGATGGGCAACAATTGCCTGTCCAACCTTTGCTCCCGATCCATGCACGATGTTCAAAACACCTGGCGGCAGGCCAGCTTCGATGCAGAGCAAGGAGAGCATGAACGCAGTCACGGGGGTTAGCTCGGACGGTTTGGCAACAACACAATTTCCAGAGGCGAGAGCGGGAGCAATCTTCCACGTGAAGAGATAAAGTGGAAGATTCCAGGGAGAAATACATCCGGCAATCCCGATGGGAGAACGAAGAGTATAATTCACTGCTGCTTGCTCCATGGGATGAGCTTCGCTCGCGAAGTGCATAAGAGAAGACGCGAAGAAACGAAAGTTTGTCACGGCACGAGGTATGTCGACAGTTCGCGCCAGCGCTACCGGTTTTCCTTGATCGGTGGACTCTGCAAGAGCAAGCCGCTCAAGATCCCGCTCCATCAGTTGACTTATGTGAAGGAGAATACGAGAACGCTCTTCTGCTGGAGTAATTGACCACGAAGGAAAAGCTTTCTCGGCGGCGTTCACCGCATGAGCAACATCAACCTCATCTGAGTCAGGCAAACATGAATATGCCTCTCCTGTTGCAGGGTTGAAGTTTTCCAATGTGGCGCCGTTCGCGGAGGGAACGAGGGCACCGCCAACATAATTTTTCAGTTGTTCCATTTGATCAAAGGCAGTTTAAACGTCCGCCATCAACCGGAAGATTGATGCCGTTAATATAGGCGGCAGCTGGAGACGCAAGGAACGCAACAGCAGCAGCAACTTCACGAGGTTCCGCGAACCGTCGTGCCGGAATCTCGGCGATCATCTCTGCCGCGACTGTGTCCGCTTGCACGTTCAGTTTCTCCGCGCGCGCCTTAATCAGCGAATCGAGTCTCCCCGTTTTGGTTGTTCCGGGAAGAACATTATTGACAGTAATATTGAACTGCCCGAGCTCACCGGCAAGAGTCTTAGCCCACGATGCAACTGCTCCCCGAATTGTATTCGAGACCCCAAGATTGGGAATCGGCTGCTTAACAGAACTAGAGATGATATTAATGATTCGCCCGTACGCGGCCTTTTTCATTCCGGCAATAAATGACTGAACAAGTATGTGATTGCAGAGAAGATGTTGCGCGAATGTTCCGACAAATTCTTCCGTCTGCGCTTCGGCGATGGGGCCTCCTTTTGGCCCTCCAGAATTATTCACCAGGATATGAACTACGGGCGTCCTCGCAACATAGGAGCTCAACGCCGCGCGAAGTCCCTCAGGCTTTGAAAAATCTGCCACAAGCGAATCGTGTATTTGACTGTTCGACACTGGTAGGTCACCAAGAACATGCTTGAGCGCTTCGGGGTTTCTGGCGATGAGCGTGACGCTTGCCCCCATGGACGCAAGCTCCATTGCGACAGCGTAGCCGATACCCCGAGTGGAACCACACACCACAGCTTTCTTTCCTGAGAGGTTCAGCTCCATTTGGTAATGTCCCGTTCGAGTTTTGTTTTCTGCTAAATCAGCGTTGTTGTGCGTAGGCAAACCCGAGACTCTTCCGTACTTCCGGCGGAAGTTCGGGAAGTGTTGATCGGGGGATGAGAAATGTCGACAGGTTAAAGAGGTCCCCGAAGACCCTGTACTTTTCCACTGTTGCTTTGAGATAATTATATCCGGTCGAGCCCCCGGTGCCTATTTTGGTCCCGATCATTCGATGAACCATCTGTGCATGGCGATATCGCCACATGGTGAACATTTCATCGACATCCATGAGCGTTGTGAGAAGACGAAACGGGAGATGCAGAATCGGCTCATCACGGTAGAGTTGAATCAACAACGCTGCCTGCAGGGCCTTGTGCGACAACTGTCGCTTTCCCTTCGAGACAAGATCTTTATGTTTCGCTTCATCCAGAACGGCCGCAAAGTTTTCTTCATTGGCCGCAAGCTCCTGCAGCTGCTTCTTCTTTTCGTCTTCGCTCGTGAGAGGATTGCCAGTGATGATATCGCGGTCACTCTGCAGCATGTTGTTCACTGCGGAGCGATAATGTTCCCAGAAATTGAACCCGCTAAAGTCCAGGAAAGGCGTTCGTTCCAGCCAACGCTCCATCACCCGGAACAGGGAGGACTGCTTCTCGGAGGACTTAATAATTTCCTGATGGCCCGGACTCACGTTTTGATAATATGCCTGCTTATTGTACAAGAGACGCTGTTCAGGCTTCATCCCCATGATGTTTTCTATCAGACGGAACTGAACACTTTGAAATCCGGACGCCGGGAACAAGAAATCCCGGAATTCCAAGAAATCGAGTGGGGTCATCGTCTCCATGACACGCAATTGATCCACGAGGAGTTTCTGAATTTCTGTTACTCTGGTCAGGCGCAAAACCGCCACGCCCACATCTTTCTCATCAACATACTCTTTTCCAAACGCCTCAACAAGCGACTGCATTTCGTGAAGGATTTGCTTGAACCAGAGTTCATACACCTGATGCACGATGATGAAGAGCATTTCATCGTGGGCATGCGCACCATGTTCATCACTTTTTGGGAGTTGACTGGAGAGAAGTTGATCGAGCTTCAGGTAGTCGCCATAGTAGACCGGAGTATCATTTTTGCGCATTACACTTCCTCTTTTGCCTTAGGAAACCAAAAAGACTTTTGAAAGTCAAGGAGCAAGCACCGCAATGCGTTCAGCGGGGATGTCAAAGAAAAATGTACTCCCCTTGTTTGTGCCTTCACTGATGGCTCCGACTGTCCCACCGTGCAGTTCAACAAGCCGTTTGACCACCGAAAGACCCAATCCCGTTGAGTGTTCACCTCCGGTCGGTCGGGCGGAAAGACGAACAAACCTCCGAAACAATTTCTGTCGTTCGATATCGGTAAAACCCGGTCCGTGATCCTGCACGGAAAACCGAATGGAGTGTCCGTGATGCTGGACCTCGACGTGAATGGATTTACCTTCGCCGCAATATTTGATTGCATTACTGACGAGGTTTTCCATTGACTGATAGATTCGATTCTCATCTATAGTTGCGAGACAATGTCCTCCTGTGGTGATTGTCAATCGTTGCGACTTCCGTTTTGCCATAAGCTGGTTTGCCTCAACGACACTCCGCGCCAGCGCTCCGACATCTGTTACCTCTTTTTCAAGGCGGATTTTACCGCTTGTCAGTTGCTCGGTGAGAAGGAGGTCCGTGACGAGCATGACCATGCGGTCGGCATTCTTCGCGATGATATCTGCGTACCTCTGCGTTCGTTCGTCCGGCTCACCGGTTTTCAGGATCAATTCCGCGTAGCCAAGGATGGCCGCGAGTGGATTTTTCAGATCATGGGCAGCGATACTGAGAAACTCGGACTTGAGACGACTTGCCTCGTGGTATGATCTATTCATCGTTTCAAGCTCTTCGTATGCCTGCGCCAGCTCCTCACTCTTCTTCTTAAAGATCTCCTTCTCCCGAAACCCTTTCACCAACGAATTAAAAACGACCCCCAGCGTTCCAATCTCATCGTCCGTTTTGACCGTAACGGTTTTGCTCAGATCGCCATTGGCAACTGCACGCGCCGCTTGAGAGATTTCAACAATGGGATGTGTGACCGACCGGGTAACGACAATTGCAATAAGGATGGCAATGATTCCACCAATAAGAGAATGGAGTGCGAGAGAAAGAAGGGCGCTGTTCAAGGCCTCAGTGTATACGCTCTCGCGCAAGTCAACCTCTACAATGCCAACGACCTTGCCTTGGGATGTCCGGAGAGGGGCATATCCGGAAACCCACGTTCCAAAATCATCACGGTACGTTCCAGTATAGGCAGAAACCCCGTTCTCAAAGACTGCCTTCATCTCAGGGCGAAGGCTATAGAGATTCCCCACGTGTGCATCGTGAAGCATGACGGTGAACTTTGCGCTGTCAGCACTCACACGGGTCAACGTGTAAATCCCGTCCTCCGAGAACCCGAGAGAACGATTCTGATAGTAGAACTCATCCAGCTTTTTCCTTATATGCTGATACTCGGGGCCTTCGATTGAATAATTCCCCTTCAATGCCGCGTACAGGTCGCCGTCGATCGCCAACGACATGGCATTCGCGGCAAGCAACACCTGATGTTGCAGGCTTCGCAAAATCAGGTCGGCACTGTTTTGATAATGAATCAGCCCAACGGTGATAATGGTGATGAAGATGAGTGTGCTGAGGAGGAGGGCGATTTTGACAACAAGCCGCTTGCGGAGTGGAGGAAGAAGATGTCCGTTATTGGAATAGAGATCCATTGGTCCTATGCGTTGATTGCGTGCAGCGGAGTGTCTTGGGAGTATTGGTTTGCCGTTACACTCCTAAACATTGCAACGGCGATGACAATTCCCGAATCGCAGACCGGCAAGAGAATTGTCTAATTGGTCGTGTCCACAAACTGTGAACGGAGACGCACAGGTGTTGCCGCTTTGCGTTTCATTCGCAGATTCAGCATTTCCACAAAGACGGAGAATGCCATCGCGAAATAGATGTAGCCTTTCGGGATGTGCTGGTCAAATCCTTCCGCAATGAGCGACACACCGATTAACAGGAGAAACGACAGGGCGAGCATTTTTACCGTTGGATGACGCTCGACGAAATCACCAACTGCTTTGGCGAAAATCAACATGACGCCCACCGCGATAACCACGGCGGTGATCATGATCGGAAGCTGACTGACCATGCCGATGGCGGTGATAACAGAGTCAAGCGAGAAGACGATATCCAAGAGAAGAATCTGAATGATCACACCTTTGAAGGATACGCGTACACCCTTCTTTTCTTCGCCTTCGGCTCCCTCGAGCTTGTTGTGAATTTCATGCGTGCTTTTGGCAAGGAGAAACAATCCGCCCGCAATGAGAATGAGATCTCGTCCTGATACGTCCTGCCCAAGAAGGGAAAAGAGGGGTTGGGTGACCCGCATGATAAGGGACAACGAAAAGAGCAAGCCAATTCGCGTAAACATCGCAAGCGAAAGACCGAGGCTCCTCGCCCGTGCCTGTTTGCTTACCGGCAGCTTTCCCGCAAGGATAGAAATAAAAATGATGTTGTCAATACCGAGGACGATTTCAAGAACCGTTAAGGTAACGAGAGCAATCCATGCTTGTGGATCAATGATCCATTCCATGTGGAACTCGCAGTGGTGAATGTCGATTGGTTTACTGAAGAGAGAACCCGCGTGTCATAAGATAGCAAAAAACAAATAAGCAAATCGCAGGATGCCTGTATGGATGGAAAATTTGTATCTTTGAAAAAGTGCTTTCAAGAGGTAATGTGGAAAATACCGAATACATCGCTGGTGTGTGTAATATTGGGACAAATGAAATTCGAAGGCGTATGAATATTGCGTACGCCGGCCTCATTATTACTATACTCATGACGGGTATCCTTATCGCAACATCAGGACCATTCTTGGGGGTTCTTGTAGTCATCCCTGCAACGGTAACCTCTTATGGATTTCTTCAAGCTCGCACCAGATTCTGTGTTGTTTATGGCCTGTTTGGGATTTTCAACTTTGCGTCGATAGGGGAAAAGACCAAAGTCACTGACAGAGACGCAAGACGCGCCGACCTGAAACGAGCGTTTCAGATCAACGCGCTGGCGATAGGTGTTGGAATCACCTACGGAGGAGTACTGTACGTTCTCCTCCGCTAGTTAGTTCCCCTCCTTTGGCTCGGTCTCATATGGACTGAAACGCTCCACAGCGTTGTGCACTGGGGGGACAGTTCGTAGGTAATCATAAATCGCTCCCAGATCCTTCTCCTTCATTCCAGCGTACATCGTCCACGGCATGGGCGTGTTGAAATCTTCAGGCTGAACATCCGGTATGGACTCTGGCGAAGTGAATGCTTTGAAGCGGGCGACGAAATCTTCCTTCGTCCAGTTCCCAATGCCGGTTTGCGGGTCAGGGGTAATATTCGCGGTTCGAACAATCCCCCCAGGGAACATAAAGGTAAATCCTCCCGCATAATCCATTCCTGAAATGGGCTCTCCTTTTTCTGCCGGCGTATGACAGTCTCCACACGCTGAGATAGACGCGACATACTTGCCATACGAAATCTGATCCGACGATTCGGTTGGTAGTGTCGGCTCGAACGAATGAAGCGGGATTGTTCGAACGATCAGATTCATGGGAAAGTTCAATGTCGACTCGCTGACCTTGTTCTCGATGGGCTCAAGCGAACGAATGTAGGCGACAATCGAGTATGCGTCTTCCTGCGTCAAATGGTTGTACGCAAAGTAAGGCATCAAGGGGAAAAGAGATCGATTCGTGCGGGTGACGCCTGTTGTGAATGCCCGAAGCAATTCTCCGTCGGTATAGTCCTTGATTCCCACGGGGGTAATATTCGAAGCAAAGATCCTTCCCGGGACGCCACCAACCAGCTCGTTAAATTCATCCCCTCCTTTGCCGTGGGTCCCCGGCGTGATCGGTCCGGAAAATTTTGACCAGTTCCGGGTGGAATGACAATCGATGCACACAGTGACATGATTTGCGAGATATTCGCCCCGGGCAACTCGTTCGGGTGTGGCCTCAACCTTAATGTCAGCCGGAGGAGAAATATCCGGATACTTGTTAAAGAACAGAATTGCAAGGACGCAAACGATTGCCGCAAGAATTCCGATCGCAATTGTAAGCCGTTTCAAAAAAGTGCGCATATGGTACCTCTTGTTTGTTAATGAATATGGATGGAGATGATGGGAATGCTTTCGAAAAGGATTTATGGTGCAGCGTTCAAAAGAAATTGGATTGGCGATACAATCATCAGAAGGAGTTCTGCCGCGGGAGCCTGTTCTTCGGAAAGAGCAGTGGCCAAACCCTGCTTTCGGTCGCCCAGAGATGAGCGTTGCTCGATCGCATCCAAAGCATCGAGCCCGATCTGTGAAACCCTGACGAGTTTCTTTGACAGGGGAATTGCTTCCACCAGCAATGGAGATGTAGAAAGAAGCGGCTGCAGCTTCTTATCATTCTCTCTCCATTGAGTAAGTTGCCAGCGGAGTGCCTTGGCCTGGCCTTCCTGCATGGGTTCCGCGAGATAGCTCTCGACCAACTCGGCGAACTCTCTCGCGGTGTTACTTTCCGGTCGTGTGGCATCCACAAGCCTGTTGAGAGGTGTTTGCTGAGTATATTTCCGTGTGTGTGGTCGTTCATAGAATTTCACCGGCTCGAGCACGTCGCTAAGAGTCTGCAACGCATCTATCTCTTCATATCCTGTAAGACGCTCCAACATTTTTTCGTAACTCGAAATATGGGTAAGGCCGAGCCATGTGAGGCGTTTACTCACATGTGCAAGCCTTCGGTACATGTCTTTCGTGTCTGTCACTGCTTTAGGGGACCAGAAACGCTCTGCAATGGCTGCTGTCCGCGGCCAAATCCGTGAATCGATATTTTCCTCGGAAACGAATTCAGCCCACATGCATGCCTCTCCTCCCAGCACCATCTGCTTCTTATCGGTGGGAAGGTATAACGCGTCATCCGCAAGGGGATCAATACCGTAATGATACGATGCAGGCCGAATATGGTCGAGATAATAGCCCCACGAGAGAATGCCCTCAGAGCCTTGTTGCACGGTGGCGGCAAGTGCTTTGTGCCCTCTCCACGATTGCACGACAATATTGTGCGGCAAATCCGGATGAAGAACTTCGTCCCAACCGATCATTCTTCTCTTATGTTTCTTCAAAATGTCCGAGATGCGCTTGTTGAAGTACACCTGCAGATCGTGATTGTCCTTCAATGAATGGCGTTCTTTGAACTCGTTTACCCCTGGAGAAGCATCCCATTGTTTGCCATTAACCTCGTCTCCGCCAATATGAAAAAACGGATCAGGGAAGAGACCGGTCATCTCCTCAATGAACGTGTCAAGAAATCCATACACGTCCTCTCGAGTCGGGTCCATTGCGGGATCGAATACACCCCATGTCCTTTGAAGGGTGTAGGGCCCGGGCATGCTTGCTAGTTCCGGATGCCCGACGAACCAGCTGGTGGTATGACCCGGCATATCAAACTCTGGAACAACACGAATTCCCCGCTCAGCGGCATACGCAATAACCTCTCGTGCCTGGTCTTGAGAATAATAGAGACCATCGGATCCGAGCGAGTGCAACCGCGGGAAACGCTTGCTTTCTATTCTGAACCCCTGATCCTCCGAAAGGTGCCAGTGAAGAACATTGAGCTTTACCGCTGCCATCCCATCAATAGTGCGCTTGAGGACATCCATTGGAATCCAATGGCGGCATACATCAATCAACAAGCCACGCCAGGGGAATCTGGGTGCGTCCTTGATAACAACTGCGGGAATGGAGAATCCAGAAGAATCCAAACGAAGAAGCTGCAAAAATGTTTCGAGTCCATGAACAATTCCAAAAAAATTGTCTGCAGTCAGAACAGCTCCCCGCCCGCTGACGGCCATCGAATATGACTCATCAATGCCAAGGCCCGGATAAAGTGGTGCCGGTTTTCGGGAGATAATGCGCAGGACACGGGCGTCCGGTCCGGCCGGGAGAGGTGCAAAATTGATCCCGGTCTCTTTGCTCAGTCGCGACAGTGTTCGGATTGCCGCAAGGCCGGTTCGCCCGGAATCAGCTCCTTCAACAACGATGGAAAAAGAGGAATCGACATGAAGGAAACCGTTGTCCCATGAGATTTCTTGAGGGACGGGCATCAGAAAGCCGGTTTCGGATGCTTCCCCAAATTGAAGGCATGCGAAGGTGAGAGCTGCAATAAAAAAAACTTTCATAGGTGGTGTCTCGACCGAAGTTTACGAAGCCAACGCGATAAGATGTTCATGAACTGAATGTGCGAGGGCGTCAAGATTATACCCTCCTTCCAGGACGGAAACAACCGGCGCAATATCTCGAACAAGCGTGGTCATTTTCGCGAACGAGTTTTCTGTCAAGCGCATCCCACCAAGGGGATCATCCTTGTGAGCATCAAAGCCAGCCGAAAGAAATAATATTTCAGGTCTGAATTGCAACAGACGGGGATTAATTTCTTCCTTGAATGCCTCGACGTACCGATTCTCGCCCGTCTCCGCCGGTAGTGGAATGTTCAGCGTGAAGCCCTCACCACGATCCACTCCTCTCTCAGTACGGGCGCCTGTACCCGGATAGAAAGGGTATTGATGCAGACTCGCGTACAACACCGAATCATCTTCTTCGAAGATATGTTGCGTTCCATTTCCATGGTGAACATCCCAATCAAGGATCGCGATTCGTCGTAGGCCGTGAGCTGATTGCGCATACCGTGCGCCGATCGCTACGTTGTTGAAGAGACAGAATCCCATCGACCGGTTGCGTTCGGCGTGATGCCCCGGTGGGCGAACAGCACAGAATGCGCTGTGGGCTTTCTTTTGCAGAACGGAATCAACGGCACCGACGACTGCTCCGGCAGCGAGCAACGCGACTGTAAACGAGTCCGCGCACGCATGGGTGTCTCCTTCATCCAGCATACCTCCGCCATTCGCACAAGTATCCCTGACGTGGTCAAGATGTTCTTGCGTGTGAACAGCCAGCATCTGCTCAATCGAAGCGGCGTCCGGCATGCAATGTATAAGATGTTTCCACATTGGAGTTGACAGGAGAACTTCATTGAGTCGCACCAGGCGATCAACCCGTTCCGGATGACCGGGCGGAGTGCGGTGATCAAGGAATCGGGTGTCGCTGAAATATGCAATCGAACGCTGCATGATGAACTGAAGGAAGAAAGAAGAGTTTGAGAGAAGAAAGATATAAAACCATCCATGAGATTCAATAGGCTGCTTTTCATTCATATCAATTATGAGTATATTCACATCGTTGATCTATACTGAAGGGATAATGTGAATTTTTCCTCTCCTCTTATCAGCGGGACGATGATCCGCCGATACAGACGGTCGCTCGCAGAAGTTCGCCTCGAGACAGGAGAAGTGAATACTGTGTACAGTCCGGGACTTGGACAAATGAGGGGCTGTTACAAGGAGGGGGCGCCCGTCATGCTCTCGGAGAGTCCGGATCCGGGAAGAAAACATCGCTTGACATGGGAACTGATCAATATCGATGATGTGTGGATTGGAGTAAACCCGATAACAGCGCGTCGTGTCCTGCAAGAATCCCTCGAACAGAGCTTACTTCCCACCTTCCACGACTATACGCTTGAACAAGAAAGCAGTCACGACAAGAAAGCGGATCTGATCTTGCAGGGGATGGAGCACACTTGTTTTCTTAATGCGTTCGGTGTCAGTTGGGGAGAGAACGGCTCAGCCTGGTTCCCCGACAATTCCAACCAGCATCTCCGAGAGCAGTTCCACACTCTTGCGGAAATTCCGAAACGAGGCCATCGGGCCGTTGCATTCTTTCTGGTGCAGAGAAACGATTGCGCCAACCTAAGAATACCTGAAGATGCCGACAACAGCGATCGGGACGCGATTACTGCTGCGCACAAGGCAGGCGTTGAGTTCCTGGTTCATCAGGTGAATATTTCGTTTGATATGATTTCGCTGGGGATGCAAATTCCTTTCGAGTCCCTCTAGTTTCGCGATGGCATCCCCAACGGCTGTTGAGATGCAAGAGCTCTTCCGTTCGATCATCGAGGGAAAAGTCGTCAAGCGGTCTCGGCACGAACTCCGGTGGGATGATCGGGATGTTTCACAGGCCTTCGTTGAGACACTCCAAAAATGCGGGTATCGTGCAACCAATGTCCAAGCTGTTCATGTCGTGCCGGGTGAAAGGGTGCCAGCGTTCTATATTGAAAAGAAAACAGTGTTTTTCGGTTGGGTATTCTGGGAGAAGTTTACCGAGACAAGAATGCGCAAGCTGTTTGGTTCAGTAGTGAGGAATGCAAAGGGGGACTGGTCTATACAAATTCCTCCAACGCGTCAGACTGTCATTTACGCCAATGAACGTCTGAAGATTGAAATGGACGTTGATCACCCGTCTGACTTTTGAATTCACAAACAATCTCGGGTTGCTCCTGATAATCGGATGCCTGAACTTCCCGATCTCCAGTATATCGCCGAGTACCTGAACGGTACCGTAACGCACCGAATAATCATCTCTGCGGAGATACACAAGCCGGTGGTCCTTCGTCTCGCAATTGAAGGCTCTTTTCAGGTTGCTGTTGCCGGCAAGAATATTGAGAGTGTGAAGATCCATGGACCGTTTCTGACGCTGCACATTGCGGATGCATTTGATTTGGTCGTGAACCTGATGGTTGCAGGCAAAATACAACATCAACGTCCAGGTGAACGCCCACAGGGATATTGCTGTCTTTCGCTTTCTCTGGATGACGAGAGCATTCTTAACGTTTGCGATCCGGAGTTGATGGCGAAAGTGTATCTCGTTCCTTGCGGTGAATATGGGGTAATCCCAAAATATCAAACCCAGGGGATTGCCATCACGGAGAGCGAGTTCACCCCGGATCGATTTGAACAGTTAGCGCAGGTGCACTCTCGCAAGCAGGTCCGCGTTTTCATTAATGACCACACTATCATCAGCTCCATCGGCAATGCTTACGCGGATGAGATCTTATTTGAAGCAGGCATTCACCCCAAAACATTTGTTGCGAGGCTTTCGACGGAGGATCGATCTCGATTGTATGAAGCTATACGATCCGTGATGGAGTGGGGCAAGGCTGAGGTCAAGAAGGCAGGGAAACCAATTCATGAAAAAATACGCGACCATATGCGTGTCCGGAATCGGAGAGGAGAATCCTGTCCGCGGTGCGGGACAAAGATTCGCCGGGAAGGCGTGCGGGGACACGACGTTTTCTTCTGTCCTCACTGTCAACCAACGTCGCGCAAACTGTTTGTTGATTGGTCAAAAGTCGGTGGACAAAAAGAATGAACGGTACGCATTGTTAAACGAAGGAGAGAAACATGTATCGAACAATTGAGGATTTTGAATTCGACTGGAGTATGGAGATAGAGAAGACGCAAAAAATATTCAAACACCTGAATGACAGGGCGCTGGAACACGAGGTGATGCCGGGTTATCGAACGATCGGGCGCCTGGCGTGGCATATCGTTCAATTAATTCCCGCAATGGCCTCGCGTACCGGACTCAAAATATCCGGGCCTGGCGAGGATGATCCGGTTCCGACCTCGGCTCGGGCAATATTGGAGGCGTACAATCAAGCGGCTATTTCCGCACTCGACGCAATCAAATCAACTTGGAAGGATGCTTCACTGCAGGCGGTCGATGAAATGTACGGTGAGAAGTGGAAGAGGGGATTCACGCTGACCGTCCTCGTCCATCATCAAATTCACCATCGCGCTCAGATCACGGTGCTCATGCGGCAAGCGGGTCTCGAAGTCCCGGGAATCTATGGACCGGCCAAGCCCGAATGGGCCCACTATGGGATGCCAGCGCCCGCGATCTAATATTTTCATAAGGAGGTGACCATGCTTCGAAATACATTGAGTTCACTGTTGATCATTTTTGGTTTGTGGCCGTCCTTCGGACAGGTCAGAGGAAGGCTGGTACACACATTTTCAATTGTCGCGCGGGATACGGTGACCGGGGAGGTTGGCGTTGCCGTTCAGTCGCACTGGTTTTCTGTCGGCTCCATTGTGACTTGGGCTGAGGCTGGAGTGGGTGCGGTTGCGACACAATCGTTCGTGGATCCCGCGTACGGTCCGTTGGGCCTTGATTTGATGCGGGCAGGCAAGACCGCGCAGCAGGCTCTCGATGGAATTGTCACCTCTGATCCCGGGCGGGACGTTCGGCAAGTCGCGATGATTGATGTCCGCGGAAATGTTGCTGCACATACCGGGTCAAAATGTATTCAGGGAGCCGGGCATATTGTCGGACAGAATTACTCTGTTCAGGCAAACCTGATGCTGAACGACAAAATATGGGGCGCGATGTCGAAAGCGTACGAATCATCGAAGGGCGATCTTGCAGAGAGGATGCTTGCAGCGCTTGATGCTGCGCAGTCTGTTGGTGGCGATATCCGTGGAAAGCAATCAGCGGCAATCCTGATTGTCAAAGGGACTTCAACGGGAAAACCATGGAACGATCGGGTGATGGAGCTTCGCGTTGAGGATCATGAAGAACCACTAAAAGAACTACGACGTCTTGTACGTGTCCACCGTGCATATGACCACATGAATCGGGGGGACCTTGCCGTTGAACACGGCGATGTCGATGGCGCTTTGCGAGAGTATGGGGCCGCCGAAAAGATGTTTCCTGAAAACCAGGAAATGAAATTCTGGCATGCCATCTCGTTGGTGAGCGCCGGAAGGGTCGATGAGTCGCTTCCTATTTTCAAGGGAATCTTTGCGACAGACATGAACTGGGCTACACTGGTTCCCCGACTTCCGCTGTCCGGGATCCTGCCGGACGATAAGAGTGTCATTGAAAAAATTCTGAACACTGCGCCGAAGCGCTGAAGATACTACTGAAGAACGAGAGATGCTGCAACAATGGCGGCTGTTTCGGATCGCAGTCGCCGTGGACCGAGAGAGACAGGATGAAATCCACACTGTACCGCAGCGGAGATCTCTTCTTCTGTAAAGCCTCCTTCCGGTCCAATGCACACAGTTGTACGTGAGTCTTTGGCAGTGTTGATTAGCTGGACGAATGAGTGTTTTTCGTCCTGATGAGGTATAAATTTGTTCCCGTCCGACGGTACAGAAGCGAGAAAATCTGAAAACGAAACAGGCTCAACAACGGTGGGAAGCATACATCGGAGCGATTGCTTCATTGCACCGACCGTGATCTTTCTCCATCGTTCGGTTTTTGCGTTCCGGGAAATTGTCCGGGTGGTCACGAGCGGGATAATCCGTGCCACACCGAGTTCCACAGTTTTTTCGACCATTGTTTCGAAGCGGGAGGGATTCTTTAGCAGCGCGACTGCAAGCGTCAAACTAGTTGTTGGCTCATTCGTCCGACGGTCCTTCGAAGCAACAGTACACCGGGCGGTACGGCGAACAATCGACTCGATTGTTGCCTGGTAGACGGAGCCACATCCGTCGGTCACATGAATGATGTCCCCGACATGCTTCCGCATGACATGAGTGAGGTGGGAAAACTCTTCCCCCTCAACACAAATTGTGTTGCGCTGGATAGCTTCGGGAGGAACGTAAAAATATTCCATGAGCCACTGCCATCATAACGTTTTTCGAAAATCAAGTATAAACTCTCCGTTCCACGATTCGTCGAACCCGTATTCCGTTCGGATCACCACGCTATAGGGAAGAAGAAAACGTATCCCGCCCCCGAATCCCGCAAGGAACGAATTCAATGCAACCGGTTCACCGCGAAACCACGTCGAGCCGACATCGGCAAAGAGTGCAAGGCCGATACCGAACCGCCACACAGAGAATTCAGGCGGCAACTCAACAGCGTTGAAGTAAATGTCGCGCGCCTTGAGCAGCGGGTAGCGAAGCTCAATGGTTCCACCGATCATGTTCTCTCCCTCGAGCACCGTCTTAAAATGGCCCCGGATTCGTTCTGCATAACCGAAGAAAGTGTGTCCATACACCGGCACTACTTCCCCGAAGATCTGTGTGCCATGGATGCGGGCGGCAAAGGTCAGGTCCCACGGGAGTAAAATGTACGAGCGCGTATCAAATCCCCATCGCGAATAGTCGACAGCAGCTCCCCAAAAGCCATTTCTCCATAAATACACCGAAGCAAAATATCCTTGGGCCGGGTATTCTCTCAAATCGCGCGAATCATAGTTATACCAAAGTCCAACCACCGGAAACCGGTCTATGCCGTCGAAAGAAACGGTTCGACCAGGTGTTGGCTCAGAAACCTTCACCATGCGAAAACCCACGCTTACCCCCGCAGATTGCTCCAGACTGAAGCGTTTCCCCATTCCGACAGATGCATTATAATAGATCTCATCGTACGCACCGGTAATGGCCGCATCGAGTGTGCTTCGGCTTCGTACCCGTGAATACGAAAGATCAGCCTGAAGCGAGAGGTCATTTTCTCGGTCGATCAGAGGGTCTGAGAAGGAAAGGGAAATTGCAGGATTATGTCCGAAGACAATGGAGCCGAATAATTTCTGGTTCATTCCCTGGAAATTACTGTGCAGGATACCCCCGCCGTAGTACGGCCGTTTCGGATCACCGTCGCGAAAGCCGAACAAGGGAACCGGGATCAAATACCAACGTTCTCCCACGTCGACGAACAGAAATCGCATTCCGTCCACCACATCGTAGTAGATACCGACCTTGGTAAAGAGGCCAAGGCTATACACACGATTACGGTCGTATTCGATTGCTTCATCAGTTGCAACCATGCCCGGCTTCAGCGTCATCTCATCGAGAATTACATAGTCCTTCGTCTTGAGGTTGCCTGCGATGATAACAGTATCGATGATGCCGTACGCGTCTTGGGGAGAGGAGAGAGAGTCTCCTTCCTGTGCAACTGATGGAGTATGGAGCAACAGGATGGGAACAGTACAGTGGAGGAAAAACTTGGTCATTGGCCTTAGTCAAACCACATCACGATCGACATCACCGTATGTGGGCAGGTGCGCACCGCCGGTGTTCAACCATGATACATTTTTCTACAATGACATCCAATCCGCTTTCAATTCCGCGAGCGACGGCATCCTCAGTGGAAGTATGAAACTGAAACCAAACCGCATGTGCACGGATTGCAGCCGCGGAAAGAACGATTGATTCGCCTGCCGTCGGTGTTCGAAAGATGTCAACAATATCAACTTTGTCGAGAATATCTTCGAGGGATGGGAAGGAAGGAATTCCGAACACCGAGCGAACCATGGGATTCACCGGGTAGATGGTATACTTATGATCAAGAAGATAGCGTGTGACGTTGTTGCTATCGCGCCATGGCTTTTCGGACAGGCCAACAACGGCAATCGAGGTTGATGAGTGGAGGAGTGAACATAGTTCGGTTTGTGATTGCAGGATGGGCATAGCGTCCTATCGCAACGAACTCAACGCATCGTCTGCGGCAGCTTGCTCAGCCTCTTTCTTGTTCTTTCCTTTCCCGCTGCCTGCACGTTTGTTATTCAAGGACACTTCCACGGTAAACGTCCTATCATGATCCGGCCCTTCCTGCTTGACGACGGCGTACCGAGGTGTGCCGAGTCCCCGGCCCTGTGAATATTCGAGCAACATGCTTTTATAGTTTTCGTCTCGGGTGACTACCACGCCGCTTTTGGTTGTTGCGAGTACCTGTCGGTTCACAAAGCGTTTGGCCGCCTCGTAGCCGGCGTCCAAATAGATTGCGGCTATTAATGCTTCATACGTATCTGCGATAATCGTATCGCCGCCCCGGCCCCTCGTTTGCGAGGCACTGGCGCTCATAAGGACGAAATCACTCAGACCAATTTCCTTCGCGTAGGCTGCAAGGGCTTTTCGGTTGACAAGTCTTGAACGAACCTTCGTCAGTTCACCCTCTTCTGCTTCTGGTGAGAGATGGAACAGGTGTTCGGCGACAATCAAATTGAGCACTGAATCGCCGAGAAACTCCAACCGTTCATTGGAAAGGATAGTGTTTGTTGTTCGATGCAGAGAGGATCGGTGGACGAGTGCCTGGTGGAATATTTCGAAATTACGGATTGTGTGGCCAATGCGCGGTTCAAGCGCAGACAGTTTGGCAATGACTTGTGGGTCGAGTGCAGGATGAGGTTGATTGGTGTTGGGGAAGAGACGGCGAAAGAACCGTCGCACGATACCCGTCGCCATCGGAAAAGACCTTTAACTTGGAGTATACTTTTTAAAAAGAATTGTAGCGTTGTGTCCGCCAAACCCGAAGGTGTTGCTTAATGCGTAGTTGACTGTCGTGTGGACAGCCTTGTTCGGCGTGTAGTTCAGGTCGCAGGAGGGATCCGGGAACTCGTAATTGATTGTTGGAGGAATCGAATCCGTTTTGCAGGCCATGATTGCGGCAATCGCTTCCACCGCACCGGCAGCACCTAGAAGGTGCCCGGTCATGGACTTAGTGGAGCTGATATGGACCTTTGCCGCATGGTTCTTGAAGGTTGACTTGATGGCAATCGTTTCGCTCACATCGCCGAGCTGCGTAGAGGTGCCGTGCACATTGATGTAGTCGACTTTGTCTGCCGCAATTCCGGCATCTTTCAAAGATCGGTTCATGGACCGAACAGCACCTTCGCCCCCTTCGGGGGGTGCGGTAATATGATAAGCGTCCGCGGTGAAGCCAATTCCGACAACTTCTGCATAAATCTTTGCGCCTCGTTTTCTGGCCTGCTCAAGCTCTTCCAATATCAAAGTGCCGCCCCCCTCGCCCATCACAAAGCCATCCCGTTGTGCATCGAATGGCCGGCTTGCAATTTCCGGTGCATCGTTGCGCGTGGAGAGTGCCCGCATTGCATTGAAGCCCCCGAGACCCATTGGCGTAATCGGTGCCTCCGAACCTCCACACACGACCGCGTCCGCATCTCCATATTGAATCAAACGGAATGCATCTCCTATTGCATGTGAGGCTGTTGCGCAGGCCGAGACAGTTGCGTAGTTCGGGCCCTTGAAGCCATGCTTAATGGAAATCTGACCGCAGGCAATGTCCGGTATCAGCATGGGAATGAAAAACGGACTGATTCTGCTTGGTCCACCGTTGACATAGTTCATGAATTGCGTGTTGTAACTTTGCATCCCGCCGATGCCAGAGCCGTACACAACGCCAATCCGATCCGGATCAAAATCTTTTGCCGAAAGGGCAGAATCTTTGACTGCCATATCTGCCGAGATCATTGCGAACTGTGCAAATGGATCGAGGCGTTGTGCCGACTTGCGATCGAGAAAGTCCACCGCCTTGAAGTTTTTCACTTCGCACGCAAAATGAGTGTCGTAATCCTTCGTGTCGAAATGAGTAATGGGGGCCGCACCACTGACGCCAGCGACAAGGTTTTTCCAAAACTCATCCAACCCGATTCCGAGAGGCGTCACTGCACCCACTCCGGTGACTACGACTTTACGCTTTCCATTCATACAATTTCCTTCCGAAAACCTGGTCACCCCACGCCGGATCCGGCGCGGGTTCGCGCCCGCGCATCGGGGTCTTTAGGCTGATTTCGCTGTAATGTATTTCACCGCATCTCCGACGGTGGAGATTTTTTCCGCATCTTCGTCCGGGATACTGACTTTGAATACGTTCTCAAACTCCATTACCAACTCGACGGTATCGAGAGAATCTGCACCTAAATCATTAGTGAATGATGCTTCGGATGTTACCTGACCTTCATCGACCCCAAGCTTATTCACAATGATCTCTTTTACTTTTGCCTCAATATCAGCCATGGTCTGGCCTCCTGAATGTTGGATTGAATGTGATGGTTACTGTTCCTCTTTGCTACATTGTCATGCCGCCGTCAACGCACAATACCTGTCCAGTGATGTAATCTGCATCGGACGATGCAAGGAAGCAAACAACTGCGGCAATTTCTTCCGGTTTTGCTGTGCGCCGGAGGGGTATAAGGTCTGTGAGGGTTTTCTTTTGTTCCTCCGACAGTTTTCCCGTCATGTCGGTATCGACGAATCCCGGCGCAACCGCATTTACTTGAATATTGCGAGAACCAAGTTCTTTTGCAATAGATTTTGTGAACCCAATCATTCCTGCTTTGGAGGCAGCGTAATTCGCCTGTCCCGCGTTCCCGGTGAGGCCAACGATGGAAGAAATATTGATAATTTTTCCCGCACGTTGACTCATCATTGGTTGTGTGGCTGCTTTGGTATAGTTGTAAACGGACTTCAAATTATTTGCGATGACGACGTCCCAGTCGGCCTCGCTCATTCGCATGAGCAATCTATCTTTCGTCACACCTGCATTGTTTACCAATATATCAAGTCGGCCAAATTCCTTCATCACGGTCTCCACGGTTTCTCCCGCGCTTGCAGCCACCGATGCGTCAGAAGCGAGGGCAATACAGCGTCGCCCGCTGCTGTTTATTTCTTTCGCGAATTCCTCGGCCGCTGCCCCCGAGCTTTTAAACGTAAATGCCACATCCGCACCCGCACCCGCAAGGGCGGCGACGATTGCTCGTCCAATACCGCGACTTCCTCCTGTCACGAGAGCAGTTTTTCCTTGCAAGGAGCTCATATGATTTCCCTCTCGCGAAGCTTTAGTTCTGCTGCCTCCGCATAGTGTTCCCGCATTTGTGCGAAGCCGTCTTCGCCGAGCAAGTACGTAAGCTCTTCTTTTGCTCCTTCAAAAAAAGGAACAGTAAAATTCTCATCAAGGCTGCAGCATGGCTGGTCGTTCTGAAGCATTGGATCGAATCCAATTACCTTGTCGCTGATCTCGACAGGGTAGAGAACGCAAAAAAGTGGTTTCCATGCCCATTTGTGAAGTCCCTCTGCGACTGCGGCATCCTGAATGGAGCAGTGGCCATCCTTTCTGAGAAATGCACACTTATTGTTGATGACCTCTGTGCCTACGCAGTGCCCGGAAGGGAAATCACTATCTTCGCGTTCATCATCGTCAAACCACTGAGTATCGTCGGTACTCTGAGAATCATCCATGTGATTCTTGATGGCTGCCTTGTGAGCAAGAATTCGTTCGCGTTCCGGAAAGTCAACATAGACCCCGCCGGAACAGCAGAGCGATGTACAAGTGCATGGTCCGCCGCCGGAGGGAAATCCCTTTTCAAATAATTCTTCTGCGATTTGAAATTGTTTCACGCGCAACAGCTCTGAAGATTCGCTCACACTTTTTCCTTTGGTGATGGTAGATCGGTCCGTTTATCAATCCCTTTTGTCTCGATCCCCGCATCGGTCCGTTTGACAAGTCCCTGCAGAACCTTCCCCGGACCAATTTCGAGTATACTGGTTGCGCCATCACGGATAAGTGAGCGAACCGTTTGCTCCCAGCGGACAGGACTCGTGATCTGGCGGCAGAGAAGGTCTCGAATATCCTCAGCGCGGGTTACCGGCTCGGCAGTGACGTTGGCATACACCGGTATCGTTGCATCCTTCATCGGGGCCTGTGCAAGAGCTTCGCGCAAGCCGTCGGTTGCGCTCTGCATCAGTGGCGAATGAAAAGCGCCGCTCACCACTAGTTCCTTTACAAGTTTTGCCCCACGTTCTTTTGCCATTGTCATAGCTTTGTGCACACCGGCATCTGATCCGGAGATAACTATTTGACCCGGTGAATTGAAATTTGCGGGCTGGACAATACCATCAGTGGACGCCTTGTCGCAAATCTCTTCCAGCACCTCCATGCTCAACCCCACCACAGCAGCCATTGTTCCCTTTTGTTCATTTCCGGTCTTCTGCATTAGTTGACCTCGCAATCGAACGATTCGCAGGCCATCCTCAAAGGAGAGCACTCCCGCATGAACAAGTGCCGAATACTCCCCCAGCGAGTGTCCCGCAACCATATCAGCTTTCACGTGTCGCACCTGTGCTGCGGCGACGAGGCTGTGAAGAAAAATTGCCGGCTGTGTGTGTTCTGTTTGGCGTAGAACTTCCTCCGGACCATCAAAGCAAATTGCGCTCAGCTTATAGCCCAAAGTTGAATCCGCCCGGTCGAACATCTCACGTGCAATATCAAGAAAGTCTCTTCCCATCCCAACATACTGGGATCCCTGCCCTGGAAAAACAAATGCAGTCCGGCCCATGCTACTGCTTCGCGTTCTCGATAGACCATCGCATGAGGATCGACCCCCAGGTATACCCTGCACCAAAACTGGAAAGAACGATGCGATGACCTTTTCGCAGTTTCCCGGCCTGCCACCACTCGGAGAGGCAAAGAGGAATGGTCGCGGCGGTGGTGTTTCCATATCGGTCAATGTTGATCATGACCTTGGATTTGTCAAGACCCATCCGGTTGGCGCAGGCATCAATAATGCGCAGGTTTGCCTGATGCGGCACCAGCCAATCAACATCCGCTCCTGTCAGATTGTTTCGTTCCAGAATCTCCGCAGAGATATCAGCCATCCCAACAACAGCCACTTTGAAAACGGCCTTGCCATCCTGATAAAGGTAGTGCATGCCCTTGTCAACGGTTTCATGAGTGCTTGGGTGAAGACTTCCACCGCCACGCATATGGAGGTGGACTCCGCCGGTACCATCTGTGCGGAGTATGGTATCTTGTATTCCGAAGGAATCGTCGTCCGTGGACTCAAGCAATGTTGCTGCTGCGGCATCGCCAAAAAGGATCGCGGTCGTTCGATCCGTGTAATCGACAATGGAACTCATCTTATCGGCGCCCACCACAACGACCTTCTTGTGTGTGCCATTCTCAATAAACTGTGCGCCCACGGAAAGTGCGTACAAATATCCGGAGCAGGCTGCTGAAAGGTCAAAGCCCCAGGCCTTCTTCGCCTTAATTTTTTCCTGAATCAAACAGGCGGTCGAGGGGAAAAACATGTCTGGCGTGACGGTTGCGACGATGATGACATCCAACTCCTCTGCGGAGATTCCCCTGTTTTCTAACGCAGCTTCGACTGCCCTCGCACCAAGATCTGATGAACCACCCTCATCGAGGATACGGCGTTCACGAATTCCTGTTCGCGTGCGAATCCATTCGTCTGACGTATCCAAAATTTTTTCAAAATCCGCATTCGTAAGGACACGGTCGGGGACATAGTGTCCGACCGCCGTTATCGTTGCTCTCTTTTTACCCATTGAATCGCTTCATTGCCTCTTCGATTTTTGTATTGACTCCTCGCCGGATAAACTCCTCGGCACGGAAGATCATATTTTTGATTGCCTTTGGCGTTGAGCCACCATGTCCAATTATAGAAACCCCATTGACTCCAAGGAGTGGAACGCCGCCATGTTCCTGATAATCCAACTCTTTCATGACCGTCCGCATACCCGACCGAGCGACGAGGACGGAGAGCTTATTCATAACGTTTTTCGCGGCAAAACGCTTGAACTTTGCCTTGAAAAATGAAGGAACGCTCTCCCCAAACTTCAATAAAATATTTCCGACGAATCCGTCGCAAACAACAACATCGACTTTCCCCTGAAGGATATCCCGACCTTCCACGTTGCCAAAGAAGTTCAGACCACTTTTCCTGAACAGGCCCAGCGCTTCAAGGCTTGCCTCGTTTCCCTTAATGTCTTCTTCACCAATGCTAAGGAGGCCGATGGACGGATTCTCTGTATTCACCATCGCCCCGACATAGATGGAGCCCATTACGCCAAACTCGAACAAATGCCTGGGCCGACAATCAACGTTTGCTCCCGCATCGACGAGAAAACATTTGCCGGACTCCGTTGGAATGAGCGCGCCAATGGTTGGCCGGCTGACACCCTTTATTCTCCCCAGGATCAAAGTGGATGCTGACAAAACAGCGCCAGTGTTCCCCGCACTGACAAAAGCGTCCCCCTTGCCCTCACGGTGCATGGTAACACCGACGGTGATCGAGGAATCCCTCTTCGTCTTGAGTGCAGCATTGGGCGCATCATGCATGTCAATGACTTCTGATGCGTGGGCAACAGAAAGTTGCTCGCTCGTGGGGAACTTCCGCAGCTCCTCGTCAATTCGATCCTTTTGTCCGACAAGTGTAACTGCAAATCGTCCCTGCGATTCCTGAACAGCCTGAACGGCTCCCTCTACAACATAATGAGGGGCATAATCGCCCCCCATAGCATCGACAATAATTCGTATGTCTGAAGCTGTTGATTTCAAATATGATGAATATCAAACTATTGATATGCAGCGTCGCCGGAAGATCAGGACGCTTTTGGTGCCCGCACGGTTCGACCATTGTAAAAGCCACAGTTCGGGCATGCGCGATGGGGTAGCTTCTGAGAGTGACAGTTCGGGCATTCGGAGACTGCCGGTGCGGTCGCCTTATAATGCGTTCTGCGCTTCCTGCCCCTCGTTTTGGAATGTCGGCGTTTTGGATTTGGCATGAAATATTACTCCTTCAAATTCAAGTGTTCAATCTCGTGTTTCGTTTCGTCGTAACTGCTCCAAGCCTTCCCATCGGGAATCAACGATAGTACTTGAGCAGGAACATTGTTCGGCGTTGCGATCTTTTCCGCATTCGGGACAGAGTCCCCTGCAATCGGGGGTGCATAACAACTTCAGGGGAATTCCAATAACAACTGTTTGCCGGACGTCATCCGAAAGATTGATGGTGCTGACACCATGTGGAATAACCTGCATCTCCGTTTGGTCGATGGCCCCTTCCTCACTTCCCTCCATAAGGTAGAACATTCTGTAGGATGTTTTGATTGGAAGGTCAAACTCCCGAACACAGCGATCACATGCAAAATGCCCCGTAGAACTGATCGCCGCCTGCAACGCAATTTGATGAACCGACTTGTCCAACGACGCCTTCACCAATACGCTTCCGGAAAAACTCTCCCCCAGATTAAGCTCCTCCGGAGCTACCTCAAATTCGTATTCGTGAATACCCTCAGACAGTCCCCCCACCTGAATCTTCATGGTCCACCCTTTTGCCAAAAGAACTTAAGAGCCAAACTTGCGCATTTGATTCGGAAACAGCACAAAAGAGATGGGTTCATTTTGGGCGAAAAATTCAAAAAACCGCGAAAAAGATAGAAAAAAATGCCAAGAGAGTCAAGCAAACTCAAATGCCTCCCTATCTTCCTATAGGAACCACGGATCCAATCGATTCTTATGTGACGACTCGTGAGAGAAGTGTCTGGCTTCATTTAGATCAAGAGACCCATGTTCGCTCAGATTTCCCACGAACCGCCTGTCTGTCACCGGGATAAGGAATTCAATGTGTTGCGGATAACAACTTTGCCTTGTGGTGTTAATTATCTTTTGAACAAATCACCAGGCGATTTTCTCTTCGTTTTGAAATTTTTCCAATAGATCCCCCACCTCAGGAATACAGATCATCTGGATTGTACCGGATGTGATTTCGTTAGTTCTCAAAGGAGACGGTCTGTGGCACCAAGAAAAGATCTTGAAGCAGAGAACCATGTCAACAGCATGCAGGAACTCCTCGAAGGCACCGGCGTTGCTGGTTTTCAGCACTCTTCTCCGGATGAAATTCGACACGAGCAGATGCAGGGGTTTCCGTCGAAAGGGCGTCTGTTCGAAGCAGACCAGCAAACAAAACTCGATCACCTTCTAGGTGCCGCCGAGTACGTCGGAAGAGATCAATTGCACCTTGCGATGGCAGAAATCCGTTATGTGCTGGAAGTCGATCCGGAGCACTCGCTCGCGAAGAAATACGCTTGCGAGTTAAACGACCTATTGAGAGATGGGCAGCCAGTTGAACCATTGCCCGAGGAGAGCAATTCTCGGAAGAGTGTCTTGATGACAATGCTCGGTCTGGCGATCGCCACCCTTTCTGCTGTTGTTTGGTTAGCAGGAAAGTTCTAATGAGTGGTCTTGAATCAAATAGCAAGGAATCTGCAATGGTCGAACAGAATACAGAAGAACTGGCAACTCAGTTCAACGTTGTTGCTGAAGGAGGCCTGGGTCCGGACTCCAGAGGCATCTCGGCGATCAAGTCAACGGAGAATCAACCCACTCAGACACAGTCGGGCTCTTTAGAAAAAATGAAAATTCGCTGTTTCCAGACCGCGGCGGATTATCTCAGCAAGGGATACTATCAGAAGGCGTTGGAGCAGATCCGCTATGTTGTTGAGATCGATCCATCCAATTCTATCGCTCGAGACTTTGAGCGAAAGGTTGTCGATCTTGCTATGGCGGAACAGAAGGTGAAAGAAATCAGGAAGACGCCGAAAGAGGTTACGAAAACCCCGGAGCGGATACCGCCGGTATTAGTCCCTCAGCACGCAACTCCATCACGAGAGCCTCTCTCGAAGTACACACTTATTCTCATTGTTGTTTGCGTTATTGCGCTTGCCGCCGGTGCCGGTTACTTCTTTGCAAAGCGAGAGGGTCCTGAAGTTCGTTATGCACCCATCGTAACAGAACCAGCCGGGCAGGTTTCGACCAAATAGCGGTCCCGAAGGTTTTCCTCACTTTTTTCTCTCTGCAACATGCCGAAGATGATGGGGTAAGAGAGACGCATAAATCGTCTCATGAACAGGTGTTTCGATTTCCAACATCCTCCCGTATCGAAGTATAGTTCCTGATAGAGCCTCCACTTCCATTGGTTTCCCGTGCGTAAGGTCGTAAAATAACGACGAATAGGTATCACCCTTCATTCCCCTCACGGTGCCCAAGGTCTTTTCCACGAAGTCCTTCTCAAGGTTTGCCCCTCGGGCCTTTGCAACGTTGAACGCCTCAGTCATGGCGGCGATCAGTAGACGTCGTGATGGTTCCACATCCAGGATTTGTCCCAGCGTTAGACGCGTCATGGCTGTTAATCCAGCTATAGCAGTTATGAAAATGAATTTCTTCCACAAAGCGCTGGTAATATCCGGCGTGTATTCAGCGGAGACCCCGGCCTCTTGGAGAATTTTCAGAAGCAACTTTCCCCCCTGAACGCTCCGGTGTGAATTATCGAACGAGCCGAAAGTCAGTTTTTTGATTCCACCGGTCTCAGTAATAACCCCGGGCGACGTGATTGTCGCATAAACAAAAGCCACACCGCCCAGCACTTCCCCCTTCGGGAGAAGGACTTTGATTTTCGCCTCGTTATCGACGCCGTTTTGAAGGCTGACGATTAGGGTTTCTTCACCAACGTTCGGGATGATTTGTCGTGCAACGTCCTCAGTGTCATACGACTTCACACAAAACAGGATTACGTCGGCGATTCCCGCGTCGACCGGAGTATCAGTTATCTGACCCGGAGGAACGATCCAACTTCCCTCAGAGGAATGAATTTGAAGCCCACGCTCTTTCATTGCGCGAAGATGCTCCCCTCGTGCGAGAAACCACACATCATTCCCTGCGTTTGCGACCTTTCCACCAAAGAAACCACCGACACCACCCGAACCTACGACAAGAAATTTCGGCATGCGATCAGTCACGGGAGGTTTCCTGGTTGTGGGGTAGCGTTGGCTCTACGAACAGCACCGATTCACGTTCAAGGACGACGCTCCCAGGGGATGATCCTTTCGGCTTCCGCACATATTTTTTTTCAGTCATTACCACGGGGACGCGCTTGGCTTTCCTCATCTTGCTGTAGTAAGCAGCAATCGCTGCGGCTTGCTCTTTTGCTTTTTTCCCGGGTTCTCCTTTGGCGGTACCTACTTTTAGTACCACATGCGAACCGCTTGAGCCACGCGCATGGAACCAGAAGTCCTGGGGTTTCGCGTGCTTCATCGTCAGCAGATCATTGTTCGCGCTGCTTTTTCCTGCAAGCACCTGAAACCCGCCGTCGACGACGAATGTTCGAAAGGGAAGAGCAAGGCGTCCTTGTTCTTTTCCTCCCAATCCCAGTGCTCTTAGGTCATCATCGTTTTCTTTCATATATCTTTGTAAACCCTCCCGGGAATCAATTTTGTTCAGTCGTTCAAGGAGTTGCGCTGTTCTTCTATTGCGCTCCTGAACGGATGCGCGGCGCCCAAGCGCTTTTTCTCTTGCTGCTCGAGACTTCTTTGCCTTCGTAAAAAAAGATTGTGCGTTTTGTACCGGCGTAAGTGAAGGGTCCAGTTTCAGCGATCGCATGGATGTGCCATCATGATACGAATACGATTTAGTGCCCTTGACAATCTCACCGGCGTGAGCAAGAATGACCATTCCCGCTTTCAGATAGATACTCTCCTTCCCGTTGAGTTCAGAATCAAGCTGAATCGCATGTAAAGTGAGTTCATCTTTTTCCAAAATCTTCTCCATTTTTGTGCGAAGCGTCTTGAGTCCTTGCTGCAAGCCCTTCTCTTTCTTTCTTCCGAAAAGATAAAATCGTATAGCCCCGGAGACATCATCAAAAACTCTCTCCTTAAGATGTTGATATTGCCGGAGGGCGATCAGGGAAAAATATTCGGGTATGAATGTTCCTCGGGGTGCAACCTCTCCGTATACCCGTGGCGATGGGTCAGCAACCTCAGAAAGAATTTCATTCAAACAAAAGCCGGTTTGTTTTCTGGCAGCAGGGGTGACTTCTTGAGTCGAAAGCGAAGGGTCAATCCCAGATCGAACGAACGTCTCCTCGATCAATTCCTTCCCGAGGGTTGGTAGTGATGCCTTCAACGCCGACGCGGCGGCCAGGTCCGGTCTCGAATCAAAAATAGCATCGATATTCATCGCCGGGGACTCAACCTCCGGAAGGGGTTCGAGCATCCTCCCGACGAGTTTTCGAGCATTGATGAACGAATCAACGATTTTACCGTCAGCTTGGGTTAAGAAGACATTTGCTTTCGGCCCAAAGAACCTTGCCCAGAGCTTGTTCCCGGATCCTAGTGCAATGAAAAGCTCCCTGTCGGAGGGATGAATCTGGCATGAATTGACTACGTCACCGACGCAGGAAGGGAATAGGCTGGCTGTATTTACCCTTGCACGGGAGTGATTGGGGTGCAAGTACAGGGTGTTCGTGGAAGGTGTGCAATTCACCACGACCACGGTTTCGGTTCCCTCAAACGAAAGGACTAGCTCGTCTTTAGCCTGGGAGTAGACCTCTCGCACTCTCAACCCTTGGAACTTCCGCGTCAAATCCCTGGCAATGCATGCCAGTGTGTTATAATTACTTACCATGAACTTGTCAACAATATATTGAAAAAACCCCGCCCTACCTATAAAAACGACAAATTCCTGTTGATAACTTGTGGGTTTCTATGTGCATTTGAGGTGGGGAAGTTTCCTTTGCAAGTCCAGACGCCTTTTCGTATTTTCAATCCCCTAATCGATTTTTTCGAGGGTTCATGATAGCAAGTATGACCGGCTTTGGTCGGGGCGAATCTTCATCCAAGGGGATTTCGGTGTCGGTAGAGATTCGCAGTGTCAACAGTCGGTATCTCGAGGTTTCTGCCAGACTTCCCCGTTCCGTTTCAACGAGAGAAAATGAGATAAAAGAGATCCTGCGGAAAAGAATTTTCCGTGGGAAGTTGAATGTCCTTGTCTCCGTGGAGAGGGAAAACGGCGGCGAAATTCCTTTGAAGATCAACGCAGAAGCAGCTCGTTCATACCTCAAACTGATGAACCAACTCAAAAAGGCGACGCGTCTGAAAGAGTCGGTGAAGCTTGAACATCTGTTGAAGTTTTCGGAAATATTTGAGCCGATGGCAATCGAGGAGACAGATGAAGCGGAGTGGTCGGTATTGAAAAAGGCGCTTTCCAAATCGATTGATGCTTATGACAAGATGCGGCAGGACGAGGGAGCGGAGCTCAAACGTGACTTCGTGAAGAGAGTTGAATCGATTGAACACTCCCTTGCAGACATTGATCGGATCTCAAGGGAGCGAATTCCGGTGGAGCGGACACGCTTGCGAGAACGAATTCAACAACTGATGGGAAACGACTCTTTTGAAGAGAGCCGGCTCGAACTCGAAATCGCACTTATGGCTGATAAGCTCGACGTAACGGAGGAAGTGGTGCGGTTTCGCAGCCACAATAAGTTTTTCCTTGAGGCGCTTGACAATGATGAAGCCGCTGGTAGAAAACTCAATTTCCTGGTGCAGGAAATGAACAGGGAGGCCAATACCATCGGATCAAAATCGAGTTCGACAGAAATCGCGCACCTGGTAGTCGGGTTGAAGGAAGAGCTGGAGAAAATCCGCGAGCAGCTGCAGAACATCGAATAGCATGCAGCGCGGGAAACTGATCGTTATTTCCGCGCCAAGCGGGGCAGGTAAAACCACCATCGCGCGGGAAATACGAAAACGGTATCCCGAACTTGGCTTCTCCGTATCGGCGACGACACGACCCCGACGGTCGGGAGAAGTGGAAGGCGAGGATTATTACTTTCTGTCAAAGGAAGAGTTCGAGCGGCAGGCAGAGGCCGGGAAGTTTGTAGAGTGGGAAGTCGTCTTCGGCAATCTGTACGGAACAATCAAAAAGGAAGTAGACCGATTCATCAACAAAGGTCATCATCTTCTCTTTGACGTTGATGTGAATGGCGGGCTTTCGATCAAGAGTGTGTATCCGGATGCGTTGTTGATTTTCATAAGGCCCCCGAGCTTTGAAGAGTTGCAACGGCGGTTGCGCGATCGAAAAACGGAAGATGATGTTGCGCTCGCTACGCGATTGGAGCGGGTGCCGATGGAACTGGAAAAAGGAGCAAAGTTCGATGTCGAGGTCGTCAATGACAAACTGGAACGGGCGATCGACGAAGTAACGACGATTATAAAAAAACATCTAACAACAATGGAATGAAAAGAGGAGATTCTCGCATGCCAATTAAGCCGCTTGATCTTGATGAGTTTATCAGTAAGGCATCCAATGTTCATGAAGCGATAGTCGCAGCGTCCAAACGTGCGCGACAGGCGAATGATGACATCCGCATTGAGTTTAACCAGCGGGTGGAAATGGTCGTCACAAAAATGGAAGCTGAGATCGAGGAGAATGAAGTGAATCCTGATCAGCTGAAGATCAGCCTGGAATTTGAGAAGCGACCGAAACCGACCGAGGTCGCCCTCGATGAACTGATGGCAGGTAATGTCGAGTGGCGCTACAAAGAACCCGAGGAGCCGATCATCGCCCCCAGCGAAGACACCGAATAGGCATTTCCCGGGGCCATGCTTGAGAACAAGCACATATTGCTGGGAGTGACGGGGGGAATCGCGGCATATAAAAGTGCGTGGCTCGTGCGGGAGCTAAAGAAAGCGGTGGCTGATGTTCAGGTGGTGATGACGAAGTCTGCGACTGAGTTCATCACACCCCTCACCCTTTCAACACTCTCGCAGCGCAAAGTTCTTCTCGATCTGTTTCCACCATCCCCCGATGAAACATCTGCACAATGGACCGAACATGTACAGATGGCTCTCTGGGCGGATATCATGGTGATCGTGCCGGCCTCGGCGAACACTGTTGCAAAGCTTGCTCATGGTCTGGCCGACAACTTCCTCACCACTCTTGTTCTTGCGCTCCGATCACCGCTGGGCGTTTCACCGGCCATGGATGTGGACATGTATAATAATGAGATCACCCAACGGAACATTGACATCTTACGGGAGACAGGCTGCTTTGTCCTGGATCCGGAGGAAGGTGAATTGGCCAGTGGTCTTTCCGGCCAGGGACGCCTTCCCGAAATCGAGAGGATCGTCAAGTGGATCGATGGAATTCTCGAGAACACTCACCAGGATCTGCGTGACAGGAAAGTGTTGGTCAGCGCAGGCCCAACCTTTGAACCGATTGACCCGGTTCGCTTTATCGGGAACCGCTCGTCGGGGAAGATGGGATTCGCCCTCGCGAATGCAGCCGCTCAACGGGGAGCAAGCGTGACCCTGGTTAGCGGCCCGGTACATTTACGGACTCCTCGCAACGTAAAGCGCATTGATGTTCATAAGGCTGAAGAAATGCAAAAGGCGATGGACAAGGAATTTCAGACCACCGATTGTGTTCTCATGGCCGCGGCCGTGGGGGATTACGCTGCTGAAACGCCCTCTCAACAGAAGTTGAAGCGCGAAGGTAAGGAACAACTCTCCCTGCAACTGAAAGCAAACCCCGACATTCTGAAAAACCTTGGGGGGAGGAAGAAAAAACAGGTGATGGTCGGCTTTGCCCTTGAAACCGAAAATGAAGTTGCCCATGCCCGCAAGAAGCTTGCTGCGAAGAACCTGGATCTGATCATTCTGAATAACCCCAATGTTGAAGGAGCAGGCTTCGACGCCGATACAAACGTTGTCACGCTCATTTCATCGGATGGGATGCAGGAACGATTGCCGAAGAACTCGAAATTCAATATTGCTCACCAGATTCTGGATCGCGTCGTTCCGCTCTTGAAGTAAATCAATGCCAGATCAAAAAGAAGAAAACCTGAGAACAACAGTTGATGGTGTCATCCGGGACGTCCGGGTGTTTCTGGAAGAGGAACGTGCTCTTTTTGGTGACACACTTCTGCTCAATCCGGCCCTTCCCCCAACGGAGGCACCAATGAAGCAGAAAAAAGGAGACGCATCTGCGGAACCCCTGTTATTTGAATCGGCAATTGACGCCGCGCCGGTTTCCGGCGAGACGTGGGCAAGTGCCACCTCTGTCGATGATCTGAACAAACAAATCTGTAACTGCGTCAAATGTTCGCTCGGCCACACACGGACGAAATTTGTCTTCGGCGTCGGAAATCCGAAAGCAACTTTTATGCTGGTGGGGGAAGCACCCGGTGCGGATGAAGATGCGCAGGGTGAGCCATTCGTCGGACGGGCAGGACAACTGCTCAACAAGATTCTCGAGGCAATCAACTTCAAGAGAGAAGATGTGTTTATTGCCAACATTCTCAAATGCCGCCCGCCAAACAACCGGAATCCGTTGCCCGAAGAAGTGGAACTGTGCATCCCGTATCTCAAGAAACAGATCGAACTGATTCGTCCCAAAGTGATTCTCTGTCTCGGACTGGTTGCGGCGCAGAATCTCCTTGGCACGAAGGAAAGCCTCGGTCGCCTGCGCGGGAAGCAATTGATATTTGCCGGGACACCGGTGATGGTGACGTACCATCCTGCGGCGCTCCTTCGCAACCCGAACTGGAAACGTCCTGCGTGGGAGGATGTGCAAGCGGTAAAGAAGCTACACGATGAACTCGTGGCAAAAGGATAGGATCATGAATATTCAATCAAGAAAAGAATTCTAGCATGGCCGAAGGAGTGATACGAAGAGAAACAGGAATCACGCTCGCGAGCATGACGGCTGGTGAAGGGCGCATTCCACCGCAGGCCGTGGAGATCGAAGCGCAGGTGCTGGGGGCGATGTTGGTGGATAAAGAGGCGATCACGAAAGTCATCGAGATTCTGGATGAGGATGCTTTTCACGCCGACTATCACCGGAAGATCTATCAAGCAATGCTGGGATTATTTGAGCGGAGTGAGCCGGTCGATACAATCACTCTTTCGGAGGAACTGCGTCGTCGCGGACACCTGGAAGTTGTTGGTGGTGAGACATATCTGGTCGAACTGACGATGCGCGTGACCTCTGCGGCCAACGTTGAATTTCATTCGAAGATTGTTCTCGAAAGAGCTCTCATGCGTGGCCTCATCTCCGCCAGTTCTTTGGTTGCGACGCGCGCGTTTAGTCCCACGGAAGACGCTTTCGAACTACTCGACGAAGCGGAGCAAGCGATCTTCAAGATTTCCGAACGCCGCCTCAAGAAGAGTTATATCTCGATGGGCGACGCCGTCCATGATACGCTCGGCGTGCTCGAAAGTATTCACGGTACGCATAGCGGCGTCACCGGCGTGCCGTCGGGGTTCCGGGAACTTGATAGCCTTACGGGCGGATGGCAGAACTCCGACCTGATTATTATCGCAGGACGACCGAGTATGGGAAAAACAGCGTTCGCCCTTTCCATCGCGCGCAATGCAGCACTCGATCGGGTGAAGCCCGTTCCGGTGGCGATCTTCTCGCTTGAAATGTCGACACAGCAACTAGTCTTGCGCCTGCTCTGTGCAGAGGCGCGTGTTGATGCACACAAGGTGCGCACCGGACGTCTGCCCGAAGATGACTGGAAACATCTAAGCATCGCGGCGGGAAGACTTGCGAACACCCAGATCTATATCGACGATACGGCCAGTCTCGGAATTCTTGAACTCCGCGCGAAAGCCCGGCGCCTGAAAGTCGACAAGAGTATAGGATTAATCGTCGTCGACTATCTCCAGTTGATGCAGGGACCTCGCGGTGCGGAAAGCAGGGAAAAAGAAATCTCCGCAATCTCCCGCTCGCTCAAAGCCCTTTCCAAAGAACTGAATATTCCGGTTGTTGCTCTTTCGCAATTGAGCCGCGCCGTGGAGAGTAGAACGGATAAGCGTCCTATCCTTTCTGACCTGCGTGAATCGGGGGCGATTGAGCAGGATGCGGACCTGGTTGCATTCGTGCACCGGAAAGAAAAATACGAAGATCCGAATTCGGCCACCGGTCAGGAAGCGTATGGTCAGGCAGAAATTATTGTCGGCAAACAGCGTAACGGTCCCGTCGGGGATGTGACGCTGACATTCGTGCATCAGTATGCACGTTTCGAAAACCGCGCGTTCGAATCGCCTGTGCTGATTCCTTCAGGACCGGAGGATTCCCCCTTCTAATGCTTTCCAGAAGCGTCATACTTTTCCTTTGCCTGCTTGCAGGATACAAGGCATCGAGTGGAGGGGACAAGGACGAACAGATATGCCGCCAGAAATTTTCGCTCGCTATTGCGGAATCTCTCGGGTCGAAGCCCATCGGTGAGGTGATTGCCGCAGTCGGAAGGTCGTTTGAGGGAACTCCTTATGCTGCACATACGCTGGAGCAGGAAGGGGATGAGCGCCTCGTCATTAACCTGCAGGGACTGGATTGCGTGACGTTTGTCGAAAACGCGCTCACTCTTTCACGCTGTATCAAAAAGGATTCAACCTCATTCGCGTCATACGCAAATGAACTTCAGAGGACCCGTTATCGCGGTGGAGTGATCGATGGCTATCCAAGCCGTCTGCATTACTTCAGTGATTGGATCCATGACAATCAGGTGAAGGGCATAGTGCAGGATGTCTCACAGAAACTCGGCGGAGAAGTGTATCCGAAGAAGATAGATTTCATGACGCAGCATACAGACGCCTATCCACGCCTAAGGGATGCAGGAATTGTACAGCAAATCAAATCCACAGAATCCGCCATCGCAACCCGTACATTGTACTACGTTCCGAAGAATCGGGTGCAGGACGTGCAGAGTAAGATCATGAACGGGGATATCATCGGTATTACCACGACTGTGGAAGGACTGGACATTTCGCACACTGGAATCGCAGTGCGGGTTGACGGGGTTTTAAAGTTCCTGCATGCGCCGTTATCGAACGGAGTCGTGCAGATAACAAATGAGTCTCTCGCAGACTATCTTGTAAAGATCAGGAAACACACAGGCATTATCATTGCTCGTCCGTTAGAGCCAGACATTTCACACTAATCAATTTGAAAGGGAGACTTCTATGATGAACCGACGTATAGAGGGCATACTTCATTTTTCACTCGTTCTTGTTTTTGCCGGCGGTGCTTTCGCCCAGGGTGTTACCTGGGAGGCCGAAACAACCGGGGGAAATGAGAAGGACATAAGCAAAAGTTACTACATGCCCCGGAAAGTCAAGATCGAACAGAAAGGGAACACGATTATTTTCCGGCTTGACCAGGAGAAAATGATCACCGTGAACGACGAGGACAAGACGTACTCCGAGATTTCCTTTAACGAGCTTGAGCAGATGATGAAGCAGGTGGATGAAACAATGAGTTCGAAGATGGCGGAGATCAAGGAGCAAATGGCCTCAATGCCAGAAGAGCAGCGAAAGATGATGGAGAAGATGATGGAGGGTCAGAGAGGGGGAATGATGGAAGAGCCCGAGGTGAAGAACACCGGTGAAACGAAAACGATTAACGGATACAAGTGCACAAAGTACATCGTATTGACCGGCGGCAAGGAAACATTTTCCGTGTGGACAACGAAGGACGTGAAAGAATTCGCCGGTATGCAGAAAGACATGGAGGAATTCGGGAAGCGGATGGCTGCAATGACACCGAGAATAGGAAAGAGCGTTGCCGCCGCAATGACGAACCTGGAAGGCTTCCCGATTCAACAAGAAATGGCAGGGATGAGAACAACCGTCCTGAGTGTTAAAAAGGAAAACTCTCCCGCGTCTATCTTTGATCCGCCCGCAGGATACAAAAGGGTGAAGTCGGAGATGATGGAGGGAATGGAGAAAATGAAGAAGTAGCAGCTTGCTCCGGATAAGGCAAAAGCCTCGTGTTCATATGTGGTTTTCGTTAGCCCCAACCTAAAGGTTGGGGCTACGTGCTTAAAGCGAGGTTCGAATTCCGGTTAGAGTCGTGGTGTTTTAGAGAGACAAACCTCGTCAAAGAATAGCCCCGACCTTTAGGTCGGGGCTAACTAAAATGAAAAAAGCCTGCGGGGTTTCAACCCCATCATTATCAGAATTTCACCAGCCCCATCGCGCACCGTGCCTCTCCTTTTTTCTTCACCATCTCGAATCTATCCCAGCACTTCTGCGACGTCTTGGTGAGCGGGTGATGGATATGATACTGGATTGCGAGGTTGCGCAGCGACTTTCCTTTCACTCCAACAAGAGACAGACGATACTGCACGTCGGAGTCCTCTCCGCAACCCGGACCATCGTACAACTCATCAAAGCCGTTGATTGCTACCATGTCCGACTTCGCTATAGAAAAATTACTTCCGAGCATCCCGCGCACGTTGCGGAGCAAAAGTCTTCGGAGCAATCGACCTGGCATTCTGATGCCATCTTCCAATCGCAACGCATCCCCTTTGAATCCATCCATCCATTCACCCCACCCGTATTTTTCAAAAACTCCACTGGTGATGGCATCAAGCGTAAGTGCCTCTGCCCAACGCTCGCTCATTTCCACGCGTCTTCCCAGCAGTGTGGTCTTTTCTTTCCGTTCGTTCCAGTGATC
>DASWHW010000215.1:0-2376 GCA_036397975.1 Bacteroidota bacterium
GGTGATCTTATTGGAGACACCGGCATTATTCTCCACCGCATCCAGTGTGAGAGGAAGCGTGGCCGATGAAGAAGCTGTTGAGAATGCGGTCATGAGTGGAACGGTCATCGCGCGGAACTGCGCAAGAGGATTAATTCGTCCCAGAAAGAACTGCAAAAGGGGAAGTGTGAGGAGTGCGTGTATGCCGAGGGCGAAAATAACTGTTAACATGTAACTCGCCATCGGGGCGAACACATCAAAACCTGTTTGGGCGATCAGTTTTGCAATCAGCGCAAAGACGCCGATGGGGGTGAAGAGAATAATAAAATGCGTCATCCGCATCATCACCTCGAACATCCCCTCGAAGAAATCGGTGAGGTGCTTCTTGTATGGCTCCTTTGCCCGGGTGATAAAGTATCCGAAGAGGAGTGAAAAGAAAATCGTCGGCAGCATATCGCCCCGGACCATCGAGGCGAGCGGATTGGTGGGAATAATCCCGAGAAGTGTATCGCCGATCTTCTCCACGTTCGCAGCAAGCTCTTCCGGAACTTTCTCAAACCCCAGCTCCACGCCTACTCCCGGCTGAATCAGGTTTACCATGAGCAAACCGACAAGTATTGCCAGCAGCGATGTGGAAATGTAGTAGCTGAAGGTCTTCAGGCTAAGTCTTCCGAAATCGCCGCCCGAACCAATGCTCGTAATCCCGGATATGATGGAAGAAACAATCAGCGGAACGATGATCATTCTCAGTGCCCTGAGAAAGATCGTCCCCAGCACCGCCACCTTCTCCACCACAAAATCGCTAAAACCAAACTGGCGGGAGAGAAATCCCAGCATGGCGCCAAAAACTAATGCAAGAAGAATCTGCCAATGGAGTTTCATCGACCAGTCCTTGGTTGGGAGTGACTGGTTACAGTATAGCAATTTCACGTAGAGATGCAAAAAACAATCCTTGCTTCTCAAACCGTTCTCGAATATCTTGGACATCATTTTTGCGGAATGCCAATGCATCAAGCCTATGCCAAGATCAATCTTGGTCTGCATATCACCGAAAAACGAACGGATGGATTTCACAACATCGAAACCGTTTTTCACCTGATCGATCTGTATGATGAGATTAAGTTCGCGGCATCCAAGAAGATCGAGGTCCTCACTAACAATGAAGATGCACCGGGAGGTGAGCAGAATCTCGCCTATAAGGCGGCAGCGCAGTTGCAGAAGCATGCAGGGATTTCCAAGGGCGTCAAGATTACCATCAAGAAAAATATTCCGGTCGGGGCCGGACTTGGAGGAGGAAGCAGCGATGCGGCAACGGTCCTCCGCGAGCTCCCAGAATTCTGGAAATGCAAAGTGACCGAAAAAGATCTTCAGAGAATTGCTTTAAGCATCGGCAGTGACGTTCCGTATTTCCTGAAGAAAGGAACTGCCCTTGGACGAGGCCGCGGAGAACAGCTCGAGTATTTCAGTCTCCGTATTCCATTTACCATACTTGTGTGCAACCCCGTCATTCAGGTATCCACCGCCTGGGCATATGAGAATTGCGTCCCAACAAAACGAGCCACCGATTTCAAAAGAATTCTGGCAGAGGGAATGAAAACTCCTTCGACGCTTGTCGAAAAATTGTATAATGATCTTGAACCGGTGGTCTTCCCCCATCATCCCAGCATCGCACAGATCAAGAAGGCAATGGCGGACAGCGGCGCTCTCTTCGCGCTGATGTCCGGAAGCGGCTCAACTGTGTATGGCCTGTTCGCAAACCCAGGGCGGGCTGAGGAGGTTGCGGGAACATTCTCGAAAATCGGCCTTGCCACCTTCATCACTCCACCGAACTTCTCTCCTGCCGATTAGTTGCTTCTCTACCCCCTTCTGAATATATTTTTTGCACACGTTGCTTCACCGGGAATCCCATTGCCGACTTACTCCAGGTTTCACCACATCGTTTCCACCGCCATCGTTCTTCTTTTCTTCCTTAACGTCGTCTATCCTCAGGGACTTTCATCGACAACGGCTGTCGCTTTTCCAACAGATTCGTTAGTAGTCCATATTGACACGACCAGGGCGCATGCCGATTCGGTGGTTGCAGTCCAGCCCGACTCCACAATCCGGAGAATACTCCCTACCCGTATAGGAACCTTGGACGAGGAAGTTGATTCGATCAACTTCCTCTTATCGAAAGAGATTAACTGGATTGAGCAAACCTCCACGGGCGATATTCTATCGACCTTGCCCGGCGTCTATGTGCGCGACCAGCAGAGTCCGGGAGCGTACAGCGGCGTCACGATTCGAGGTGAGGACTGGCGATCCGTCGCCTTCCTGATGAACGGCCGGCTGATGAACGAACCAGCCAGCGGCCTTTACAATCCTTTTTACTTTTCTCTGGAATACATTGAGCGGATA
>DASWHW010000216.1:0-11545 GCA_036397975.1 Bacteroidota bacterium
ACCACACGATGAAACCGGGAGTGTGGTTGCCAAGTGAACACATAGGTTTCGAGCTTTGCCAGAACTTACGAATATAAGAGTTCCAGAAGGTTGTTGAGCCCCTTACGATTCTTCAATGTGACAGAACCCACCAAAAATCTCAGCTATTCCGTCTATATTGCGTTCGATTTTTGTAAGCCGCTTTGCCCATAACAACCTCGCTCAATGCAAACTACGATTGTAAAACCCGGGAAGAGTAAGTGAAGAGGGTGCTTGTATTATCAGCAATAGTATTTGCACAACTCCAGACATCTGTTGGAATTGCAGGATCGCAATCGTCCCTTAAGTCGCTTTCAGCAACTGTTCAGGTCAGGGAGGACGGCCGTTTTGAAGAGGGCGTTCCTCGGGCGCTGTACAATGTGGGGTACAAGCTTCGTGGTGCTACTACTGAACAAACGGCCGATGCGTTCATGTCCACACTCCGAACGCGAACAGGAATCGAGAACACATCCATCACCTTCTCGCGCACTAAGACTACGAAGGCTCCAGGCGGCACCCATTTCCGGTATACCCAGAAATATCTTGGTATCCCAATATTTCGCGGGGATGTCGTCATTAGTCTTGATGATGAGAATATGGTTGGAATCGTTGTCAATAACGCGATTGATGACATCGCAATTGAAGCGACCACGCCTGCACTTTCACCTATCGATGCTATTACAAGCGCTCAGTCATTCCTGAACATCGATGACCATGCTATTGGGGGTTCAGACGCCGCATCATTGGTCATTTATCCCATGGAGGCAGGTGAGGCGCGTCTTGCGTACCGCGTCACCTTGACGAGAGAATCTGGAGATTGGGAAGTGTTTTCTGATGCATTCACAGGCGAAGTGCTTCATCATGAAGATCGTTTTGTTTCATTCTCACGCCGTGTTCAAGGCTCTGGCTACGTCTACATTTCCGATCCGGTGAGTGCAGCAAGGAAGTTTTATAACTCCTACGGGTTTACCGATGGCAATGACGCCGACACCGACTCACTTTCCTTCTATCGAACCCTCGTCACTCTTGATTCGTTGACGTATGAAGACGGGCTCTACAAACTGAAGGGACCATACGTAAACGTCACCGACATCGAGTCGCCTGCTGATCCACCATATTTTACAGCTGTCCTTCCAGATTCGTTTCGATATACAAGGAGTCAACAGGAATTTGAGGCAGTCAATGTCTACTACCATTGTACCGAAACTTATAAACGCTTGCTTAAGCTGGGGTTTGAAAACGAGGCGCTGACACAACTTCGCGTTGATCCACATGGATTTCAGGGCGAGGACAACTCCCACTACAGCCCGAATGGCAATTGGATTGGTATGGGTGAAGGCGGAGTTGATGACGCAGAAGATGCTGACGTAATCTGGCATGAATACGGCCATGCAATTAACTACTCATTCGTTCCAACATGGGGCGGCGGCGAAAGTGGGGCGCTCGGGGAAGGTTACAGCGATTATTGGGCAGCATCATATTCTCGTTCGCTCAATCAATGGCAGACAGGTGATATGCAGAATGATTGGATCTTTAATTGGGATGGGCATAACCCATTTTGGATGGGACGGATTCTCAACGACAGTCGTTCTTATCCATTTAACGGACTGCCAATTCACAGCGCCGGCCAAGTGTGGAACTCCGCACTCATGGGAATTTGGGGCGACCTCGGCCGGGATATAACAGATCGGTTGGTACTCAAGAGTCTGTTGTATTTAGGTTCACACGCTACCGCCGCCGACGCGGCGAACGCAATCATTCAGGCCGACAGAGACCTGTACGAGGGCAACCACCTTCCAGTATTAGTATATTGGCTCGGCACTGTTAAGAAATTCCTCGTTCCGGCGAACTACCTCCCACTCATTTCCCATACGCCTCCTGAAGGAAGTCAAAATCCTTTTGCGCCGATAGAGATCTATGCAAACATTTCCTCACAGGCTGGATTGAACCTCAATAAATTGAGAGTGATGTGGGGACCCCGAAGTCTCGAAAACTACACGGTGTTGGTACCAACCCAAAATGCAGGCGAGTTTGTTGCAACCCTTCCTCCGCTCGGAAGGGCTGACACTCTCTGGTATTACATTACTGCAACGGACTTAAACGGCGCAACTGCCACATACCCCGTCAATGTGCCTGTGAATTTTAACGTGTTGGAAATAGGCTCGCCAACGATCGTCGATGCCACTCAAGAGAAACCATTGAATTTTGCTCTCGCACAAAATTACCCAAACCCATTCAACCCAGCAACGTCGATTCGATTTGATGTGCCCGAGCAGTCTTCCGTTTCAATCGTCATTTATGACATGCTTGGCCGAGAGGTCACAACCCTTGTGAACAGCGAACATCCTGCCGGGGCGTATTCTATTGCTTGGAAGGGCACAGATCGCAATGGCTCGCAAGTCAGTTCCGGAACCTATTATTACCGGATCGAAGGACGATCGTCGATCGGATCGACGACATTCTCGGACGTTAAGAAGATGATCATGCTTAGGTAAAGAAAACCGTCAAGTGATCTCTCGTGACAGCCGGTCTTTGCCGGCTGTTTTAGTTTTGGGGAGTGTTGCATCTTGGTTCCTCCTTCGCTACTTTTTGTACCACCAACTGTCACTGGCTCGAGATTTATCTTCTGCTGGATATCGGTGGTATCAAACCAACAACGTCAACTCAACGTGGAGAACTTGTGAAGAAATTCTTAATTCTGTTTTCTCTCCTTTCGTCAAGCACCTTTGGACAAGACCTTGCGAATCTCGGAAACCTATTGCGCGTCGCGTATTCTCAAATTCCACCCGACGAGTCATTCCCCGTCTGGGTTTATTTCAAAGATAAGGGCGAGAATGCCGTTCCAAAGCTGTCGCTCTCGCCATCTACTTTTTTGAGCGATCGTTCAATCGCTAGACGTTCGCGAGTGGAAACAATACGGGGAGGGAATATCATTACAATGGAAGATATCCCGCTTGACCCTGCGTATGTGGCGGGCGTTGCGGGAATCGTAACGAAAGTCCGGCACGAGGTGAAATGGTTCAACGCGATGAGCGTAACGGCAACGACAACCGATATCGAACGGCTGCGCAGGCTGCCGTATGTAGCGGAGATTGAGCTTGTCGTCCGCTTTAAGCCGCGCGCGCTTCTCCAGCAAGAATCGACAGTCGACCAAGGATTGCCTTCCCCGCCCTCGGACGTCGCACCGCTCATCAATTATGGAGGTTCTCTCAACCAAAACGAGCAGCTCAACACAATTGCCCTTCACAATCAGGGAATAAATGGAGCGGGCATACTGATCGCAGTGTTCGACGCAGGCTTCTCCAATCTATCACACCCCGCTCTTGTAACGCGCCCAATCGCAGCAACCTATGACTTCCAGACAAACAGCACGACCCTCGGATCCCACTCACATGGGCAGAATACCTTTTCGTGCGTCGGTGGTTTTTCTGACGGCAATCTTGTGGGAACCGCATATGGGGCATCATTCGCACTGGCCCGGACAGAAGTCGACCCGACGGAGCGACCCCTCGAAGAAGATAATTGGGCTCGGGCCGTGATTTGGGCAGACAGCCTCGGCGTTGATGTCATCACGAGCTCGCTCAGCTACGGCGGGCCAGGAGCGCCGTTCGATCCACCGTGGCCAAGTTATACCTGGCAAAACATGGATGGCGTTACCACCACAGTCACTCGCGCCGCGAACCGAGCGACTGAACTGGGAATTGTGGTTGTTAATTCTGCTGGAAATGACGGTGATGCACCCACAGGGCAAAACACGCTCGGCGGACCTGCAGATGGCTTCGATGTTGTAACGGTCGGTGCAGTCGGATCGACAGGGACGCGCGTTTCTTTCAGTTCGGTCGGGCCAACCTCTGATGGGAGGATAAAACCGGATGTGATGGCAAAAGGCTCAGGTACATGGGCGGCAGTTGGAGCATCCAGTTACAGCGGTGTTAGCGGTACATCCTTCTCATGTCCTCTCACCGCCGGAGTTGTTGCTCTGATGCTCCAGGCAAACCCGGGGCTTCTGCCGAAGCAGGTTGCCGAAGCGATACGAGAAACCGCGAGCCGGGCGAATGCACCAGACCGGCAATACGGTTGGGGAATTGCGAACGCCGCGAAAGCAGCCCACTATGTTTGGATGGAACATTCACCGCCTGGCAACACTGCCGATACTACCACACGTTTCATTACAGTCGGCATCCAGTCTCGCATTCCGCTTATCGCGGACTCAACGCGCGTCTGGTACGGCCCGAATGGCACCATTACGGGAAGCGCAGTACTGACACAGCAAGGAGCGACCAATACGTATCGCGGACAAATTCCATATTTGGGGAATGGTGTAAGCGTGTCTTATTACTTCAGGGCAAAGAACGACAGCAACTCCGTTCGCTTTCCGCTTGGGACGGCAAATCTCACTTATCAAGTCGGCCCGGACGTGGATGGTCCAACCATCGCACACACGCCACGCGGTAACATTGCAGTAACAAGCTGGCCACCGCGTCTCACTGCAATGGTGTCGGACATCAGTAATCCGGTTACGGTGAGCATCGAGTACTCGCATAATGGAACGGCGCAAGCACCCATCACGCTGACTTCCCCAGACACGATTTACTCCGACACACTTCACATCGACGCGAACCTCCTGCAAGATGATGATTTGATCTCCTACAGATTCAAAGCAGTTGATGCAACAGGAAATATTTCTTACTCGCCCACAACGGGCTTCAGTGATTTCCGTGTGAAGAACATGACGCACGCCAGCAACAACTTTGAAACCAACAACGGGAACTTCACCGGGACGAACGACTGGCAGTATGGTACTCCGGGCGGATCCACGCCGCCTGCATTCAGCGGTACCAAAGTCTGGGGAACGGTTCTGGGGGGTAACTACACGCCGGGACCGCAGCTCTCTTCCCTTATGACTCCAACGTACACCGTGTACTCGGACAGGGCAACATTCTCATACTATCAGTGGTATCAATTCGAAAGCCGGTATGATGGCAGCAACGTGAAAGCATCAATCAACGGCGGCCCGTTCCAAACAATTCAACCCTTCGACGGATATCCTGCCACCTCAATTTATACAGGATTCGGTAACCCGCTCGCAGGAGAGCCGGGCTGGTCAAGCATTATCGGAACAAGCTGGCTGAAGTCAACCTTCGACCTTGCGGGCATCGCAAACGACGGAAATACGATCTCGCTGAGATTCGACTTCGGTGCGGACAACAACACGATCGTCTATCGTGGGTGGTACATTGATGATCTTGTCGCGGATGGATTTGGAACTCCGGGAGGACCGCTCGGCGTGAGCGACAACAGCGGCATACCGGAAAAATTTGCTCTTTTGCAAAACTATCCGAACCCATTCAACCCTTCAACAATTATTACATATAATGTTCCCGGTCGAGAGCGCGTCCAGATCCAGGTTTTTGACCTTCTTGGTAATGATATTGCCACGCTCGTCGATGGAATGGTTGATCAAGGGGTTCATAGTGTTCAATGGAATGCCTCCGGCATTGCCAGCGGGGTCTACTTTTATAAGATGACTGCGGGGAGATTCGTCGACACAAAACGGCTGATACTTCTCCGATAAGTTCTCCGGAGCCAACGCCCTTCGGGGCGTTGTTCATTTTTGTGAATTTTTTCTCAATCCAGGTACCAATGCCCAAACGTATTTCAGCCACGATTGCCGCTCTTTCAATTGTATTTTCCGGGAACGTTCTCGGCTTGGTAAAACAATCATTTCAGCTCCAGTTAGCGCTCGCCAGAAATCCACAATCGAATCAGTTCATATGGGTGGAGTTCGTTGATAAAGGGTCGACGGTTCAACTAGAAAAGTTTTCTCCGACCTCGCTCGTCACACAAAAAGCGATAGAACGGCGGCGAAAGGCTCTGGATCAAGACCAGCTTCTTTCCTTCGCAGATCTTCCTGTTTCTACCGAGTATGTCGCCGCGATTCAGCGGCAGGTAGGAAACATCCGGCAGGTGTCGCGGTGGTTTAATATGGTAAGCACCGTCGCTGCCCCCGAACAGATTGCACGGCTCGAACAGCTGCCATTTGTAAAGGGCATTTCTCTTGTTGCAAGGTCGCGGCGGATGCCGGTTGAAGATATTGGAACCTCGCCAACACACCCAACGACACTCGACTCTCCATTCCTTCTTGACTACGGTCCCTCACTTCCGCAAATGCAGCTGATCAACGTCCCTCCCCTTCATGACGCAGGAAACTATGGTCAAGGGGTAATCGTCTGTGTTTTAGACAATGGCTTCCGCCTCCTCAATCACGAAGCATTTGCGTCGATGAATATTCTCGCGACGTATGATTTTGTGGACCACAAAGTGAGCGTCGTTCCCAATAACACAAGCCCTGCGTTTGGCAGCCATGGGATAAACACTCTCTCTGCTCTCGGCGGAAGAAAAGACGGCCAGCTCATTGGACCAGCGTTCGGCGCAACGTTCCTCTTAGCACGGACGGAAAACGACAGCAGCGAAACACCAATTGAGGAGGACAACTGGGTCGCAGCGATCGAATGGGCGGAGAGCCTCGGCGTGGATGTCACCAGCACTTCACTCGGGTATCTCGCTTATGATCCGCCCTACACAAGTTGGACATGGCAGGATCTTGATGGAAACACAACCCTCATCACGCGCGCCGCAGATATGGCTGTTGCACGCGGAGTTGTAGTTGTCAATTCGGCTGGAAACAACGGTCTCAACACAAGTCATAACACTCTCAATGCCCCAGCGGACGGGGATGAAGTCCTGGCAATCGGAGCCGTGGACGCCTCAGGGTCTCGTGCAAGTTTCAGCTCGGTCGGGCCGACAACTTCAAATCCAGGACGCATAAAACCGGATCTGATGGCCACGGGAGTGAACGTGATTGTCGCGAGTGGCAGCGTTCCTACCGGTTACATATCGAACCAGGGAACCTCGCTTTCCTGCCCACTTGCTGCGGGCGTTGTTGCGTTGATCTTAAACGCAGCTCCCAGCACAACTCCTGCTCAAGTTGCCGAAGCGCTCCGCAACACGGGAAGCGGAGCCAGCACACCTGACAACCTCATGGGCTGGGGAATCATTAACGCAGTCGCTGCGGTGAATTACTTGACGCTTCCCATTTCTCTGCCGACCACATTTTTGCTGGAACAGAATTTTCCCAACCCGTTCAACCCGAGGACACGCATTCGCTATCGCGTTCCCGAACAAGCTTCAGTCTTCTTGAGCATTTACAACGTGCTTGGTCAACTGGTCCGAACTCTCGTGAATGAAGTAAAGCCCGCAAGCTCGTTTGAAGTGGAATGGGATGGAAGAAACGATGCGGGCGATATAGTTGCGACGGGAGCGTACTACTACCGATTAAGCGCCCGGAGCCTGAGCGGCGATCATGCGTTCAACGAGGATCGGAAAATGATTTTCCTGAAGTGATCTCATCGTTCCCTCGTACGGACAGCCTATCGCGTCCTAAAACAAAAAAAGCCCCTGAAGAGGGGCTTTCGTAATAACTGGATGTGATTCCTAGTTCTTCGGGTTCGCTTCTTTTGACTCTTTCGTCTCTTCCACTTTCTTCACTTCCTTCATAACCTTCTTCTTGATGAACTTCTTATCATCGTCGGCGTCATGATGTTCGTCCATGTCGTTATCCTTGTCCATCTCTTCAACATACTTCTCTGCTTCGGCGCCTTCCAGCGTTTTCTCTTCCTTCACGCCGTCTTTCACGGTTTGAATGGTCACTTTCGTCACCATCGTACCGGTCTCATCATTTTTTTCCTTAATGACGCGGACTTCTTTCTTCATGTTCTTCTCATCGCATGAAGCCCCGTCCATTCCGGCGCAGCAGTCTTTTTTCTGAGTTGATTTTTCCATCTCAGTGGTCTTCATCTTCTTCTTCGTCACTTCAACGGATTGGGCAAATGAACCGGACACTGTGAGGACGAGCGGCAGCGCAACAACGAACGCAAGAATGGATTTCTGCATGAATCTTTCCTTCTGGTTGATTGAACAATTTCGAGCCTGGGCAAATCCCAAGCGTGGATTGAATATACAACTTTTCTGACAACATTATACCGGATCGGAGCCAAAGGAAAACCGATCAGGATTGATACAGACAAGCTGCATGACGTCGAGCCCGTTCGCTCGCCATCGAGTAATCCGCTCAGATCCCAAACATCACCCCTACAACAAACTGAAACGAGCTCATGCTTCGTTCGCCCGCGATGAAGTTCTTATCATCGCCCGGTTGGTACAAAGGATCTTTTGCATCGTTCAGCGCCAGATATGAATCGATCCGTTCTTTCTGAGATGGGTTAACATCGGTGAACGATCTTCCCCCTACATTGAGCAGGTTATATCCCGCGCTGACATCCAGCGACAAGGACGTTCCGATTCCAATAAGAACTCCCCCATTGAATCCGATGCCAAAGCGCGAGGCAGACTCGACGGAGTAAGTTGCGCTCGGCACCTTTGAGACTCCCTGGAACGTCGTCTCCCCGCTGAAACGATTGAGCGCAAGTTGAAAACCCAGATACGGTGTGACAGGCGATGCTGGAATGTTCAGTTTGAACTCAGGTCCTGCCTTGACGGCAAGAACGGACTGCGAAACCTTCACGCTCCCCTTGCCCGGCTCAGAGTTGCCATCGTTGTTCAATGCTGTATAGCTGACCTCACCGACAATATTGAAACCAAGCAACCCGAGACGGGCCTTCCCGAAAAGAATGAAACCGGTGGATAGACCAAATTTTTGTCCGCCGTAGTAGTCGATGGTTGTACCACTCATATCGCCTGTTGGACTCACAAGACCGAGTCCGCCTCCCAGCTGCAACGTCACCTGGCTGTACGACGGCGTTCCAGCACAGAGGAACAGAATTCCAAGAATAATAATCGTGACTTTCATGGTCCCCCCAATGTTAAGGTTATTATCTAAAAAGTTGAGCAAAAGATACGAATTACTTTTGACATCTTCACTGCCTCCCACGTGAATTTGCATGTCTTCCGAAAGTTCTCTTTTTTCAACGTACACGAGTTGCTCACATGTCACCCCAATCCAAAGGAACTATCATGAACAAGGAAATAATCGAAGCGTTGACGAAATCCTACGCAATGGAACTCGAAACCGTACAAAACTACATTGCCGCATCCGTCAACCTGGACGGCGTCCGCTCGGACGTGATCAAGAAATCCCTGGCAGCGGATATTCCCGCGGAATTGAACCACGCCACCTTGCTCGCCAACCGCATCAAGACCATTGGCGGCGTTGTGCCCGGATCATTGAACATCAAGCCGGAGCAGACGTTCATGCAGCCGACGAAGGACTCCACCGACATCATTTCGATCATCAAGGGAGTGATTAGGGCAGAAGATGGTGCGATTGAGCAGTACAAAAAAATCATCAAGCTTTGTGAGGGGATTGATTACGTAACACAGGACCTCGCCATCACGTTATTGGGAGATGAAGAAGGACACCGAAGAGAGTTTCGGGGATTTCTGCTGGAGTATGAAAAATAGCACCTGATGGCGATCCCTGACCTTGGATTCGGCACTAATCGAACCCATGACCAGATAAACAAAAAAGCCCGGTTTCCCGGGCCTTTTGCCTCTATTCTTGCAACTAATCTCCGTCGCAGTTGTCATCGTGAGCTTGAAGATTTCCGTTTCTCAGTAGGCTTGAAACGCTGAGGACGAGATTTCCACCCCCATCCCATACCTGAATCGTGGCACTATCGAACTTACCAGGCTCTCCAGCATCAACGAAAACAAAGTGTATTGTTGCTCCCGGGACATTATTGTATTTTCCAGTCCCCTCTCCCGTGAACGTGTCGAACGGTGCGGCAGGTGGTTCTTGAATGATATTCGGGTCATCAGTGCAAACCGCAGACGTCAGTGCGGTCATATGGAATTTGTTGTTTCCCGGCCAATTGACCTCAATGTTGTTCGGGGCGCTTAAGTCGCAATGAATCTCGAACCCCTTAGTCACACGAGCACCCTCGACAGTCCAGTTACTTCCCCCTCCTGTCATCCTTCCGCAACCCCCTTTTGACGGAACGCAGAATCCAAAGTCAATAGTCTCATCCTTCGGATGTCCTGGATCAATTTTCACTTCTGCAGGATTGGTGTTACTATCGATTGTAATATCCCCCCCGGCGTTTGCTGCTGTGGGGACATAGCCTGACGGGGTTGTGACCTCTACCAGGTAGTCACCGTCACAAAGATTCAAGAACGCATACCCACCGTTCGCATCAGTGGTAGTGGTGCCAATAACAGTGCCATTCATGTTTTTCAACGTGACGGTTACACCCCCAAGACCCGGTTCACCAGAATCTTGTCTGCCATTACAATTGACATCAAACCAGACCCGATCACCAATCATTCCATCGCAACCATTCGGTCCGAGCGGGACTTTCCCAAGGGACACGGTTTGATGGTTATTTTGCGTGCTTTGGTCTTCACCGCAATTGAGCAAGAACAAGCCAAAGACGATTGTCATCGCTGTAAGTACGACAGCCTTGCGCATGAGGTCACCTCATTATGTTGTGTGAAAGAACAATTGTTAAAACCGGCCAGGTGTATCCGGCCCTTTGGATTGATGCTCGCTCGGCTTGATCACCTCCTTGCCTGCGATTCGAACTGTTGTAAAGTTAGTTAAGAAGGATTACTACTGAGTCTTAAAGTGAAACGAGACCGATAAACAGCGCGATGCTGAAATGTGCTATGTTGTGTTCAGGAAGGCGTGATAACGCTTGACAATTTGAAGAATCCTTGTGAACTGGAATTTAAGCCGAGGGCTGTCAAAAGTCAATCCATTTCTTTTCTTTCTCATCAAAGGTTCTCTCGAACTTGATCCTAGGCATGTTCTCGACACGATCGTGGTGCCAACAGTCAAACCTGATGAAAATAATTGCGAAGTTCGGGATCGTCGTTCAGTTCTCATAGCTAGAACAAATTCGCCACACCTACCGTGAACCTGAAGTTATATGGTGCGCTCAGTCTCCATGTGAAGTCCGCACGTAACAACTCGAATATCCGACTGAGCCCGAACCCCGCCTCATAGTACCATTCCGGCATTTGAGAAGAGGGATACCTACGCAGAGCAGGCCTTGCAACATCGATGTCGTCCCAGGCTCTCGCCACACCTCCGTGGATGATCAGTTCGATATTGTTTTCGTAGAGGAACGGAATGCCGAGCGCGAGGAACGGAAGGCTGCGAAAGTTGTGCTCTGCATTCAGAGCAAGAAAACGCCGCCCGCTGAATTCCTTCACTCCCATTGCTTTGAAGACACCGAAGGGCGCAACATTGCTCGACGCCGATTCGAGGTCAAAATACCTTTGGACCGGTAGTTCCCCGGATGAGAGACCACCTGAAAGTTTGAATCGCAATGATGCAGGAAAGAGAAAATCCCGTCCAATGGTGGGAATGGATAGCGTCAAAGCGGTGAACATGCGAACGAAATCCTCCTCTCTGTCGATGAATCCGACCTCGCATAAAAACTCGAATGAGTTGGGTATGATGATGCCGAGGGGCACCTCCTCCCTGCCGAATCTTGCTTCGGCAAGG
>DASWHW010000217.1:0-3536 GCA_036397975.1 Bacteroidota bacterium
CGGGGTACTTTGCAGCCAGCTCTGGAGCCATGATCGGCGATTCAAGAACTCGGAAACGTTCAGATGTGCCCCTTGGCAGAGGCAAATCAATAACGATCGCATTCTTTTCAAACGGACCGAATTCAAGCGGTGCGGTGCTGAGGGAGCGCAAGAGCGTCTCGGTGCTCAGTGAAAGCACCCGGTATCGATCCGGTACGATTTCCCTATTGGATCTGTTTGAAATGGTCGCTTCGGCGATATCCTGCCAGAAATTGCTTCCAGCATTCTGTGAGAGTGCGGGTGTAAGAAGAGTCAATACGAGCGTCAATAATATTGACAAGAATTTCATTCTACCTCCTGATCGAAATGGCAAGACGTGGAGAGGAACAGTGGACACGCTTATTGTACTAATTGCGGTCTGAACTTACAAGGAGTAGCGGACGTGGATTGCAAAATGTGAGGGGAGACGGTCTATCCACGGGCATTTCTTCTTCATCTGTTTGACAGATTGTTCGATCAGCTTTTTCAGGATACTCATGTTCACATCGTCCAGGCTTTTGATATACAGGCATGACTTCCCTGTTTTGAACTTACCAAGTCTCTTCATGAGCGAATCATATCGGGCAAACCCGGCCATAATATAGAGGGTCAAACTTTGTGCGCGCGGTGAGAAGCCCGTAAGAAAAAAATCACCTTCGTGACCACTTTCATATTTATAATGATATGTTCCGAACCCGATGATACTGGGTCCCCACATCTTCGGCTTTGTCCTCGTAACTTGCTTCATCAGTTTGAGAACAGTAAGGCAATCGTCACGTTTCTTTTTATCCTTCACCGAACGGAGAAACTGCTCAACACTTTTCCCGATTGCCTTGGTCTTGAGATCAGCCATTGCCATTCCTCTGTGTTGTCGTCATTTCATGGACTTTGTTTCTTGAACGGTGGGGTATAAAAAATAAGAACCACCCGGGTGATTTTGCCATCGTGCACTTCAAACAACTGTGACAACGGCGTTGATACCTCCAACTTGGAAAATTGGTAGACGAGATTGACATTAGATCGACTAAACCTCAGACTCTCGTTTCATCTCTTTCAGCATATATTGTCGCAGCAGCGCGCTGAAAGGGCGAACGAAGAACCAATAGTTCCTAAATTTCCGCCGGCTTGAGTGATCTGTGCATTGGACCCGGGTTTCAGTTGTTACGACTGTTGTTCTCCCAGAATGTTCGAATGTAAAATTCCATGCGGACTTTGAGAGTCCGGGACGATACTCGGTGGTAAAACGCGCTGCATCCGTTTCTTCCAGGCAACCGGTCAATGTCCAGAAACGTCCGACGAGTCCAAGGACTATTTCTCTCTCTGGCTCTTCAGAAAGTACGGCAAATCCATTTTGGAGGAAAGTGTCGAATTTTATTTTCTTGTGGAGGTTGGATTTCCCCAGGCCTTTTGGATGGATTAGGGCGGATGGCCATGCTCGCAGGGCAAGCATGGCCTTCACAAGGAATGGACGCCCGAAGTCGGTTGTTCGTAGGGCTGCATACACGGTTGAGACAGGAGCATCGATGAGGATAGCATGTTGCTCGGTGACGTCGTATTCCGGCATGAACTTATCAATGAGCATGCTGGATGTTCAGGATGTTTAGGGTTATCGTTGCCCCGACGCTTTGATAAAGGTTCCGTTTCTCAAATCGGACATTGCCTGGCGTATCTCCTCATCGGTATTCATCACGATGGGACCGTGCCAGGCAACCGGCTCCTTGAGCGGCTTGCCCGACACCAGAAGAAATCTGATTCCTTCAACTCCTGCTTGTACAGTAACTTCATCGCCGCGATCGAAGAGTATGAGCGTTCGATTTCCTGTTTCATCAAATACCGGTGCTGCATCAGTCCCTGCTTCTTCTGTCCAGACTCCTCCTGGCTTCGAAGCATCGCGAAAGGTACCGGATCCCTCGAAGATGTATGCGAAGGCATGGCGTGTGGTTTCAACGGGAAGTGTCTTTCTTTTGCCCGGTGGAACCCAAACATCAAGATAACGAGGATCAGCGGCAATGCCATCCACAGGCCCTTTCTTTCCCCAGAACTCTCCACAGACGACACGGACTTTGGTGCCATCGTCTTCGATGATTTCCGGAATGTCTTTGGACGTCACATCCTGGTAGCGCGGTGAAGTCATTTTGTGAGAGGAGGGGAGGTTTGCCCAAAGTTGAAAGCCGTGCATTCTCCCTCGCTCATCGCCGGTTGGCATTTCCTGATGAAGAATGCCGCTGCCTGCGGTCATCCACTGCACATCGCCTGCGCCAAGAGATCCGCTGTTCCCTAGACTGTCGCCATGAGAAACGTTTCCTGCCAAAACATATGTGATCGTTTCGATACCGCGATGCGGATGCCATGGGAACCCGGCCAGATAATCTGCGGGGTTCTCATTGCGAAAATCATCGAGCAACAAGAACGGATCGAAATCCGATGTGTTGCCAAAACCGAAGGCGCGTCGCAGGTGCACACCGGCGCCTTCGATGGTTGGCTTTGCTTCTACAATTCTCTTTACCGGTCGTATCGACATTTCAAAAAACTCCTTCATGTGACTGTTTGCAAGAATAACCGAGAACCGCCCCCACTGGTTCCAAATTGCTGGGGGGATGTGGTTAAAACCACTCCGGGTATAGTGTTCTTTTTGTAGCCACGGGCTGAAGCCCGTGGCTATCTAATCTTCAAAGCACTCGGCCACCTGGCATTTGCCCTTATTGCGGAGATGAGATCGAGTCTTTGTCGCGACCTTTAGGTCGGGGCAAGTAAAGAACAAATAAATCATCGTGGGTTATAACTCACAATCGATAGCTCATGTCTGGGGTTGTATCAAGTCCCATTTGTTGCCGTAGAGATCCTCAAACACGACTACAGTTCCATACGGTTCTTCCCGCGGATTCTCTCTGAACTTGACACCTTTTGCAATTATTTGTTCATAATCTCGTTTGAAGTCATCTGTGTGCAGAAACAGAAAAACCCTCCCGCCGGTTTGATTGCCGATTGCCTTTTCTTGCTCCGGTGTTACTGCTCTTGCAAGAAGCAGGTTCGCTCCTTGCGCCCCCGGCGGAGCAACAAGCACCCAACGTTTACCATCTTGCAGTCGAGTGTCCTCAATCAGCTTGAAGCCAAGACTGTTCGTGAAGAACGCAATTGCTTCATCGTAGTCGCGGACAAGGAAAGTGATATGAGCAATGTAGGGCATGGTCTTGCTTTGGCAAGGGTACTCAGCACCCCACCCTCCGCGAAAATGCAACTGCCTTGACGAGATCTCCTTTTGATCGTCTGGAACTCAGAAACAGTGTCACTTCGTCTACGTTGTAATGGTCTGAAGTGTCCAGAAGGAGGTCAACCCTTTCATCTCCATCCAGGTCACCGACCCAGAGTAGACTTGGATTGCGTTCGGCGGAAGGGATGAAGTCTGCTCCAACGTCGCTGTAGGCGGAGTATATTGCAACCACCTGCTCAACACCTCCAACGCAGAGAAGCACTGCGAACTTGTATTGCCGCTGTCCCTGCTCAACGGTTGAGTCTTG
>DASWHW010000218.1:0-2505 GCA_036397975.1 Bacteroidota bacterium
CTCCAATACCCGTGAGGTCCTTACTCGTAGCAACGGGAGACTTGGATGTCCAGGTTGTGCCGCCGTCAGTTGTTTCGATAACCGTTGCGTTATCCCCTGCGGCAAAACCGGATTGCGTATTTACAAAAGTGATGTCATTCAGGTCATTCGTCACGCCGGTTGTGAGCGCACTCCAGCTCGATCCGCCATTTGTTGTTTTGAGAACAAGTCCATTACGACCTGCAACATATCCCGTTTGATTATCGACGAACGCAATCGTCCGAAGATCTTCTCCTCCACCGAGAGTTGAACTGACCCAGATTGACCCGCCATCGCTAGACGAATAATATGCACCCGCATCACCGACGACCCAGATGTTGCTTCCTAACGTGGTGACGCAGTAGAGATCGTTGCTACCTTGAGAAGCATTCACCCACGTAGCACCGCCATCAACGGAATGCCAGATTCTTCCGCCTTGTCCCGCCCCCCAAACTTCAGAGCCGTTCGGCGAATGGACACTCTTAAATCCGTCACTCAATGCCATTGATGTAATTAGAACGACGCAGACTAATCCAGTCACAAATGCTCTCATCATGTTCCTCTCGTATGATAACGGTGTGAATCAGTGTTTTGGCGTACTTGCAATTCTTGCGATCGTTTCAATCTCTGCAAGACCGGCCACCGCTTGATGAAGAATTTCTCCGGAGAAATCCCGGATAACCACATTTGCTCTATCGATAACGGTAGGAGTGATGCCGACACGGGTTCCTTCAGGAGATAGCCCGCCAGTGGAGGGTATCCGACCTACCAGATTTGCTTGATAATATAGCAAAATCTCAGAATTATGCACCACAATATTCGTCCCTCGTTCCGCGTTGGGAGAAATATTGTAGAGAACAAATTCCTTCACCTGAATGGGTACGTTCCAGTTCAATGTGACAACTGCTCCTTGACCTTCTTTCGACGCCCAAAACACGCTGTCTCCACCGGTTCGCGCCTGACGATCAACAACACGTCGCGGTGAGAATGGTCTCCATTCCACCGTATCCAGACTGGAACTGGCCGTGACCTTCGCCGAGGTAGAGGCATTGAACCACTCAGCCATTGTCCCGTTGATCGGGACCTCCAACAGTGTATGACCTGCGTGGCAGCCTACGCATTTCGTTCCGGCACCCTGTCGTTCGAAGTTCATTCCGGAAACATGGGCGAATTTCCCCCTTGGCGCTTCGAGCACTTTCTTTTGGTCGTCAACAATCTGTTCGAACATGGAAGCCTCCGCGGGAAGGTCATGTTCGTGTACTCCACCATTGTTGAATACTGGCGCGTCCTTTAGATAGATGGAGGGATCGGGATAGCCGGGATTCTGGCGTTGCACATTCATGAAGAAGAGTATCGACGCATCCTTTGCGATGTTCGGTGCATCGGGGATTTGCTCGTCCACGCCCCCGTTGGTGTAGATGTTCATACAATCGAAACGGAACGTATCGTACTTGAAATACGTCAGCGGGTCCTCCGTCGGTGGAAGATCATTGACAGGGGGAAGAAATCTGTCCGGAAGAATTGGCGGGACCGGCCGAGGTGTCAGCAGTTGAGCATCCAGGAGATGATACCCCGGCATATCAAGGATTTTCACCAGACCGGACCCATCGAGGCGACATCGATACAAATCAAATCTTTTCCCATCGCGTGAGTATGAAAAAAGCATTTCGTCCTTCGTAAGTTCGACCGGATCAGTCGCGTATGGCCCATCAACCTGCACCTGGCCCCTCAGTGATTCGTCCGATCGGACGCCAATAATATGATGCTCGAAGTCGGCGCCCTGTTTGAACCACCGTATTCCGGTTCCGCCAATGGTCGGTGTCAACGCGGTCACGGGAGAGAAGACACTCAGAAGTCTCCCGTCGTTCATGATATACGGCTTGTAGGTTTGCGTTCCAAATCTTGTGCGCGGAAATCCTGCGTACAGTTTCAATTCATCACCGTCCGGATCGATACTCATCGCATGCCAGATATTTGCAATATCGTTTGTAAGAGCCTGACTATCTTCCCGGGTCAAGCCGGTCTTCGTTACGTTGGATGGACGATCAACATTCACCCACCATCGAGCATAGACTATACGTCCCGTGAACGGGTCGATCGTTGGCTCATCCGCGCCGTTTCGTTCGGATGTTATCCGATGGATCGTTCCACTATCGGGATTGAGGATGAAGAGATTTGTTGCGAGAACACCACCGACAGAGGCAAGGGTCGGATAGCGCGTCGAAGAAAATACAATCCGACCGTCAGGCAAAAAACTGGGATCGATGTCATCGTACTTCTCGAACAGTTTCACAGCAGCACCGAATTGTGCAAGACTGATGTTTCGATCCGTAAAGGTAATTTGCCGGAAGCCGGAGCCATCACTATTGATGGAATAAATACGCCAGCTGCTGTCGCGATGCACTGTCCCCGCGAACACAAGCGATGTTGCATCCCATGAGACGCAAGGATCGGAGACGTCATACAGTTTTTCGGAACCGACCAGGG
>DASWHW010000219.1:0-2654 GCA_036397975.1 Bacteroidota bacterium
CGTCAACATGCCCGTCCAGGATGATGTAGCGGTGCGCAAGATCGACTGCCTTTTGACGCATCGCCGTCTCATCTGGTGAATCAGATGCAAATAGTGGTAACACAAAGAAGAGTAATACTGGGAAGAATGATCGGAACACGGGATCTCCTTGCATGGGGGAAAATTTGTGATGAGAGTAGAAATGGTGTAGATGAATCTACCAAGTGTCGGTGGGAAAGTCAAGAAAACTGCGAGCGCTAATGCAGCATTCAGCGGGCTGATGTCATGTCCATGATCAAGGAGGTCGAGCAGTCTCAAAAAAAGGGGGGCCGAAGCCCCCCTTTGAGCAACTGCTCGAGAATAGCTTACTTCAGAAGAAGCATTTTCTTCGTCACTACTGTGTTCCCTGACTGCAGGCGATAGAAATACGTGCCGGAGGCAAGGTCTGCCGATCCGAACTTTGCGGTATACGAACCGGGCGCGAGTTGATCATTCACCAACGTTGCCACTTCACGACCCAGTACGTTATACACTGTTAATGTCACGTGGCTCGCTGTCGGCACGCGGAATCGAATCTCTGTTTCGGGATTGAACGGATTGGGATAGTTCTGTGAAAGCTCGAATTCATCGGGAACACCCCTCTCTTCGTCAACGGACACGGATATGTTGGATCCATCATAAAACACATCAGACGGTCCGAAGCCCGCGAATAGCACGCCGCCGCCGAACCCGGACGCACTTTGTCTAAATCCAGCAACGCTTGAAAACACTGACGGGCTCGTCCCTCCTTGCACGTTGACAGCAGTCTTGCCGCCGAACGAGGACGGGTCGAACGCGGAGCGGTAGAATATGGTATCCTGTGTTGCGCCGTCTGCAAAATACGAGACACGGTACGCTCCCTGCGATTCCTGGCAATCAGCATCAACTTTGTTCTCAGTGTTTGACTGGGATGCCAGAAGCAGCCCTGTTATCCAGTTTGCATCTGGATATGTTCCTGTCGGACTATAAGCATATCCAATATCATCATTGCCCGATTGTGTTCGGGTGTACATACACAGGAGTTCATTTGACTGCCGATTAGAGACGAGAACTCCGTCAAACTCCGGATCACTAGTGCTAGCAGGGTTATATTGCACCCAGTTGACCGAAGAGCCGAAGTCACCGAGGCTAATTCGCCTGATCCTGAGATTGGGGTTGGTGACTGTGAGATCGTTTGTGAGTAACACATGGATCGTATCCGCCCGAAAATTGTATTCAATATCCAGGTCGAAATCATTGAAGCTAACGCGCGCAGTATCGGTTATCCACGCATAACCCCAGTTCTGGGAAAGTGCCGCAACTGCTGCTATGCTCGTGCCGGTCGCTGAGTCGGAATTCTGGTATGCAACATACCAGAAAGTCGATCCTGTCGACCAACTATAACCATCTGAAACGATTGCTGGATTAATGTGCCCACGTCCCGTGGGTCTGTTTTCAATAAGCTGTGCACGGAACCCGGCACCATTATCTCTTATGGTCATCCAGTACAATTGTCCATCGAAACTCCCGATTCCCGAGGTTCGTGATGCTGCGATCCCGATTCTATGTACGTCCGCGGAGTCGGTGACGAACATATCAAACGAATGCCATTTTGTTGACCCGCCCGGAGTTACCCGCAATAGTCTTGTCCAGGTCAATCCCTCGTCTGTTGATTTAAATATATCGATCGAGTCCCTTGTTGCATACAGAACACCCGCATACTTGTTTCCCAGACTATCGACGCGAAAACGGATGCTTCTCCCATTTCCTGCAGTAATCTCAGAAAGGATCGCACCTTGCGCCACCATTACATCTCCCGGACCCCAATCCTGTTCATGGAAGGATTTTGCAAATGCAACTTCCTGAGGACCGTCTAACTGCTGTGGGACGATGGAAAGCTGATTACCATACTCCTGCATGAATTGAGCGTTGAGTGCTGCGTGCAATGCTTCGTTGTCCTGCATCTTCGCAGCAACCACCTGACGCCACAACTGCGCGCGCGGTGAATTGTCAACTACTAGCTCCACTTCTGGGTACGCCTCTCTCCTAATCTCGTCAGCCGTTTGCGACCAAGTTACCTGAAGACAAGAAAGAACTACAAAGAATAGTGAGAAACCTTTGAGCATTGATACCTCCTCGATGTTGGCAATGAGATGCTGGAATAACAAGATAATATAGGACTCAACAATCAGAGATGCAACCCTAGGTATTGTCTTAATTAGGACAAGACCCAACCCTAATCCGCATTGATTTCGTGAAAAGATCCGATGTCTGCCCATCGCAATCGTTTCGAACCAAAACCTGATCATTGATTTGTTTTTCAGTTTCCAAGAGTGAAATAATCTCGAGAAAAGGATATTACCGTTTGATCTCCTTCAACACTCGCGTAGCATTTCTATTCTCCGGTGCGAAGCGAAGAGATGTTTCGTATGACTCAATTGCTTCCGATGTGTCTCCGGAAGCAAGATATGCCTCACCGAGGCTATCCCAGATATTTCCTGATTCGGGAAAGGCTGCAGCGTTCATCTTGAAGATTCGAATCGCTCCCGCCACATCCTTCGCTTCCAGCAACGCGTAGCCAAAACCGTTAAGCCCATCCTCGCCAAAATCATATGCGCCTCTGCCGTGGAAGTTGGTCTTCAATTCTTCGTAGTGTG
>DASWHW010000220.1:0-9729 GCA_036397975.1 Bacteroidota bacterium
GCTTGCATGGCCTGCGGTACAATCTCACTCCGATATGAACGCAGACGATCCTGTTCTGCCTGAAGCTCATAGTACAAGCTGCGGACAGTCGAGAGAATTCGATTCTTCGAACCAATGTACGATACCTCCGCACGTTTGAGCCCGGCCTCCGCCTCTTCCACCGCTGCGTTCGTCTTTCCGATTGTCCACGGAGCAAACGGTAGACTGATGCCGGCAACAATCCCCCAACCGGCAAACCCTGACTGGGGAAAGCGCTTATACTCCAATCCCACTTTCATATCCGGAATGTATTCTGCATTAGCGAGCGAGACCATATCTTTCTTCTCGACAATCGTGAGAGAGTCGTGCGTAATCATTGGGCGTGTTTCAAGCGCGAGCCTTTCCAGTTTTTCGAGCGAGATGGAAAAACCAACGCTCTCCGATAGGAAAGCAATCCCCGGCGGTTGATCGAGCGGCCGGTTGAGGGTCGCATTGATTCTTGCTGCCGCTCCGCGTTCTTGTTCTCGAAGTACAATAAGCTCGTTGTGTACTTCCGCCATCGCTATTTGTGCAGTCAGTGCATCGCTCTGCGAGGCCTGTCCAACAGAATACTTGGTCTGCGCGATCGTCGCAAACTGAAGTAGGAGATCAGCATTCTCCTCATTAAATCTGATTGACTGTTGTGCGTACCAGAGGTCTGTGAAATTCTTTTTTAGCTCCCCCAACACTTCATTTACTTTTTCAAGGTGGTCGTGGTGAGCATGTTCGGCTCGAATCTCTGCAATATCTCCCGCCTTGGAAAGCTTCGTCGGAAACCGAATCCCTTGCATCAACCCGACACGCTCCATCATCGCCCCACTCCAACGGAATTGCGGCATCTCTTCACGCATATACGTGAATTCCGGGTGATCAAGGGCCGATACCTGCGAAACCCTTGCTCCGGCTATGCTCATCTGATATACTGCCGCCCGGATGTCCGGATTGCGCTCTAAGGCCTCATCTGCCAGTTGTGAGAAATGCAATGTGTCCCCGGTGGAGCTACTTTGAGCCCACGACAAACCACTCGAAAGTAGAATGCACAGGAGAAGAATAACCACGTTCATACAAGGACCTCATATCAAATAAAGTTGACACAAAATGTGTTGAGTGGAGTCCAATAAAAATGGACGCACTACATCCCACGGGTGAATGCACCCGGGTACTTGGGAAGATGAGGTCTAAATCAGAAGAGAGGAAATGAGAACGGGTATTCCTGCCTTGGGTGGCGGAATATCGGCTGCGAAGACAGTATGGAGAGAATTGTTAAGATTTACGACGGACTCAATCGGAAGCTCAAACACGAGAGCGCTGCCTATCAAGCCGCGGTCACGTTGTACATCCGGCTTATTGAATTCAGTTGTGTTTCGATCTGCTACGATCTTCGTCGCACAGCAGGACATGCCAACGAATTTCGAAATCGATTCGCCTGAAGTTTGATCTGCGCATCCATCGCACTTCACCGAGGAAGACATCGAGCCCATCGGGCATGAAGCAAGGACTACAGGAATGCCGATGTTGAAGAGGGCAAAAACTCCTGCGAAGAAAAATGCCGACAACTTATTTATGCGCTTGTTTTTCATTCACACTCTCGAACAGTCATGGTGTGGAAAAGATTCCCGATAGATGATACCCGACCAGAATCGTGCCATCGAAATCTAACGAATTGATCACAAAATTACAAACATGCATCGTTGACTCCCGTTTTGATGAAGTCGTTTCCTGCATATGGAAAGTCACCGGGCTATCCAACAAATATCCGCTTCACACGTTTGCTCACCATACATGTTACCTCGTAGGGGATCGTGCCCAGCTTTTCCGCAATGTCCCATGCGGAAATCATGTCGGATCGATCTTTCCCGATAAACGTCACCGGTTCTCCCTCGTGGACCGAATCCATATCTCCGAGATCGATCATCAAATGATCCATGCAGATTGTTCCCACAACCGGGACGCGGTTCCCGCGGACAAGTACTTCCGTCTTGCCCGTCAACATTCGTGAATAACCATCAGCATAACCGATTGGGACCGTCCCAATTTTTGTCCGCTTCTTTGTAACGAAGCGACGACTGTATGATATACTTACGCCGGGCTCGACGCTCTTTAAGAAAGAAATCTGGGAAACCAGTGACATTACCGGCTCCAGCGGATATTTCTTGTCAAGCCCGACTGCGGGGGGATAACCATACAGCATAAGTCCGGGCCGCACCATCGTAAAGTGCGCTTCAGGCAATGTCATGATCGCAGCGCTGTTCGCCATATGTACTATTGGAATCTCAATTCCCTTTCTCTTGAGTGTTTCAAGAAGCGAGGTAAACCGCTTCAGTTGCTCCTTCGCAAACGACTGATCGGCAACCTCGGAATTCGCAAAATGGCTGTAGATGCCGGCTACATGAAGGTGGGTGCAGCGATGAATCAGTTCGATTTCCGTCTCCGCCAGAAGATAGTTCAGCCCAAGACGTCCCATCCCCGTATCGACCTTGATATGAACGACCGCTCTCTCTCTAAGTCGCGACGCGACGAAGTCTATCTCCCGCGCTCCTTCAATCGAACCGACGGTCAGATCGATCTTTTCGTTAATGGCAGGTTCAATCGATTCCTTCCGCGGCAACTCGAACACCAACACAGGATGTGTAATCCCCGCTGCCCGAAGTTCTAACGCTTCATCAACCCGCGCAACCGAAAGAAATTCAACTCCGGCCTCCACGGCCGCTCGAGACATTTCCACCATGCCATGCCCGTATCCATTCGCCTTCACGACGGCCATGATCCTCGTCTTCCGACCGGTGTAGAGACGAACCGCCTCAATGTTGTGTCGAAATGCAGAGAGATTGATTCGCGCTTGTGTGGGGTGTTCGGAATGCTGCGAAGTGCGTATCATAGTGTGGCCAATATCGAGACATGAGGTCTGAATTGCAAACAACAGGGTACGACTTGACACGTGGTTCTTCCCGTAGTATATTGAGGCAGGGCTACACCAGACACTACAAGTGTATGGCCTGATCCTCTCCGGATGACAGTATTGTGAGCTGATTGTACCGTTTACTTCTCACAAGGATATAGGGTGCCGCGTGCCGAAGCAAGACCTCACATTCCTTTCCTGTCCGTTCTCAAGCAGTTTCCTTCGCTCACGTTTGTTTCCCATTCTTTTTTCCATCCACATGCTACTACTCCTTCCATCCCTGACTGAGGATGCAAGGGCCGGCGATACGAAAACTCTCGCCGATTTCAACATCACAACACACTTCGGCAAGATCTCTTGGCCTATACAGCACAATGTTGCCGTCGGGCTTTTCAACCCTGATCCGCTCCTCGATATCGCTATTGTCGAAGATGGATACGTAAAGGTCTTCCAGAATGTGGGAAACGGATACTACAGCAAACTCGTTGAGCAAGAGGTATTTGGTGATGTCGAGAGCATGTACTTTCAAAGTCAGTCCGGTGATAGTGAACCTCTGCCATTCAATTGGGGAAAACTCCTCATCCGGCATAAAGGCGGAGGTTCACAGATCGTTTCATTCAATCAGCTGCTTTCTCAATCCCACTTCGTACCTGTCACACAGTTGATCCCATCTTTGAACTTTATGGAGGAGTGGCGAAGTCCGCCGCAGATACAACCAACAACATACATGGCGGTCGCCGATATAGACAACGATGGTCGACTTGAAGTTGCCTATTCTTTCTTCCCGCAGTTTGGGGATTCGAACTACTTCGTAGTGTATGAATGTGTTGGTAACGATTCCTTTGTTGTAGAATGGGATAGTTTGATAGTTGGAGGATTCGGTCCGTACGTGATAAGCGATTTAGATAACGACGGGAACAAAGAGATAGTGCTTGTCAGAAGCGGTCAAGTGGCTATTCTTGAGTGTTTTGGTCCGACTCAGTACAGATACTACAGCACAAATATTGCATATAGCGCACCTCCGTTTAAGGCCCTCGAATCCGATGTTGATCACGACGGCGTTAAGGAATTGTGCCTGCTAACAAGTGATCCATCTCCACCATCCGGACAGGATGCTACGTTGATTTACGTCTCCGAATTTGGAAGTAAAAGGCCAATCGCGAACGGTTGGTTCATGTCGTTCAACATCCAGCTTGCCCGCTACGGTGGGTACACGTTTGAAATGGCTGTCGGTCAAGTGGATGGAACCGGTATGGACGAGATTATTCCAGCCGGGGGATCGTTCGGTGTAAACGAACCGGTCCCGATTGATTACCTATGGTACAACGGCAGCACGTGGATAGTCCGGCAGATTTATACAGGTTTGCAGTCCGGCACTACTGCTCCCATGTTCGTGAACCTGGATAACGATAGCACCTTGGAATTGTTCATTGGCGGAGTCGGACCGATCGGCCACGGCTCATGTTACGCGCTTGATTACTTGAGCGACACTACCTGGAGTGTCCTCTGGGCGGATTCATCTTTGCGCAATACTCCGCTCAGTGTGAATGCTGGAATTTTGGATCAGGACTTCATTGTTGCGGGTGCGAATACGTGGGATCGGTCTCCATCAGATACCCTTTATTCGGAGCTTCATGCTTATTTTCCCTCAGGATCAAAGCTCGGCATTTGGCGACGGGATACAGCCTCCGTTCAGAATTTCCATTTCCTTGATATCGACAGTGACGGCAGAACTAATCTCCTCGTGCCCATCATCTCTCACTTGATAAATGAGCATCTTGCGGATTACGAATATTACGGGACTACAGATATTGTTGGAGGACCACCCCCCCTTCAAAAGGGGTTTCAACTTCATCAAAACTATCCCAACCCGTTTAACCCCGGAACGACAATACGATTCGCAATCTCAACTAGAAGCAAAGTGCAAATAACAGTCTACGACATTCTTGGAAAGGAGGTGGCAACAATTGCGAATGACGAACGACCTCAGGGAGACTACGCCGTAGAGTGGAATGGAACGAATGATCAAGGTATGCTCGCAGGAAGCGGCATCTATATCGTCAGGATGTCTGTGTACGAAGAGGATCGTTCCGTTGCATCAATCTCAGGGAAAATGATCTTGCTGCGGTAAGACCACCCAAATTTATTTTTAAAAGCCCCGAAATGTAAGTCCGCTTCGGGCTTTTCTATATCCGGACCATTTGCGCAAAACAAATGGAATGGGTATTATCAGATCACTGATTCCTTACCACCCAGACGGAGTCCTCATGAAAGCTCTACTCCTTCTTCTTCTCTTCGTCTCATTCACCGCTCTGCAAGCGCAATCCGACCGGTGGAAGAGCATCCGGGAAAAGACGGAAATCAAGCTGAATGAAATCGCCAATTCGACACGCGGAATCGTGGGGGTTGTGGCTCTCGATATGACCAGCGGCGAAAAGTTCGCTGTGAACTCCGAAATGCAGCTTCCCCAGGGCAGTGCAATAAAAATCCCCATCCTGATGGAAGTCTTCAAAATGGCACACGAAGGGAAGTTCAAACTTACCGATCTCTTCTGGGTTGATAGCGCGGATCACGTCGGGGGAAGTGGAATACTCGGCCAACTGGGTAACCACACGACGCAAATGAGCGTTCACGATCTCTCCATTCTCATGATAGTCCTCAGTGACAACACCGCAACGAATATGCTGATCGATCTTGTAGGAATGGAAAACATCAACAAGACGCTGAAGGAAGTAGGACTCTCCAAGACGAGAGTCCAGCGAAAGATGATGGATCAGGAAGCATCTGCGAGAGGCGACGAAAACCTTTCAACGCCAATGGAAGCGGCGCGCATCATGGAGATGCTCTTCAAAGGTACTTTCGTTTCAAGGGAAGTGTGCGACGAGATCATCGCCATTCTGCAAAAAGGCAAGTCCGGAACCATCGCGTCTGCCTTGCCGCCCGGCATCCCGGTATCATTCAAGCCCGGAGGCATTGCCGGCGTTACCACCGAGTGGGCAATCGTTCATCTCAAAGAAAACCCTTATGTCCTCGTGGTGATGGAAAGTTATGGATTGGAGGGGGACATCAATCCGGCTGTGAGTAATATTTCGAAACTGATCTACGAGTACTTCTGGAGAAAAGGGGTTGCAAGTCCGTATGGATCGTACGATGTGAAATGGTAGCCATGATCGAAGTAACACAACTCAATATTTATCCGATAAAATCAACGGCCGGCATATCCCTCGATACGGCGATCATCGAAGAGCGCGGATTCCAATACGATCGGCGATGGATGCTTGTAGATACTGACGGGCGCTTCATGACTCAGCGCGAGCACCCGCTTATGGCATTGATTCGCGTCGGCCTTATGAAAAATCATTTGTTAGTCAATGCATCGGGAATGGAGCCTCTCGTTGTTCCTTTTGACCCGGCAGTAAGGAACACGATTCCAGTTGTGGTGTGGGACGATACGGTGCAAGCTTCGTTCGTGAGCCGCGATACCGATGAGTGGTTCAGTGGTTTTTTGAAGTTCCCCTGCCATCTGGTGCAAATGACGGATACCTCGGAGAGGCCGGTAGAGCAAGCGTTCAACCCTGGGAAAAAACAGGTAAGCTTCGCGGACGCATTTCCTTTCCTGCTAATCGGAGAAGAATCGCTCGCCGATTTGAACAAACGCTTGCCGTTGCATTTACCGATGAACAGGTTTCGGCCAAATATTGTCGTCCGGGGTGCAGGTCCATTTGCCGAAGACTCATGGATGCAGATACGCATCGGGGACTTTTTGTTTCATGTGGCAAAGCCAAGCGCCAGATGTAAGATTACGACGGTAGACCAGGATACCGCTGAAACCGGCGTCGAGCCGCTACGAACTCTTGCAACATTCAGATCGTATGACAACAAAGTGCACTTCGGACAGAACATGATGGCCGAAAGCGGGGGGGAAATTAAGGTCGGAGATCGCGTCGAGATCATTAATCGGAAAGAGAGCAACATTGAATATTCATCGCCCCTCTGATCATATTTTTTCAGTTGATGAATGCGTTGCGCTTCTTTCGAAAACTCCAGCGGTGTTACGTGAACTTTGCCGGGACTTGCCATCTCAATTAGCCAATCGTAGTGAAGGGCAAGAAGCATGGAACCCGAACGAAGTGCTCGGGCATCTCATTGACGGAGAAGTCGTAGATTGGATACCTCGCCTTAAGATTGTCCTCACAACGGGAGAATCCATTCCGTTTACTCCCTTCGAGCGCGAAGGATTTAGGAGATTCATTCAGGATAAATCCTTGGAGAATTTGCTGGATGAATTTGAGCGCTTACGAAGGAAGAGTCTCGAAGCCCTCAAAAAATGCAATCTCACGAACGAAGATCTCCGACGTACCGGGATTCATCCGGAGTTGGGCCGAGTCACCGTACAACAATTGCTCTCCACCTGGGTTGTTCATGACCTTGGCCATATCCGACAAATCGTGCGATCGATTGCACATCAGTTTGATTATGAGGTGGGTCCATGGAAAGCATATCTTTCTATTCTGACTGAAACGAAATAAGCATTCGCGAAATTCATCTCTCAATGGAATAACCCCGACTGCTGTAACACACATACCTTCTTTCTTTCCTCAAAAATATTTTTTCACTACACTCTTTGCGCCGCCTCGTTAAACCCATCCCTGACCCTCGCAGGATCAACCAATCTTCCGTTGCAAACAACGAGAATGGATTCTGTCGAGATTGAAGTCAATCAGCAGTAGCGCTGGCGGGTCTTGCGTTTGAAGTCGCGACCGCTGTAGTTTACGATTCCCGCAGGAAGTAACTTGCCATGAATGTCAATCGCGGATCCGTCTGACTGATAGATTCGCAGAAAGAAAATTCATTCGCACACTCGCAAAAGGGCACGCATTCCTTGCTCTCAGATATTTTCTTTGTACCTTCATACAATGTTTTTTCCGGACTCACTTCAGCCTATTTCCTCTCGTTGATTATTCCTTCACGCAAAACCCAACTGTATGTTGGCGGTGTTCTATTCATCGCAGTGTGCTACTACGTGACCGTTTGTCTTGGCATGCAGCTTTTTTCTTTCAAGAACTCCCTTGCTCCCATTTGGCCAGCAACGGGGCTGGGTTTGGCAATCATTCTTCTCTTCGGATACAAATGGTGGCCCGGCATAGCACTCGGCTCACTGATTTGTCCGATCATCACCGGTCTCTCACCGCTCTCAATCCTCGGTGCCGTCGTTGGCAATGTTCTTGAGCCGGTGGTGGCCGTATATTTTATCCGGAAATGGGATTTCGATCCAGCATTGACACACGTCCGTGATGTCATTGTCCTAGGTCTCTACGGAGCGATCGTGGGTCCGCTGCTTCGTTCAGCGCTTGGCGCTGCGATGTTGGTGGTGAATGAAACAGAAACGTGGCCAGGATTTCCTTTGGCAATGCTTACATGGTGGCTTGGGAATTCCGTTGGCGCTCTCGCAATCACTCCTGTTTTACTTTCTTGGAAATCGCCTGTCACATATCATCCTCCCGGCAAGCGGCTTGAACTCGTCGCTTTGATTGTAGCAATTCTGGCCAGTACAAAACTGGTTCTCGACACTTTACCTATGACTCAGGCACAATTTGCTGTTGAGTATCTCCTTTTCATCCTCTTAATGTGGGCCGGATACCGTTTCGGACAGCGGGGCTCCACAAGTGTTGCTCTTTTCGCGGTTTCGCTCGCCGTCTTTGGAACAATGAACGGATACGGTCCGTTTATCCGCTCATCGCCACTGGAAACTGCATTTCTGTTGTGCGGTTTCATGACCGTGGTTTCTTTCTTCTCGATGTTCTTTACCGCTTTATTGACGGAACGCCGTGTCGCGGAAGAGCAGGTTCGCGTCCTGAATGAAGAACTTGAAGAGCGAGTGCAACTGCGCACCGCGGAGTTACTCTCGGCCGTAAAAGAACTTGAATCTTTTTCGTACTCCGTTTCTCATGACCTGAGGACACCACTGCGAAGCATCAACGGGTTCAGTTATGCCCTCTCAGAAGATTTCGGAACGACGATACCGGAGGGGGGAAAAGAGTATCTCCATCGCATCCGCAGAGCAACAACCAGGATGGCGGAGATCATCGACGATCTTCTGAACCTGGCGAAAGTCAGTCGCGCTTCGCTTTCATTGTCCCAGGTCGATGTCTCCGCGCTAGCGAACGAGATCATCGCCAATCTTGAAAACACCGATCTCAGCAGACATGTCGAAACGAAGATTCAGAACGGAGTGACCATTGTCGCCGATAAGGTGCTCCTTTACGTTGCGCTGGAAAACCTTCTGAGCAACGCCTGGAAGTTTACACGGCATACGACCGAAGCGCGCATTGAAGTTGGGATGGAATTCCGCGAGGGAAGGAATATTGTATTCATCCGCGACAATGGGGCCGGCTTCGATATGAAGTTCGGGGAGCACCTGTTCAGACCCTTTTCCCGTTTGCACTCCCTCGATCAGTTCGAAGGATCCGGCATTGGGTTAGCAACCGTTCACAAGATTATCTCGAAACATGGTGGACGGATATGGGCCGAAGCTCAACCCGATCGTGGTGCAACTTTCTTCTTCCACGTTCGATAGTCTCAAATCACGAGGTTGCCCCGCTGCTTGCCTATGACCATCCGGCTGTATCCAACCCCTCTCTTAAAGCTACCATGTCCATAACGGCACAATAAACCGAAGTAGGATAGTATTCTACGACTGTCCTGGCACGTGGATTGCCCTCTTTAGTGAATTGAACTTCATCCATTACATGGCAATTTCATGAATCGGCAGAAACTCCACACGCTCATTGCATTCCTCTTTATCGTATCAG
>DASWHW010000221.1:0-21612 GCA_036397975.1 Bacteroidota bacterium
GTAATACGAAGATGAATCTTATGTTTCTTCTAATTGGGTATTTCATATGCCTCCTTTTCAAGCAAGACATTTCTTTCGCCTTACATTATCACGCCTGCTTTTCGCGGGATACCAAATCTCTTGCTCGTATCCCTCACCGTCTAGAGCTTTTCCACAGGAGTGCCGGGCACAACATTGAAGCCATCGCTGAGGCCAAGCCCGCCCGATGGGCCAAGGACTTCGAGATTCTTCGCAGTATCCGCTTCAACATGCGTCCGTCGAACCGGTCGCAACCAGACTCGTCATACAGCCGGAGTGCAATCGGGACACAGAACTCCGTATACCTAAAAGAACGGGGACTCTATCAAAGAACTCGAATTGATAAGCACTTTCAAGACGTCTCTTGTTGCGGACAATTTCGTCTGCCGGATAGCGAATATCAACGCGGTAGTTCATTGCAGGTACTATTTGTGCATCGTCATATGAAGATTCTGACCCCAGCGAATTCGCATCCGATCAGGCAATTCGCTTCCGTTGTCCGCTTTGTATCCGAGCTGCTTGAAAGCAGTGAAATATACTTCAAGATTGGTTACCGTATCGGTGTATTGAGCCATAGAATCATCGAAATCGCCATACCCTTGCGACTGAACAGAAAGGTTTCCGTTCCGTCCATCCTCCGAAAGAGTTGCTTCGACGGAAATACTTCCGAACTTCGTCAGGAGATCTTTAGCACGAAGAGGCTTACCGGGCTTGAGCCAATCTTTCGGAACGCCACGAAGCAACTCAACAGTGTTTCCCCTCTCATAGGCCAGAAAATACAAAACGGACCGAAGCATACCGGCTGACGCACTGGTCGTCGGAAAATCGCCGGTTGTTCTTGTGCTTACCCCCTTCGGCATTTGCTCTTCAGCCCAGGCCCCGTGCGGCGTAGCATGATTGGCGAATGAGTATAAGACGTTCACTGCCCGATCGACGTGGCCTTCGGCGAAATGAGCCAGCCCGATAACAGGAGCAAACCATACCCCGATTCCACCAGTCATCCAGCCCAGGCTAGAGGGAAGTCCCTGCATGCTCGTAGAATCAATGAGTCCGAGAGAGCCGAGAGCAACGGAATCATGGAGCGGGAATATTTGGGAAAGGTAGATCGCTTCACATATTGCCCACTGCGCACGCTGGGGTACGTCGGTGGTTGTGGTGTCTGCAACGCGTACCGGCAGGTATGGGTGATCGAATGAATCATGCCGCACATCCCGGAGCGCTGCCCGGCGGAATGAATCAAGCAGTTGGTCATAGAGGATTTGCCATTGGCGTTGTTCCTCAAACTTCCCAAGCCACTGCGCCATTTCAACGGCCGAATGAATTCCAATCAAAGTCCAGTACACGGTACTGTAATCCGCGGTAAATCCTGCGATCCCTCCGTCAACAAAACCGGGGGGCATCAATCCATAATAAGTGGAGGTGGTGTCGGTCATCGTCCGCAGTCTCATATCGAGGATGTACTTCATCCCCTCTTCAACATTTGACCAGTGTTTCCTCAACCAGTCTGCGTTGTTCGACAACCTTGCATAGCGATCCATCGTCCAGAGGAGCATGGGTGTCTCCCGTATCATTTCGACGGGGAAAATAACCCGGAGTCTTCCGTTTGGCTCCTGGAACCTGAACATTGCCTCCGTCGCTAAACGAGCACTCAACGTATCGCCGAGAATTGCAGCCGCCTCTATATAATAGACTCCATCATGAATCCAGAGTCCGCGATAGACTGTTGATCCCGGCTGGAATTGCGGATACCCATCCACCATGTCTCTGTTTTGATACATCGTGCGCACACTTGCATCGAACAGGTGCTGTATCTGTGGATCAGAAACAGTTATGCGGCCGGTTGGAATCCGTGAATCGTTGCCCCACCACTGCATCGTTCGCTGACGTTCCTTCTGGAGATCCGGCACCGCGGCAATGTTTTCAGGGAGACGATACCCGTTGATGACGATTACTTCAATCTTGGTCGTCCCCCTCGAAAGTTCAAGCTCCCAACCTTGATCCGTTTTTTTCGCAGAAAGAGCCCTCGGCTTTGATACAACAAACGGCTTTCCGTCATACATCAAAACGCCGGATTGTGAATCGAATTTCAATTGCCGGGTTGTTTGAACGGTTACGAGGGGTACGAACGACGGACTATTGGAGGTAACGAGAAGAGCATCCATGCGCGTCGAACGGGCTTGCACTTCAGGTTCCTTGCCGCAATCGACAAACACCTCGGCCCCTTTTGTGGCAGCACCGCTGATAACCGCCTGTCCGTTTATGTTGGAATGTTCGGGGAACACCCAAATTGCATTGAGAATGACATTGGGATCTTTGCAGTCCGCTGATGGGCGCGCTTCAACCTCCAACATGCCGTCTTTGTTCATATCCTGCGCCTCGAAGAAGACTACGACGGGCTGGTTACGTTTACCACTTGCAATCGGATCGACGGTGTTGACGGGCGCTCCTTCAACATGAAACTCCATCATGCGCAACGATGGAACTGTCCGGTAGCTTTCGCAAATGCCAAGCGCCACCCTTTTGCGGCTACCGGGCTTTACTCGAATCTCATAAACAATTGGACGATTCGTTCCCCATGCGACGTTACGGAATGCAGGGTCTGCAACACCTTCCGGGCTCGCCCATGCCAGAGCGCCAGTCAGACCGAGCCGACGCTGAACCTTGAGCTTATCTGTGGTTGGCTTTGCGGTGTGTGACTCACGGGGAACAACAGCAAATGTTTGTACGCTGAGCTCGATGCCTGAACCGGAGAGGGTTGTAATAACGATCGGAACTCGTGCGTTCTCAAGACGCTGCGATGTCTGTTTCACTTCACTTCCCCTGGCGCCAACACCGATGATCGTATTGGGACGTACGTACGGTCCAGGGCCAAAATCATATAAGAGCGCTCCTCGCTCGTTCACCATTGTCTTTTGCCAGTCATCCACGAACCCAATTGGCGTATGGTAATACGCGGGAGCATATCTATAATCGACGGTCCGATCCTGGGCTGAGGAAATGGATAGGAAGAAAAACAATATCAGAAGAAACAAACTGTTCTTCATTGGTAATTCAATTTAGTTGACTGTTGAGGGCATCCGCCACATATAGTCGGGATCAATATGCGGCTCGTCATTTTTATGTCGTTCCATCAACGCAATCTTCTTCTCCAGCAACTCACCAAAATTCTCTCCGTAAATATGAAGCGACTCTCCCGCCTGTGAAATCGGAATCACTTCAGTGTCCATCTCATTCCAAGTGTCCAGCAGAGACTTTGCATTTTCAATTTCGATCTCGACCATCGAGCGAGTCAAACCCCGATAGAGTTTGCGCTCACCGTTCGTCCTCGCCTCGATATAGCCGTGTACCCCTTCAGTCCACGCCATAGTATTTCGCATCGTCGTACAAAAACAGCGATATACTCTCAACCGATCATGCAGATCCTTGAACACTCGATGCTCTTGCGATCCGGCGGAAGCGGCGTCCAGTCGATCACGACACTTCTCGATAGCTGTCGTGAGCGGTGGAATCACGTTCTCATCAAAAATGGATTTCTTGAGGGTAGCCTCTTCAACGGTCGTGAAATTCCACATCATGTCGTTGTTGAGATCGACACGGGCCGGATTGTTGAACGTTGCAAGGAGAAAGCGCTCATAGTATGCACGCTCCGCTTCCGGTATTGCGTCGATATTGGGCGCAAAGGGACGAACCCACAAGCGGAACCAGGGAAAACCAAACGTGCTCATCGGGATACCGGCAGGGAAGGAACGAACGGCAGAGTCGGAAAACTTCCAGATGTCAATCAACACCTGGCAGTGTTTCGTCCCGACCAATCGCTCAGCAAAGGCTTTCACAATTTCATCTGCCGTGGTACATAGCCGCAACTGCACACACCGGACGACTTCATTATTCACATCATAGGGAGCGAGAGATGCTGGATTAGCGCCAAGAAGAAGCGCTTGGGTTCCATGAGTGAGAGAGTCGGTCAAGCGCTCATATACGAGCCATGGAAAGGGAACGCCAACAACATTGCTATCGCTCACATCGAGCTTCACATGTGTCATCGCGCCGGCACGAGCGAGAGATTCCTGTTCTTGCTCAAGCTCTTTGTTTTCGAAGTAGCCGAACTCTCCGGCATCAATCCCGTTCCCAAGTTCGGGCACGATAAATTTACGCTCGGCATAGAAAGGACCGAGATCGCATACAAGGCGAAAACCGGGACTCACGTTTTTTGCTTCTTCGGTGATAAGGCGATAGTACGTCAGAACATTCGAGGCGGCTTTCCGGGCAATCTCTTCATCATCCTTCCATTCGCGAATGAGGTAGGGTCCACCGTTCCTCCCGGCATACAACGACGAAACGAATTCAAAGCCCGCCCCACTGTCATTGGTCCAAAGATGGATAAACCCGAGTTCCGGCACTTCGCCCATGATTCTTTTCACAAGCTCCCGATAGTGCGCCTGAACTGCCGGATGAGCCATGGCAAGCGCGTAGCGAGGACGAAACGATTCGCGGGGATGATCGACCCGTGCGCCGCGTAGGAATCCGTAACGATGCCAGAACTCGTCGGGCATAGACCTTGGGGAATTAATGTGAAGGCCGGGCATAAGACCATAGGTACGCGCAAGCAATGCGTTCTCCATCAGGTTCCTCAGATTTGCCTGGAGATAGTCGGACGGATAATACCCTCGCGTCAGAGGGCCTTCGACAAATTGGTCGATGTCTGGACTGTAATCGTAGAACCAGAAGTAGACATCACCCGGCGGACCGGTTTCGAAAGGTCGATCGACTCCGAGTCCATTAATAGTCACGTGGGAGAACCCTTGTTCGGCAAGCTGTCTCACAAATTCTTTTTTCCTGAATTGTTTTGCGCCGCGCAGGCTGCCGACGAAGAAATCGCTTAGATTGCGAACCCACGTGAATGCAGGTTCGATGCGAAGGCCGTTTTCGAAATCCTGAATCCCGCGCGTGAGCCAGTCCCCTGCGGCGAGAGATGAAAGTGCATACAGCCAATGAGCGTGAGAAGCGCTGACAGTTCCGGAGCCCGACTCATCAATCCGAAAAAACATCCATGTATCGGGTCGATTAAATGGCGTTCCAATTTCAATCCGCACTACACCTGAACCATCATTCGTCGGTGAGGAATCGACGACCGCGTTGGAGGCTGCCGTAGCAATACGTTCAGCGACCGTGCGAAGTATCGACGGTCCATTCCTCTCATACACAACACGCCGCGTCCTCAGCAGTGCGTCGCGCACGAGTACCAATGATGCTTCGCTGTGCTTCACATTCCTAGCCCTTACCGAGCTCGGCGCGAACGATCTTTGTTCCCGCGACCATCGATTTCAGCTTTCTGAATGCACGTTGGCGTGGCATGAATTTCATCCCACAGTCCGGGCTGAGATACAGTCTCTCTGCCGGAATAAATTCCAGCGCCTTCCGGATGCGCTTTGCCACCACTTCCGGTGTTTCAATACGTTCGTCTTTCACATCAATCACGCCCACCACAATTTCCTTATCGGTTTTGTATTGTTTGAAGAGTTCCAACCCGACTCCATCGGAGACGGCAAATTCCAGGCTTAGCTGATCTGACTTGGTCTCAAGAATTGCCGGAAACAACTCCGCATACTGACCTTTGAACAGTTTCTTCAATTGATAATTGCCATAACACACGTGCAGTGCGATCTTCGCCTTGACGCCTTCAACAAGCTTATTGAACGAATCAACCAACCACGGCATGTCTTGCGGATACCCCACCCAAATCGGCTCGTCAATCTGAATGAAATCACAACCTGCTGCGACAATCGATTTCAACTCAATATTCAAAATGTCTGTTAAATCAAAAATCAGTTCTTTATCCGTGGCATAATGTTCGTTCGTGGCGCGCTTTGCCAACATTTGTGGTCCCGTTACGCAGACCTTCGTACGGTGTGTCGTGTGCTCCCTGAAGAAAGCAAAATGGTTTTCCATCTCCAGACTTCCTTTATGTCGCACCTTCTCTCGAACGATGGGATCGAGCATCTTGATGTTCGGATCAAGGTTGCCGATTGGTTTCAGCTTTCCGGACATATCAAACCCGTGAATGCGCATGGAAAAAAAATTCACCATTGTCTCACGACGAAGTTCGCCGTCAGTGATGATATCGACTCCTGCCATCTCCTGATCCTTGATGGCAGATTTCACAGCATTATCGTGTGCTTCTTCAACCTGTGCAGGAGAGAGAATGCCCTGATTCCCCATCTCCCGAGCCTTGTCCAGCCACGCTGGGAAACTGTAACTACCGATGACTGTTGTAGGGAGCAGGGGAAGTGGTCGATATTGCGATGACATTTCAGGAAAATCCTTTCGTTGGGAGATTTAGGAAGACCGTATGGTTTCCACGAACAAGAGATTTGTGCGGTATAAAAAACAAAGGGGAAATCGGAATCCTTGAATACTCGGAAAGCAGATTGCCCCTTCGTGAGACATGCCTGGCGTATGATCGCCTGTACTATTTCATGCCGATCCGAATCGTGAACCGATGGGCATCTTTGAGCAATTTCATCTCTGTAAAGGAGTAGTCCACGGCAACGTTAAACTCCTGGAACGTTGTGCGCACTCCACCTCCCAAAGAAACTCCTTCGATGGTGCTATTGACCGACGTGCCGCTTACCGGACTCTCATCTGTCCCGGAGTAATTCAGTTTGTATCCTGCGCGGAGAGAGAGCATGTCCATAAAGGAAAATTCCGCGCCCGAATATAAGTAAAGTGGTCCGTCCTGCGGTTTCGCAGCATCGAGCGCTATCATCAAGCTCGAGTTTTCAGATTTGACCGGTGCGAGCGCGGTTCCGATCGTGAACTGAAGCGGAAGCCCCACATCGATATCATAGAACCGCAAATCGGACCCGAGGTTATTGAACCTCGCCGCGATCGTCCAATCGAGGACGCCGACGTGATATATCGATCCAAAGTCCACTGCGTAGGCTGTTGCAGTCTGGTCATCGATCTTTTGGGAAACACCTTTGAGCGTGATACCGAGAGCCAACTGGTCTATGACATATCGCGAAAATGTTGCCTGGTACGCCAAATCACGATAGTCGTATGTGCTGGCTGTGACAAAATCAACCTGGAAGGGAGCTAGCAGGGGATCGTTGGGGATGTCACGATCCGCCGGAATATCGGAAACGCCAAAAGTGATAAAGCCGAATCCGACGGTGCCCACACCCTCGATATTGTAGGCCACTGCTGCCGTATTGTGTGCGATATCCGCGATCCACTTGTTGTAGCTGAAACTTGCCTGCCAGGTTTCGTCCTTGAGAGCGATACCGGCGGGATTGTAGAACATCTGGTTTACGTCATTGGCGATCGCCGTCACTGCTGACCCCATACCAACGGCTCTCGCGCCGACGCCAACCTTCAAGAAAGCAGCTCCGGTGAGTCCCGCTTTTCGATCTTGTGAGTACCCATCCTGCATCAGGAAGAGCATCGCAAGAATGCAAACTATCAGAAACCGTAAAGTCTTCATGTGTTCCTCATGCTAAATTCATGAATGATCATTTTGATGCCCTGCTTAACGAAGGATGGAAAAGTAGCCTACCTGCTGGCCGCCACTATACTCTACCACGTAAATGTACAACCCACTTGCAACCTCAACACCGTCCTTCGAGAACATATCCCAGTAATAGCTGCCTGTCGATGTGGATTCAAAATCAATTTCATCGATGATTTGCCCCGACACATCGACAATGGTAATCTTCGCCACGCCGGGCAGATTATGGAACCCGACTTTATGATCGAATGGATCAACGGCACTATCGAATATATTCTTCTTCTTGTAGGGGTTTGGCTTTACGGTGACTTTTGCCTGACCCGATGCGAGAGCTGACGTCGTCGCCAGGGCAGACGCTACGGTAAATCCCGCCCCGATAGCCTTCTCACCACTTACGGTTTTCGGGAAGAATGAGTTCAAGTCGGCAAAAGGATAAGTATCTTGCCAAAGTCCTGACGCTCCATTACGATTAATGTTTGACGTCTCAACGAAACTCGTTGTGGCAACGTTATTGAATGAGACGTAGTTGGCAAGCGTAATAGGGGCATCCGTATACGCAGCAACGTAATACCAGTACTTTGCTCCAATATCAACAATATTATCTTCCCAGACATAATTATAACCGGTCACGCTGGCATCGGCATACGTCCCTAATTGTGCTGTCGGGATTGTTGCAACGAGTTCGTATGGACCCCACGAGTCAGGAACGCCGACTCCTGAGGCAACAAAACTCTGCGCCGCAAATAGAGGGTTGACCGGCTTCTTGAGGTTATCGGGCGTTGGACCGGGTGTCATGTTGCGCCAGTACTCATCCAAGCCACGCATACCGGTCTCAAGCCAGTTAATTCTCTTTGCGAGATTTGCCTTGTAGACCTTATATCCGGCGAAACCCGGCCCCGAATTCGCACGATTGTCCCATCGCACTTTGACCGTCTTGGTGAGCGTATTTTCCGTTCTCATTTCCGGAACTGCGGGATAGTCGAACGGCAAATCGTAATCTCCGGTCTTGTTTTCATACACCCAGCGAGCAGCAGCGATGGCATTCGCAACCCCCTGCAAACGGAATCCACCTGCATCCGCCCACGTGACCGTGACCGATTCTCCGACATTCAGTTTGAATGGACCTATTCCCATGAAGCCGTCACCATCAAAATTATTCGCCGCGGTAAACCCCGTCGTCCAACCGGGCTCGTAGGTGGCAACATCCAATGTGTTCGTACTCTTCAGATCTCCATTTGGCATAGTCCATGGAAGTGGCTTTGTAACAAAGGTTCTGAGGTCTTCGGCTGTGCTGCCAGGCAAAAAGATGTTCGAGTTGCCGACGAGATTGAATTGGGCAGAGGAAAGTGACTTCCCGCCGTTTTCAAAGAATGTTCCCATCGAACCAATGAATGTTTCCCTTGCGTTGCTGCGTTCAACCGAGAACCCCTTTCCGACACCATCGGAAACAAACCATCCTCTTTGAGGACCAACGCCGATAGCATGTGTACCGAATCTTGTGGGGAAGTCGGCCCCCGTGTTGTCTTTGGCCCCCAACCATGTCCACGCACTCCAAACATCATTGTACCACCGTTGAGTAAAGTCGAACAAGCCCATATCCTTGAGGCCTGCTACAGACTCTCCGGGGTAGGAAATGTGCATATTCCACGGTGCACCGCTTGCATCTGGATCACCGACCCAACCGACGGCTCGCGTTGCGCCAAATCTGTTTCCTCGTCCGCCTGTGCGGCTAAGGCTGAAAGAGGACATATATTCACCATGAGAGTCCAAACACAGCCCCTCTATTACATGACCTGTCATTTCAGGAGTGCCGTCGCCATTCTGATCTACGACGCCGGTGTTGGTAAGCGTGAACTCCACAATGATAAAGTCGTTAAAGTTATTCCAGTTGAGCGAGTACTGGTGAACTTTCATTTTCACGTCGATACCCACTGTTGTCGGCCAGCCCGCTTCATAGACAGCATGGTGCCGCTTTTGTGCGTCCTTCCAAATTGTCTCGCGATTGTAATCCCGAGCAGGATCGCCTTTCCCGGAGATCGTAAAACTGCGGCCCGGATTTGGATAAGCTGCGTACGAATAATTTGGACTGCCAGTATAGGAAGGATTCGTAGTACCGCCGATTTGCGGCGGATTAAAGAGGGGGTCTGGGTCCCACACGGTAAATTCCATTTGCTTGGCCCAAAATGCGCCGCGGTCAAATCCACCCGGCCACATATGGGTTGGGGTGGTCCATGCTCGGTCGAAATTGCCAATGCGAATTACCGTTAGCATATCTATGGTGGCCTGAGAATAGTAAGGCCCTTTGTTTGGGGGCATGAATGAGTCCCACAGTTCGCCGGAAACCATAACAGCCGTGCCATTGGCGGGATTCGTTATTCCCGTTGTCTTGGCAAGATTATGTGTCGTGTAGTCTTCAGGATTTGTCCGCTCCTCTTGCGCAACCATGCTAAAATGCACAGTGCTGCTCAGGAAGCAGACAACAAGAATGGCGTACCAGAACTGCATGGTGCGTCCTCCTGCTGGTTGAGTTAATCTCTTTGTCTTGTTCATAAGTTCAGTCCTTGATTTCTTCGTGGAACAATCAGTTAAGGGAGCGTGATGTTGACGCCGAAGTACACCTCGCGCGGTATGTCATAGACCAATGAACCATCGGGAGTAACCGCACGGGAGATGGTTGGACCGCCAGTGGGATCAGGTACGATCACTCTTTGATTTTCATCTAGGTTGCCGGAATTACTTACACTCTTTTCCCACACTTGCTGCCCGACAATCGTTGTATTATATGCAACAATATTCCTGGCGTTGAACGCGTTGAGCACATCGACATAGACAGCCAAACGACCAAGGCCGCTAATGGTAAAAGCTTTCTCGATGCGAAGGTCGACCCGAGCGTTCCACGGTCCTTCACCCAGTTTGCGGGCGCGGCTATCCGGGGCAAGAGTTTCAGTAAAGTAGAACCCGCTTGAGAATGTTCCGATACTCGAAAGAGTGATCTCATTTGGGAAGCGCAAGAATACATTATAGGTAATGCGATGAGGACGGTCATATCCACCGGTCAGGGTGCTGTTACCGCCCAGCACGTTCCGTTCGTATGTGTTGTAGTAGTTGATTTGATCGAACGGAAGCTGGCCACCATAGGTAGCACTGTCGCCGCTGACAGTCGAGAAGGTAGTCGTGTTTCCTCCCGCAAAAATAGATGCCTTGATGTAGCTATACGCGTAGGAAAACCGCCCGCCGATACTCAGAAAATCCGTGACCTTCGTAAGCCTTTTGTTGATTGTTAATTCTAGGCCGCGCGAATCAGCATAGCCGAAGTTGGTATTGAGAATGTACAAACGCCAGGGTGCAGCCGGCGTAATCTGGAAGCCGATGGCGCCATAGTTCTGGATATCCTTGTAGTAGGCGTTGATATCTGCTGCCCATCCGTCTGCAAACGACCACTGAACACCAAGGTCGTAATTGGTGGAGCGAATTGGATCCTGACCAGTGCGAGCAACGACCGGTAACGACGGGTTACCGAAATCGTTATAGTTGGTATACAAGCGCGAGAACGGCTGTGCTTGTTGAACGCGTGAGAAGGAGAAGTACATTGCAGCGTTATCGCTAATAGGATGCGAGACGCCGATCCGGGGAGAAAGAAACCAATCCATCTTGATGTTATCACCCCGAACGGGAACGCGTACCGGTCCTCCTGTTGCATCGGTAACATCCTCAAATGGAGCGAAGTAATTCTTATAATCGCCGGCAGCGAGATCAAGCCCATCCAACCGAAGGCCAAGATTGAGGATCAATCCCGCGTATTGAATCTTATCCTGGACGTAGAAGCCTAATTCCTTGGGGGACACATCCCAAGTCTCTTCCACGTAGTTCTTATAAGTGCTAAACTGTCCGCCAATGTATGCCGCACGAAGAACACGATCCAACTTATGGAAACGTCCTTGAGCACCTGCACTAATCAGATGGTTGTCCGTTACCTGGCTGGTGTAGTCTCCCTTTACGTTCGTGACAGTGTTCTTAAAGTCTTCGTAGTAGAGACCAGGCCGCGCTATCTTCCACGCGGGACCGGATGGATACGTGTAGCCTGCTTCGCTCAACGTTTCATTGCGAGGAGCAGGAGAGAAGAATTTTGTGAAGTCCGTGTTCGGGGAACTCCCCCGTGCCATGTAGCGATACACCTGAGCAGTATCTGAAAAGGTGAGGTAGTCCCCGTCCTCCCCGAACGAAACAATGCCATCGCCGTTGTCATCGGAATATCCGCTGCGGCTGTTATCGCTGGTAAGACTGAGCTGAACTTCGTAGAAGGTGGACGGCGACAAAACATGAGTCCACTTTAAACTACCAACCAGCGTTGCGCCATCCGTGGTCGGGACGCCTTCAAGAAAGAACCGGAAGTCTTCGACGTACGAACGGTTTTTCCAGCCGAAGATTTTTCCACGATCCTCTAGCAAGCCGGTGAAATTCAACCGCATATCCTTGCTGAGATTGTAATTCATTTTCATGGATGAATTAATCCGCCTTTTGAATTCGTTCGGGAGGCGACCATGCGAATTGAAATATCCACCGGTGAAATAGAGCCCAAAATCTTCCGACACTGCGCCGCCGAATGCACCCTCTAAGTTGCCATCCGGGGTTCCTCCGTATTTGTATTTGTCGCGGGTGTACGTATAACGCAGCGCCTTATCTTTTGCGGATTGTGCTGAACTGGCTGCGTTCAAGTCCCTTTGCTTAAAGTACGATGTGTCGTCGTTGTATACTTCCGGGCCGAAGTGTTTGAGGCCGCTCGTCTGGCTCGTACGGTATTCCACCCGGCCTGTCCAGGGACCTCTTCCTTCGCGCAGTGAATAGGCAATAACGCCTGCTGTCGCGCTGTTATAATCGGAGCCAACTGCGCCTGTGAGCACATTCGCTTCTTCAACTGATGAAATATTGAGGTTCGTGAGTGTCGCCGTGTTCGCCCGTGATTGTTGCTGTACGCCATTGTACGTCGCATAGGGCGTTACTCCTCCGGGCCCGTCTGCAGCCCACACATAGAATTGATCGGTGAGATCGATCCCGTCAACAATAGTTTTTGTCTCAAACTGTCGACCCCCACGGACAAAACCCTTGTACGTGCTCGGAGCAGTTTGGACGAGATCCGTGACAGTTCTGATCGGGAGGGAGGTGAATTCATCCCGGGAAACATTTGTCCTCGCCGAGGTCTGGCTCTTGTCTACCACCGGACGTTCTGCTTGAATCGTGATTTCCTCCAGACCGACGGTCTCACTTTCCAGGGAGAATTCCAGTGTAACAATCTGGTCGGAGCTTACAATAACCCCCGTAAGAACTTTCGGCGCGTATCCAACGGCTGAAGCACGTACGCTATAAGTGCCGGGCGGTACGTTGAGGACAAAGAAATGTCCTTTCACGTCGGCAGCGGCACCGAAGAGAGTATTCACCAGTGTGACGTTTGCGCCAATGAGTGGTTCCCCTTGGTCAGTCTTGACATCCCCCTCTATTTTGCCATTCCCCGCGAGCACTGCCTGGACCGAAAGCAGTACCACTAATGCAGAGAAAGACAGGAACTTATACCAATTACGAAACATATCGTTCCTCCTTATGATGGATAATTATTGGGTGAGCATGGTTTTTTGCAATTAGCAGTGAAATAACGGCCTTGAGAGAAGAGTGAAATACAACTCTCAGGCTCTACATCGTAGACATATGCATCGAAAAAAAGCATCTGCAGCAAGAACATATCGTCATCTATGGGACGATCCTCTGTCGAATTCGCGAATATGTGCAGAGTTTACGTTGGCTACTAGGCAGGAAGCTTACGCCGAAACTGATCTTCCTGGGGTGTTGCTCTGAGATTTGTGAGAAGAACGTTGAATCGAATTCATCCTGCCGCTAATTGTCAGGCTTGTTATTCACGATGAAGAGGTGGAATGACGCGTTTCACTAATAGAACGCTGTTCTAGTAATTAGACTATACTATATTGTGCTTAGATTGTCAAGGGGGATTCTAAAAAACATTTCCATCTTACCATGACAAAGTGTTATCTTGACAAAACACTCCACTTATGGATTGGTCGCAATACCTCATTCCCGCATGCCGCAGGGAATTTAGCAAAAACTGTTTTTTCGATAGCTCAATTTTCTCATATAGGAGATGAGGAACTTCAATGCAGGTTGCAGACTTACATACAATAGAGGGTCGACGCTATCCCGCTCGACGACGAACTCAAAATCTCGTTGGCGGTGCCTCACCAGTACAATCAAAAGAATTCTGTATGGGTTTTGTAACACTCGACCCTGATGGCGGACAAGTCCCCTGGCACAACCAGGAACAGGAAGAAATCTATTTCATCATGGAAGGGACGGGCGAAATGTGTCTGGGCACCGAACGCCAGACACTCTCGTCAGGACAGATGGTGTACATTCCTTCCGGCGTCTACCACCAATTGACGAATACAGGAAGAGCACCACTGAAGATGATCTATTGCTACGGACCAGCTGGCGATGTTGCGCACTGGAGACATGAACTGAAGGGTACACTTCCTCGCGCTGGCATCGACGCGCCTCCCTTACCTGAGGGAGCTCACCCACAGTGCACGGAAACATTTTGATTCTTTTCACCCTGCTCACATCCCGGAGGCATAGTGGAGCACTTGACTGAACACAGAGTCGGCATCATCATGAATGGCGTTACCGGTCGCATGGGGATGAATCAGCATCTCCTCCGATCAATCGTTGCAATAATCCAGCAGGGTGGCGTAAAGGTGAGCGAGAAGGAGCACATCATGCCCGATCCGATTCTCGTGGGGCGCAACAAAGAAAAGCTCGAATCACTTTCTGTATCATCCGGAATTTCAAAATGGACAACAGACCTGGATAGTGCACTGGGCAACCCACTCTACACTGTTTACTTCGATGCGCAAACAACATTGCGTCGATATGAAAACGTATTGAAGGCAATCAACGCCGGTAAACACGTCTACTGCGAGAAGCCAACCGCCGTGAGCGCTGAACGAGCGCACGAATTGTATATCGCAGCGCGAAAGAAAGGCGTGAAGCATGGTGTCGTTCAGGACAAACTCTGGCTTCCCGGATTGCTCAAGCTGCAGTCCTTGAATGAAACCGGCTTCTTCGGCAAGATACTCTCCATCCGGGGCGAGTTTGGATACTGGGTGTTCGAAGGAAATCGCGTCCCCTCCCAACGGCCATCGTGGAACTATCGCAAAGAGGAGGGAGGGGGTGTTATCGTGGACATGTTATGCCATTGGCGGTATGTGCTTGACAATATGTTCGGCCGAGTACGTTCGGTGTCGTGCCTTGGTGCAACACATATAAAAGAGCGATGGGATGAAAGTGGCAAGCCCTACGAATGCACTGCCGACGATGCTGCGTACGCGACGTTTCAACTGGACGACGACATCATCGCACATTTCAACTCTTCGTGGGTAACGCGCGTAAGGAGAGATGACCTTCTAACTCTGCAAGTTGATGGAACGAAAGGCTCCGCTGTCGCAGGTTTGCGCAATTGCCTGATCCAACCATACGAGGCAACTCCACGCCCTGTCTGGAACCCCGATATTGAACAGCCCATAGATTTTTACAAGAATTGGATTCCCGTACCACCTGCCGGAGAATACGATAACGCATTCAAAGTGCAGTGGGAATTATTCCTCAAGCACGTTGTATTGGACGAGCCGTTTCCATGGAATCTCCTCGAGGGAGCAAAGGGAGTTCAACTTGCAGAAGTGGGGATCGAGTCCTGGGAAAAGCAATGCTGGCTGAGCATTCCCGATCTTAAAGAAAATCCTTGAGTGAAATTTTCCCAGATCCCCAACGCTCTTTGCAATTAAAGAACTGTTCCTTTTCTCTAAACCGCAACCAGTCCAAACTTTGCGGATCCTTCATTTTTCTCATGTCATTTGGTGACGCAAGCTAAAGGAGAAAGCAACATGCTACGATGTATTCGAATCACATTCTTGATCCTTCTTGTTTATTTATTCTCCGTCTCCGTATCGTTTGCGGCCGGAAGAACTCATCCCCGCCTAATGGCTGACAAGGCCGAGATTGATACAGCCAAAAAATGGATAAAGACATATCCATGGTATCGAAATACTTTTGAGGAACATAAAAAGGAGATTGACAGGTTTATCGCTCACGGTCCGATTTATGTGTCTCCCCTCAAGCAAACCTATCAATATCAAATGTACACTTGCCCAAAGCATCTCGTTGAATTGATGTACGAAGTGTACAAACCCTTCGAGCACCGATGCCCGAAAGACACAACGGAAGTGTACAGAGACGGGAAATACGATATGGCCTGGGCGGGGTGGTACAATCGAATTCTCGCAAGTCATCTTGTCTGGATGGGTTTGCTCTACAATACGCATGGCGATGAGAAATATGCCGCCGCCGGAAAAGATATTCTGATGAAATTCGCCGATCTCTATCTCAAGTACCCGACAGAGAATACCATTCTCGGCCCCGCACATGTATTCTTCGGAACACTCTCCGAGTCATTCTGGGGGGTGGACATGGTGTACGGTTATGATCTCTTATACAATTACAAAGGATTCACTGAAGCTGATCATAAAGAACTAAAAGAAAAGCTCTTCTACCCTCTCGCAAAGATTACTCAACTCTTTCCTGAGAGTGCCTCAAACAGACAATTGTGGTACAACAACGTTTCAGCGGCAGTGGGATTTCTTTACGATGACCAGAGTCTTATTGATTTCGCAATGAAAGGAAAGTATGGATTTGAGTGGCAACTGGGGTCCGCGGTTCCCGAAAGCGGTTTCTGGCCGGAATGGTCCGGTTACCATTTCGTTGCTCTCCGAGGAATGATTCACCTCGCGGAAATGGCCAGGCATAATGGCTTCGATCTCTACCACAAGGAGATTGCCGGACGGACGATGAAGAGAATGTTCGACGCACCATTTCTTCTCATCAAACCCAATTTCGAATTTCCGCGCAACAAAGATAGCGGCGGCGGGAATATTCTGGAATACGCACCCTATTATGAGGTTGCATATGCGGTCTACCGCGATCCAAAATATCTTGCCCTCCTTAACATCACCCACTTGCAGCGCGGCACGCAGCTCGTCGGAGAAACATCGGCACTGGGAAGGGCGCCCGAACCCGTCACGATTTTCAACCTTGTTCCTGACTTTCCAAAAGACTCTGCCTCCCTCTATCCCGCGGAAAGTGTCAACATGGGAGGGAACGGATTTGCAGTATTGCGCAACGGCACCGATGCGTCGAGCAGGTACCTTTATCTGGACTACGGAATTATGGGCGGAGAACACGGCCACCCCGACCGCCTGCAGATGGGATACTATGCAACCGGCCGCAATTGGATCGTTGATCCGTTGAATGAGTCATACATGAATCCAAACCTACAACTCTGGTATCGTCAGTCTGTCGCACACAATACTCTTGTTGTCGACCAGACGACTCAAACATGGACAAACGGGTATGGGAATTTCTTTGGGGGCCTTCCCTCCTTTCAAGTTGCATCGGGCGGCACAGTCACGGCGTACCCGGGTGTGAAGCTAACGCGAACTCTCCTCCAGGTCGGTGAATACTTTGTTGATTTGTTCGACGCAGGAGCTCCTGAACCGCGGATGTATGATATGCCGCTGCATAGTTTCGGAAGTATTGCACTCAGCGGCGTAAGCCTTGAGCGACAACCAATTGATTTGTTTGGAAACAAGCCGGGCATACCGGGCTATGACCAACTAACGAATATCTACACAGGAACAACTGCCGGCGCGTGGAGCGGTGTTTTCACCGACAAGGGTCAGCACCTGATGATACGTGCGATTGGTGAACCGGGGACTGAAGTGCTGCAAGCAATGACACCGCCCATCGGGGGTTTTTACAAGCAGATGGTGCACGAACAGGTGCCGATGCCCATGGTGATGAGCAGGCGCATGACAAAGGCAACTCGCTTTGCAAACCTGATAGAAGCGTATGACAACAAGCCGTCCACAGTGAAGTTTGCAAAAAGCAGCAATCCCGATACATACGTAGTAGACCGCGAGAAGGGAAAAGACTTCATTCATGCAGATATCGATCATTCGAGCTATTGGTTGGTGAGAGAAGAGAACGGTTCACCGTCTCTTGCTGCGGGATTCAATCTTCAGGAAGTGAGACACGGATCAAAGGTACTTTTTTCTTCCCCTTTCCGTCTCGAAAAACTCCAATGCACATGGAGCGGCGCCACCCTTGAAGTGATCGCTCCGAAGGAGTTCGCTTTTGTAAAGATCTGGGCTCCGCACGTCTCAAATGTATCTCTCAACGGCGTCCAATCGAACTTCAAGAAAGAAGGAGACTACATAATAGTTGGGCAATTCACGCATCTTGCAATGACAGTGACGGCTCCACGCGACAGCATGGTGTTCCTCGGCAGGGTCAATCCGGTAACTGTGAAAGTCTGGAACCCGACGGAGAAGCCTGTCGCGGGAAAAGTGACCATAAAACTGTCCGATGATTGGAAGCAGCGCATGCAGAGCCAGCTCACCTATTGGGGCGGCATCGTTAATCTGGTCGCAACAAACAAAGTCCCAACCGAACGGAAAACTTTCCCAACGGAATACCTTGCGGAAGCACCGTGGATTGACGGCGTAAAATCCGAAACGCAGACTATTCCTGCAGGCGGCATGGAATTATTTACGATGAATATCGATGTTCCGAATAATGCAGCCCCTGTGACCTATCCAGCGCTCGTTTCTTTTGGTAGTGAAACAGTCGCGATGTCTTTAGTGGTGGCGGCTCCGGTCACCGCTCACCTGATGATGCCCAACGGAAAAGAAGAACAACTGTACATTGATTTGACAAACCAGACATCGGACCACCTTGCCATCTCAACAAAGCTTGCGGTCGATCCATGGTGGAAGACAAGTGGTAAACTCCAACAAGCCGTCACGCTCGCTCCGCTTGAGGTAAAGCGAATTGCACTTCCGCTGGTACTCTCTGGATATACGATAGACAACCAACTCTATCCAATCCATCTGCAAATAGAAAGTGAGAAATATTCGGAGACGAAGGTCCACGACTTTTACACCGGTGTCGCACACTTTGCTTCATCGCCTCCATCATTGGACGGCTCATGGAAAGGCTGGAATCGAACCAACCCAATGCTCATCAACAAAGCAACCCAGATCGGGCGGCTGCTCTTCGGCAACCAGCCGTGGAAAGGTGAAAGCGATCTCTCTGCAAAAATCAGCGTCATGTACGATGATCAGTATCTGTACATTGGTGCAGACGTTGCGGATGACAGTGTCGTAACACACTGGGATTTTCCGAGGATGAGTTATCCATGGGATACGGATTGCATGGAGGTGGTGCTCGATACGCGTGTGAACTCAACGCAAGGGTATGACCCACCAACACCGGGACTTTACCGCCATCTATCAATGTCTGAATACCGCGAGACCAACTTCGCTGCGGAGGCGTGGCAGGGTGCTGGCGCGGGCGGCCCGCTTCTCCCCAAGCCAAATCTTTTCCCCGGTGCGGAAACGTACTTTCATAAAACCAATGACGGTTACGCTATCATTGCACGATATCCCCTTTCAAGTTTGAAGGATATTGTTGTTCGTCCGGGCAACAAAATAGGCTTCGATGTTGCAATCAATGATAACGATGGGACGAACTACCGGAGGAACCAACATATCTGGGCGGGATACAACGAGAACCAATCATGGTGGGACATGGGAACGATCGGGGCGCTGGTGTTTGGGCCGAGGAAGTGATTAACCCCCACCGCTCAATCAACATGAGTGTCCTTGATACATTGATTGGTTCCATCAAGATCCTGTTGCTCAGGATTTCTTCACAAGAAACCGGCGTGATGAATTGGAGCATGAAGTTCTAGAAATACAACCGAATGTGAAATCGTGACCCGAAGAGACACTATGAAATACCATATCCTCATGGTGATGTTTCTCGTTACAACCATTACCGCATCTCAAACTACCCAATATCCTTTTGCAACCAACTACATTAATCCCGGAACGGAGCCGCCCGAGCACGCTCTCGATATGCTGCATATGCGGCTTGAGGTGTCGTTCAAACCAACTGAAGGATTAGTCAAGGGGAAGGTCACACACCGGTTCAGGATAATCCGTTCCGAGGTGGACTCATTCTTCTTCAACGGGCCCGGCATCACCATTCTAAAGGCGACTCTCAACAATAGTACATTGCGCTACCACGTCTCTTCTGAAGGAATATCCACGTACTTCTATCCTTCTTTGAAGTGGAATTCAGTCGACAGCATTACGTTCGAGTATGAAGCGCATCCGCGCAAAGGAATGTACTTCGTTGGGTGGAACGACCCAAAGAACATCAGTCGCAAGCAAATCTGGACGCAGGGACAGGGTATCGATAACCGCAACTGGTTTCCCTGTTACGATGAACAAAACGACAAGCTTACTACGGAAACCATCATTACATTCGACGAGAATTTTCGTGTGCTTTCCAATGGCAGTCTCGTTTCTGTGAAGGCCAACTCGGACGGAACAAAGACATGGCATTACTCCATGCATCATCCCCATGCAACATATTTGGTCATGATCGGCATCGGACGGTGTGATGTGAAAACCGTTCGTTCAAAAAGCGGTGTCCCAATTCATCTCTGGTATTATCCCGATCAACCCGAGCGGGTTGAGCCGACATATCGATATTCGGCAGAAGCGATGGACTTTTTGGAAAAAGAGACGGGGATCCCATATCCGTGGGAATCGTATTCACAAATCCCCGTTCAGGATTTTTTGTATGGGGCAATGGAGAATACAACGGCGACGGTGTTCGGTGATTTCTATTTTGTGGATAGCAGGGCGTTCCTTGACAAGAATTACGTCTATGTGAATGTCCATGAACTCACTCATCAATGGTTCGGCGATTACATTACGGGCCGCAACGGGTTGAGCGCATGGCTCCATGAGAGCTTTGCAACCTTTTATCCGAAGCTCTTCTTGAAGTCTTTATACGGGGAAGACTATTATGAATGGTGGCGACGGGTTGAGCAAGAGACCGCACTCGCCGCGTCTTTATCAAACCGCCTGCCTATTCTCCATTCACAAGCAGGTGGCGCCCGGGCATACCAGAAGGGTTCAACAGTGCTGGACATGATGATGTACGCGTTCGGCGAGGAGAACTTTCGCCATGTCATCCGCCATTATCTCCAGCGGCATGCGTTTGGCAATGTCTCAACGAACGATTTGTACCAGGCATTTCAGGACGCCGCCGGCCTGAGTCCGGATTGGTTCTTCGAGGAATGGATATACCGAGGCGGCGAACCCCACTACTCCGTGCAGTACGAGGATATGACTGGGCCGAATGTCAGACAAACCGAAATCACTGTACGACAGGTTCATCCGATGGATGAGTTCGTCAAGTTGTTCAAAATGCCGATTGTGTTTGAAGCACATTACACCGACGGTTCCTTCGATAGTCGACGGCAGTTCGTCGATCAGGAATCGGTCAAAGTGGTTGTCCCGAACCTGAAAAAGAAAGCCATCGCCTTCGTGTTGTTCGACCCGGGTAGCAACGTGTTGAAGACTGTTACGTTTCAAAAATCTTTCGAGGAGTTGCAGGCACAATCCCTTCACGCCCCCTCCATGATCGACAGGTATGATGCAGTTAAAGGCATGACAGAATTTGACATTAATATGAAACGCGATGTTCTTGCACAAATCTACCATCGGGAAAATTTCCATTACGTGAAAAGCGCAGTTGTCCCCCAACTCGTCAATGATTCGGCCGAGGCAAGTCGGTCGCTTATGCGAGAAGCTCTGCATGATCCGGCCCCGGAGGTGAGGAAGGCGGTTATCGATAGCGTCCGGGATATTCCTGCTTCTCTACGGTCGAATTTTGAAAATCTGCTTGCAGATTCATCATACGATATTGTGTTACGTGCGTTGACGAAACTTGCAGATCAATTCCCGGATCATCTCCCCCGTTACCTCGCAGCAACGGAAGGCGTTGAAGGGACGGATCGCAAGGTGAAACTGAAACGGTTCGAGTTGAGTGCTGCGGCGGGAAACAAGGCTTCTCTCGATTCCCTTGTGGCCTATTCAAGCTCTTCCTATGAATTC
>DASWHW010000222.1:0-45665 GCA_036397975.1 Bacteroidota bacterium
CAGGTTATTCGTCAAGTTCGCGACCAACAGGATGGATCTTTGGCCCATGCTTCCCGGCGTCGATTCCCTCTTCGATACCACTCCTCTCTATAATCGATTTGTGGATGGATACCTGGAATTGAAGAAGATTCGTGCCCGCAAGGTAGTAGATGATTTTTTTGTTTCCGTCAGTTCTCTCAACACCGGCGCATCATATCTTCAATCCATTACCAATGAACGATCGGAACGGAAAGCGAAAGAGTATATCATGGCGTCTACCATCACAACAGTGGCGTATCCACCAGTGCGGACGATTGTGGACGATCCGGAGATTCCCGGCCATCTTGCGATGATTCCACAACTCTATGCCGATGGGGGAATCTCCAACAAGACCCCTCTTAAGACGATTCTCCGGGCGGGTGATATCGGTGAGCTATTCGTCGTGAACACGTATCCCTCGTATCCGACACGAACCGAGCATAGCATTCGCGCACAGTTTCCGAATGTATTCTCCATGCTTATTCGGACCGCGCTGGAACTTCTCCCGAATCTCTACTTCACGCGCGATATGCAAAGTGTCCAGGAAGTCAACAATGACCTTGCAACATGGGAGCGGCTGACAAAGAAAGTTCTTGGCGCTGCTCCAGATGCGACAACTCGTGAACAACTGCAGAAGGCTTTGCTTAGCGAGGGAGAGAGGTTCTCCTTCAAGGAAGGAAATAAACACGTAATTCACCCGGTCATCATCGCTCCGGACGAAGAACTCCCGATCCAGGATACTGAATTCGTTCAGCCCAAGCTCGGACAGACATTTGCAATGGGTCGTGCAAAGGCAAGGGAAGTACTTGAAGGGTTGACTTCACAGGCGGAAAGAAAATCAAATGGTTCTTTACCACGGGCCGCGATGTAGCGTTTTTATCCGGGAAGAATGCCGCCCGCTAAGTCTTTAATCGGATCCGAAATGTTGTTCCTTCTCCCACGGCGCTTTTCTTCACAGAGAGCTTTCCTCGATGATACTCCTCAATAATGCGCTTTGAGAGGCTCAATCCCAGTCCCCAACCCCGTTTCTTTGTGCTATATCCCGGTCGGAATACATCCTTGTGGAGGCGGGGGTCAATTCCTTTCCCGGAATCAGTGACGTCGATAATCGCGTGACTGCCACTCTGGGAAAGATGAAAGGAAATTCTTCCTGATGTGCCGTCCATCGCATCGACCGCATTCTTCATCAGATTCTCGAGCACCCATTCGAACAATTCCCGGTTTACCTCCGCATAAACTTCTTCCTCGTTTTCAAAAACGATATCGACCGTCCGCCCCGATCGGGGAAGACGACGAGAGAAATACGCTACCACGGAACTAATCACTTCGCGCACATTTTCTTTTTTCAAATCGGGCCGGGAGCCAATTTTTGAAAAACGCTCGGCAACTTTATTAAGGCGCTCGACATCGCTGCTCATTTCATCGATTGTCGATTCCAGCTTCGGGTTTGTTCCGGCATCAATGCGAAGAAGTTCAACCCACCCCATGAGACTCGACAGCGGCGTGCCGAGCTGGTGCGCCGTTTCTTTGGACATTCCCACCCAGATATTACTCTGCTCCGTTCGCTTGATATAGCTGAACCCGATGTAGGCACTAAAAATAAAAATTGTCGCCAGGGATATTTCGATAAACGGCAGCCAGCGGAGTTGCACAATGAGATCCGATTCACCATAGTGCACATAGTTCAAAATCAGGGAGTCATTGAGTGCGATCTTAATCGGAGTGTTGCGTTCATCCATTTTCCGCATGAGCCCAGAAACGAATTCCACTTGCTCCATAGGAGCGAGCTTAACGGTATCAATCTTAATATTCCGCCAGTAGTGCGGAGTATTTGCCGCATCGGTGAGGATAATGGGGAAGTCGATGGTACGGATGATTTCATCAAAGAGAAAACTGTAGTCGCCGCCCGAAGAGTTATCCCGTGCGATATATTCGTAGGATCGTGCGTAGAGGTCGACAATTTCTCTTTGCTTTTGCAGAAGCCGATCGGTCACGTGTTGCGAGTAGACCAACATGCCGATAACGATCGTGGAAGCGATGGCGAGAAGGAGTACCTTGAAATCGCCGGTGCGCCCTGTCCAGGTCTGGGGTTTATGCGTGGAGTTTTTCTTGCTCATTTCCTGAATGGCAATGCCATGGCAGCGTTCTATGGCAATACAATTGTTTGATCTCGTCTGGGCCCGACTGAGATCATGGAGAGATTTGTACCGGTTTTCTCGGCGAGTACCTCGACGTATAGTTGCGCATTGAGGGGAAGCTCGTCATAATTCCGAACCTTGGCAAGTGGAGCATTCCACCCATCGTAGGATTCATAGATTGGCGTAATGGATTGAAGGGAATGAACATCACTGGGGAATGTTTTGAGTCTCTTCCCGTTAAATTCATATCCGACACAGATATCGATAGTCTCAAAAGAGTCGAGGACGTCAAGTTTTGTGATGGCGATTTTTTCGATGCCATTGACCATTGCAGAATACCGAAGGGCAACTGCATCGAACCACCCACATCGCCGCGGCCGCCCGGTCGTAGCGCCAAACTCGTGACCGATAGCCTGCAACCGTTCACCTGTTCCATTCTCTAACTCAGTAGGGAAGGGACCGTTGCCAACGCGCGTTGTATATGCTTTGACAATCCCGAGAACAGAGTCGACGCAGGTGGGAGGAATGCCGAGTCCCGTACACGCGCCTCCGGATGTTGGATTAGATGACGTCACGAACGGATAAGTGCCATGGTCAACATCCAGCAATGCGCCTTGTGCTCCTTCCGCGATAATGCGCTTTCCGTCGCGGATCGCCTCTGAAAGGTAGAGAACGGTATCGGTAATGTACTCATCAATTTCCTTATCGAATTCTTGGTATTCCTGGATGATCTGATCAACGTCCAGTTTCGATTCGCCATAGATCTTCGTCAGGATCTGATTTTTTTCCTCGATGTTTATCTTCAGCTTGTGAGCAAGAATGTCACGATCAAGAAGATCAACGATCTTGATTCCGGTACGCATGAACTTATCGATATAGGCAGGCCCGATTCCGCGTCCCGTTGTTCCGATTTTGGACGAGTGCTGTTCCCGAATCACATCCAATTGTTTGTGGTAGGGCATGATTAAGTGGGCATTGTGGCTGATCAGCAGTCTGTTTCCGATATTGATGCCGGCTTCCTTCAATTGGTTGATTTCCTTCATGAGCGCGGAAGGATCGATCACGACGCCATTGCCGATGACGCAGGTAATGTGCTCATGGAAGATTCCGGAGGGAATAAGGTGGAGCACGTATTCCTTTGGACCGATGCAGACCGTATGACCGGCATTGGCGCCCCCTTGATATCGCGCCACAATATCGGCATGCTCTGCAAGCATATCGATAATCTTTCCTTTACCCTCGTCACCCCATTGGGCTCCAACGATAATCTGTACTGCCATGGCGTTCTTCAGTTCTGTATTATTGGAGAGAGTGTGAAGGGAACAAAAAAATCTCCGATCCTTAATCCAAGAAAATGTCGGAGATTCACCGGTGAGATGCAATTGCTACTTGAAACTCTTCACCGCTTCCTGCATTGTGGGATATTGCTCCATCATTGACTCGAGGCGAGTGATCTTGAAGAGATTCTGTATCTTGGCGGACGCACCGGCAATCTTCAAGCGGCCGCCGGCATTTTTCATCGTGGTCACGCCATTGATCAGCAGGCCAAGTCCCGAACTGTTGATAAATTGAACCTGGCTCAAGTCGATAACAAGGTTCTTCTTCCCGTCATCGATACATTCGTTGATTTTGCCGACGAGCGTCGTCGCATCAGGGCCGCCCATGAGACTGCCGGCGAGACCAATGACAGTGACCGTTCCTTGTTGTGTAGTTGTGAAATCCATGTACTCTGCTCCTTGGGAGAGATCAGGCTGCCTTCTTCCGCGCTTTCCTCTCGTTCCATTCAACGACGGTAGCGCTGGCAATATAGATAGAAGAATACGTTCCCGTTATAATACCGACAACGAGAGCGAAGGAGAACCCGCTGTTCACTTCGCCCCCAAAGACAAACAAGACAATGAGCACAACAAAGATAGTGCCCGAGGTGATGATGGTGCGCGAAAGGGTTTCGTTCAAGCTCTTGTTAATAAGCTCGACTAGTCCCATGCTTCGAAAAATCTTTTTGTTTTCACGAATACGGTCGAAAATGACAACGGTGTCGTTGACGGAGAGGCCAACCAGGGTCAGAAACGCAGCGATCATATTCTGCGATATTTCCAGATTGAGATTCGGCGTGAGCCCATCAAAGATCGAAACCATCCCAATGGTGACCAACACGTCATGGAACAGAGCGATCAGAGCGCCAACACCATACACGAACTTGAATCGAAACGCGACATAAAGACAAATCGCCACGAGAGAGAAAAAGACAGCAAGATAGGCATCGCGCTGAAGTTCAGCTCCGATCTTTGGTCCGATCTTGTCTTCCTTGATAACTGTGAATGGATTGTCTTTGAAGTGTGTCGCGACACCTTCACGAATCTGATCTCCTATCGTGGTTCCTGCGCCCTGTTTGACTGTGCGGATAAGGATATCGCGGTTGCTCCCGAATGTCTTTATCTCCGCATCACCAAACCCGGCTTTGTCCATCGCACTACGCACTTCGCCGATTTCAACTTCGCGCGTGAACTCAACGACCAATTCCGTGCCTCCGAGAAAGTCAATGCCGAAATGGAGTCCTTTGACCACCAGCGAGACGATTCCGGCGGTGATAAGCGCGGCGGAAATGAAGTAAAAGACTTTTCGGTACGCTAAGAAATCAATTGTTGTCTTGCCAAAAACTCGCATGTACTAAATCTCCGTGTGTCGATCGCGTTCGTGATTAAAGAGCATTGTTATCCGAAGTTTACCAACGACTGATTCTTGTCCGTCATGATGTCAAAGAATATTCTTGTAATGTAAATGGCGCTGAACATGCTGGCGGCGACTCCAATAATGAGTGTGAGTGCGAACCCCTGAACAGGGCCGCTTCCGAATTGAAAGAGAATCAATCCAGTGATGAACGTGGTGACGTTTGAGTCGAGAATGGCACTAAAGGCTTTTGCATATCCTTCATCGATTGCCGCCCGCAGCGTCTTACCCGTTTCCTGCTCTTCACGGATGCGTTCATAAATCAGAACATTCGCATCGACGGCAATGGCAAGAGTCAGAATAATTCCGGCAATTCCGGGCAGGGTTAATGTGCCACCGAAGTATGCCAACACCCCAAGGATGAAGAGCATGCAAAAGACCACCGCAAAATCTGCGACGATTCCTCCGGTGCGATAGTAAATCACCATAAACAGGATGGTAAGAAGAGTTGCCAATCCTGCGGAAAGAAGGCCCTTGCGGATCGAGTCCTCACCGAGAGAGGGACCAACGGACCGTTGTTCAATAATGTCGACTGGGGCAGGAAGGGCACCCGCTTTCAATACGATCTCGAGCAGCTTACCTTCCTCAAGGTTTTCCATTCCTTCAATCTGTGAATGTCCGCCGGTTATTTTCGAACGCACAACCGGAGCGGAGAACACAGATTGATCAAGAACGATTGCAATGCGCTTGTTAATATTGGCGCCCGTGATCCGCGACCACTCTCTTGATCCTTCAGTATTCATCTCCATCGTCACAATCGGTTGATTGTAATTCGGATCGATCGTTGCCCGCGCGTTTGTAATGACGCCCCCTTCAAGTTCTGCGGCCTTTTTTGCCGGGTACAGGGTAAAATATTTCTTGCCGTCCTGTCCGAGCTGCCCTTTTGCACTCCAGAGGAATTCCATATCGCTCGGGATCAGTCGCTTGATATCACTGCGATCGAGGAGGCGGCGAACCTTATCTTTGTTCTCTTCCGCCACTGTTGCCACTCCCTGTTGAGTAAAACCGGCGATCGCAAAGAAGGGATGTTCCTTTGCAAACTGTTCAGGAGTTTTTTCTACTTCGGGAGTAATATTGGTGGTATCCTCGGGCGTGCTCGTTGAGTCCTTGGAGGCAAGGAATTTATCGATACCCTCCATCACGCGGGCGGCGACTTCAGGTTCCTTGAGAAGCCGGAATTCGAGTAGGGCGGTTTTGCCAACGAGGTCCTGAACCTCGCGTTCGTTCGAGACTCCGGGAAGTTCAACAATAATCCTAGTGCCGCCCAACTTTTGAATAGAAGGCTCAGAAACTCCGTATTGATCGACCCGGTTCCTCACGATTTGCATCCCGCGATCGACCGCTTTTTTTGCCTCATCCTCCAGAAAGAGGAACACGTCGTCATCCGTGTCGCGAAGGTTCAGATAGTACCGGCTGAGCCGAACTCCCCGTTTTTCACATTCACCTCTGAACAATACAACCGGCGACTCATCAGACCTGGCCACTTGCTGCCGAACTTCTTTGATGATCGCGGCAAACGCATCATCTTTGTTCTTCGCAAGTTTCTCGATAAGACTGACGACATTCACTTCCAGGACGACGCGCATGCCGCCTTGAAGGTCGAGGCCGAGTTTAATCCGCTTCTTCCGGTATTCACGAATTTCTGTTTCGTGCTGCTCAACGAACTGCAGGCTGTCGGCGCCGCTCAGTGCCTTCTTCTGTGCACTCAATTCATAGTCTTGATACGTCGGAAAGAGAAACCACATCGACAATAAGACTGAAGCCGCAACGACGATTACTCTAAATCTATACTTTCGCACTCAGAACCTCCGGGATCAGGCAAAAGGGAAAATGACTTTGGAAGGATACAAATCGGTAAAATAAAAGCTCACAAATATAAATGAACACCCTCTGAAAGTCAATAAAAAACGTTGCTTTTCCAGACGTATTACGTTATATTTTTTTTGACTTCTTCAAAAATGTCATCCTATTACTTTTTCCTCGACAAGTGGAGGTTCTTTTTATTGTATGGCTGTAATGACGAGCATGCGGGAGCACATGTCGAAGATCTTGATTGCTCTCGTTATTATTCCCTTTCTCGGTCTCATTGTGATAGAGTGGGGGATGGATTTTGTTGGGATCGGTCGCGGAGGGAGAGAAAACATTGGATCAGTGAACGGGAAAGATATCACCTACAAGGAATTCTCAGATGCCCTCCGATCATTTTCAGACAATCAAAAGGCACAAACCGGCGTTGAACCAGACGATTCACAACTCCCCCAATTGCGCAACCAGGTATGGGAGTCGATGGTGAACGAGCGGCTTATTGAGGAACAGGTACAAAAGCTCGGGGTCACCGTAACGGATCAGGAGATCAACGACTGGGTTCGAGGGGATAACCCGCCGGAAGATCTGAAACGGAACTTCATTGACTCTACGGGACAGTTTCGTCGCGACGTCTATGAGCAATTCCTCGGCAACCCGAATCAGTTTGTTCGCGATCCGGAGGGAGCAGATCCCGGGTATGGAAGTAAGTGGCTCGTTAATTACGAAAAATCACTCCGGGAACGAATGCTTCGCGACAAATTACAGAGTCTTGTACTTGCCTCCGTGCAGATAAGCCCCGGGGATATTCTCCGCCGTTATCAAGACCAGAACTTGAGTTTCCAGGTTCTGTACGCTTTGCTCGATCCGAACACTCTGGTCAAGGACGATGAGGTCACCGTGAGTGACAATGACTTGAAATCACTATACGATGAGAACATCGAGCAGTATCGGTTTGAAGCAACGAGAAAGCTGAAATACGTGTTGCTCAACACTTCACCGTCGGCAGAGGACAGCGCAGCGTGTAGGAACGATATTGACCATGCAGCGAACGAGGTTGCTGCGGGTATCGATTTTCTCGAAGTGGCTTCACTCTATTCTGGAAAACCTGACAGCGGTGCGTGGTTCAAGCATGGCGAGCTTGATCAGGTGTTTGAGAACGCTGTATTTGGTGGGAAGGTCAATGACATCGTCGGGCCGATTGCAGTCAGTAACGGCTATCAGCTTGCGAAGATTCTCGAGGAGCGAAAGGGCGACAACGAGTATATTCATGCGAGCCACGTTTTGTTTTCCCTGAATGGAACAAAAGACTCGAATGCGGTGAAAGAGGAGGCTCGGCAGGTATATATCAGAGCAAAAGCGGGGGCGGATTTTGCAGAGCTTGCGAAAACATTTTCTGAGGACCCTGGATCCGCTGCACGAGGCGGGGATCTCGGGTGGTTTTCCCGTGGCCGCATGGTAAAGTCTTTTGAGGATGCCGCCTATAAGGCGCGTCCTGGAGAGATTGTGGGACCCGTTCGATCGCAATTCGGTCTCCATATCATTAAGGTGATGGGAAAGGATAATCGCGAACTAAAGCTCGCTTCAATTCGCGTTCCAATAACGACAAGTGAGAAAACAAAAAGCGATCTGAATCAACGGGCAGAAGATTTCAGTTACAACGCTAATGAATCTGATTTCGAGAAGGAAGCCGAACGGGCTGGATTCGACGTTCGAGAATCACAGGTGCAAGAAAAGGGGGGTGTTGTTCCGGGCATCGGAGTCAATGAGTCCATTACACGATGGGCTTTCAATAACACGGTTGGCAGCGTGAGCGGTTCATTCTCGCTTCCGGCGGGCTATGCGGTCTTTACCGTTGTCGAGGTCACCGATGCGGGAGTGCGAGGTTTTGACGAGGTAAAAGCTTCCCTGCAACCTCAAGCTCTCCGGAAGAAGAAAATCGAAAAAGTAAAGAGGATCGCAACGGAAGCCTTAGCAAAGCTTTCACCATCGGACAGCCTTTGGAAAATTTCTGAACTGACGCAAGGCGTTCAGGTGCAGCGGGCGGGTCCGTTCACCCTTTCTGGAACAATACCCGGCGTAGGGCGCGATCAGGGTTTTCTCGGGACATCGGAAGGTCTGTCGGTTGGCCAAATATCAAAGCCGATCGAGGGTCTTCGCGGCGTGTACGTGATTCAACTGGTTGCCCGGTCAGAATTCGATTCGAGCGCGTTTGCGACGCAACGAACGATTCTCGAAAATCAAATGTTGCAGGAAAAGAAGAATCGATTCATTGGGGAATGGCTTGCCAGTCTCAAGGAGAAAGCAAGCATTGATGACAGAAGAGATGTATTTTTTCGATAGGTTTCAGCGTTGATGCCAGTGGCTATGAGCAATCGACCGACCCTCCACATAGCTTTCGTACTACTTTTCTCGCTTGCGGCATGCGAGCATTGCGTCGCAGCCGACCACAGATTCTCTGTCACCGCAAAAGGTGCCCTCACCACCGATTCGCAGCTCTTCCCAAACCCTAACGCATCCGATGAGATCGCCCGCGCTCAGTCAATTGAACTCAAGAGTGCATATGGTGGAGGGGTGGAGGTCCGCTATTTCTTTTCAGAAAGCAATCTCTCGGTTGGGCTGAACGTCGAATATCTCACCGCGAACCAATCCTACAAAACCGGTAGTCCATTCAGTCGGCAGGTAAGTATTGAGGATGGGTATCGAGTAATTCCGCTTGAGGCGACCCTGTATTTCGCTATCCCAATCTCGGGAGATCCCGTGAGTATTTATATGGGTGGTGGTGGTGGCATGTATTTTGGTAAGCGCCGCTACGCGATCGATGGGACGAATGCGCTTCCTGTTCGTTCCACAACTGGATTTGGGATTCACGTGATCGCCGGCGTTGGTTATCGCGTGACAGAGTGGTTTGGCGCTCTCGGTGAAATGAAATTTCGCGACCTCCAATTCGAGGCGCTGAATGCAATTCCGGGTCAGGAACCGGTTGCCTCGAGAGTTCATACAAATGGTATTGTCTTCCAACTTGGTGCGTCTGTTTTCTTTTGACTTGTCCGACGTTGCCTTCTCTGTCAAAGCTTCCTGTTTCCTCCTTGCTTGATGTTTCACCTTCCGTCTTGAGAAATCTTCTCGCTTCGACATATGATGTTGTTGCTGAAGTCATGACGGTGTGTGGTGAATCAATATCGCTCGCTCGCGTTCGCAACAGCACAATTCTTGTTGACGCCGTCACTCCAGACGATTTCGCGGTCGATGAGCGCCTGCCGTATTGGTCGGAGTTGTGGCCTTCATCTATGATTCTGGCAGAGCATATTGTCCGTGCTGGAAAATGTCGGGAGGCCCGTGTTCTCGATCTTGGCTGTGGCCTGGGTCTTACGGGCATTTTCGCCGCCATCGCAGGCGGAAATGTTCATATGACGGACTATGAATATGACGCCCTTGTGTTCACGGCTTATAATGTTCTTGCGAACATCCCAAATGGCCAGAAGACGTCTGTTTCCTTGGAGTGTTTTGACTGGCGATCATCCGGTGTCCCTTCGGGAATTTTTGACGTCGTTATCGGCAGCGATGTCTTATACGAGAGGAAAAATTTTACTCATCTTCTCAGCGTCCTGAGCGCTTGCTTGAAACCTGACGGCGTGGCCTTCTTTAGTGATCCAGACAGGTCCGCTGCCGCTGACTTTCTTTCAACGGCAAAGAGGAACGGATATACGATTCTGTCGGAAACATACGCGCGCAATACAAATCCGTCGAAGATCATGGTCCACGCACTGCGACGCCCTTTATCAAACCCCCGGGACATTGATGTCTGAACCTGTTCGTCGGGACCGCATATACCTCACCGGATTCATGGGGAGTGGCAAGAGTACGATTGGACCCATCGTTGCGAATACCATTGGCTACGATTTTATCGATACTGACAAAGAGATCGAACGAAGAGAAGGTAAGTCGGTGAATCAGATTTTCGAACAGAATGGTGCGGATTACTTTCGGGAATTGGAGAGGATTTTAGTGCAAGAGCTTTCTGCAAGAATTGGGATGGTAGTATCGCTGGGAGGCGGCACGATTGCCGATGAGGTGAACTTCTCGATTGTCAAGTCGAGTGGAATTCTCATTTATCTTCAGACTTCACCAGAACATCTTTTCCGCAGGCTGCAAAACAAAACAAACCGCCCAACGCTTCGGGATGAGGAGGGCGAACGTCTTCCACCAGAGAGTTTGACCACTCGCATTTCAATGCTGTTTGACGAGCGTGAGCCTTTCTACAAGCAGGCGGATATTATCGTCCCGACGGATGATTTTCGCGTTGGAATCACGGTAGACGAGATCGTCAAACGATTAGGTCCCTGGCTTCGATAACAATCGGAACGCTCGCGTTGTCACGCCGTAACTCATTGCGCCTCCTCAGGTTAATTCATATATTCGGTTAACTCATCAACACCCGATCAAAATCAAGGATCCCATGGTAAAGTTAATGAAATCAAGACTGCAGGAACTCTTTCAATCGTTTGAGCGTAAAAAAATCGCAGTCGTTGGGGACTTAATGATCGACCAGTACTTCTGGGGAACGGTGCGTAGGATCTCTCCCGAAGCACCAGTGCCAGTTGTAGAAGTAAATTCCGAATCTACAAGATTAGGTGGAGCGGCAAATGTCGCCAACAACGTCCTCTCGCTTGGTGGGGAGCCTCTTCTCGTTGGACTGATTGGTGATGATCACCAGGGCCATCAACTCACCTCGATACTGAAGGAGGAGGGTCTGAGTGATGGCGGAATCGTCGTTGATGGTTCACGACCGACGACTATCAAGACACGGGTCATCGCCCATGATCAGCACGTGGTGCGGGTCGACAGTGAATCCAAGAACCAGTGTTCCGAAGCAATGGCAGGGAGGATTCTCGATTCCCTTCGGAAGAATATTCAAACTCTTGACGCAATAATTCTGGAAGACTACAACAAAGGGGTGCTCAGCAAGAAAGTCATCCACGATGTTATCACCCTGGCGCAAGAGCACAACGTAATTGTCACGGTCGACCCAAAAGTGTTCAACTTTCTTGAATACAAAAACGTCACCGTCTTCAAACCAAATCGAGCAGAGGTTGAGGAGGCGATGGGCACGCGATTAGCAACATTGGACGACGTGGTTCGCGCAGGGACAAAATTGAGGGATGAACTGGACGCGGATAATGTACTTCTCACACGGGGTGATAAGGGGATGTCCCTTTTCGAATCCTCAGGCGAGATTTCGCATTTTGGTAATGTTGCGAAAACCGTCCACGACGTTTCCGGGGCAGGAGATACGGTCATTGCAACAATGACTCTTGCTCTTGCATCAGGGGCCACAGTGCGTGAAGCAGCTGCACTCGCAAATTATGCAGCCGGAGTTGTCGTCGGATTTGTTGGCATCGTACCAATCGAGCGAGAACAGCTCATGACTGCCGTACTGCAACACGATAGTTCCGAGACAATTGCAGCGCGTGCATGAACAAGAAAATTGTTACCCTCGCGCTATTATCGAAGATTCGTGAACGACTGAGAAGAAAAAAACAGAGGGTGGTTTTTACCAATGGCACGTTCGATATTCTGCATCGAGGACATGTAGAATACCTGGAAAAAGCCAAACGGATGGGCGATATCCTGATCGTCGGATTGAATACCGATTCGTCGATCCGAAAAATAAAGGGTCCACTGCGCCCGATAAATCCCAATCGGGACAGGGCGATTGTCCTGGCAGCTCTCCGCACAGTGGACTATGTTTGTTTCTTTAGAGAGAATACCCCGCTCCGCTTGATTCAGGCTTTGCGCCCTGATGTTCTCGTGAAGGGTGCTGACTGGAAGACCAACAACATTGTTGGGAGTGCTGTTGTGAAGAGTGGGGGAGGAACCGTCCGCCGAATCCCCCTTCGTCAAGGGCGATCAACTTCCAACGTAATCCAAAAAGTTCTTCAGGCTTACACCGTCATGCCATCTCGCCGCCGCCGGCGAAAGTAAAGTTCCTTCTCTTGATCCGACAAATTTTGATTGTGAAAAAGCTTCTCAAAATAACAGCGTATGTCGCCCTTGGCGCGGTCGCCCTGATACTCCTTGCCGCAGGACTGACGCAGACCCAATTTTTCCGCGACCGCGTTCGCGCATTTGCTCTTAATGAGCTTGACTCTCTTCTTGAGGCCGACGTCTATCTTGGCGAAGTGGGGGGAAATCTCGTTGCAGGTTTCACAGTGGACTCCATTGCTGTCATCGTCGACGGAACACCGTTTATTCTCAGTAAGAGACTCGACCTTCGCTATGATCTTTGGGGGATCCCTGGAAAATCCATTCAGGTGGGGTCATTCGAACTGGAGTCACCGCAAGTAAACTTGATACGTTCAAAAGATGGGCACTGGAACTTTGAACGCATGCAGAAAACAAAATTCGCTGATACTTCTTCCTCCAGCCCGGCGAATTGGGTCATAACGTTCGATCGGCTGGCTTTGAACAACGCAACGATATCGCTGCTGGATTCAGTGGACCTGATCAACGGATCATCAGAGCGAACCAGTGATCACTTCATTGATTATCATTCCTTTACGCTTACGCATTTTTTCCTTGATCTTGCGGCAAAGCTTGATCCTGAAACAAAAGAGCTGACTTTCAAAACGCTAAGGTTCGAAAACCAGCGAAACGATCTGCACTTGAAAGATTTTTCCGGGACGGTGTCGGTAGGGAAGGACGCTGCTCGTGTGCGAAATCTTGCCATTACAACAAGCCGTTCTGAATTATTTCTCGATATCGCCATGAAGAATATTGACTTGCTTGGCGGCGTTGAACTGGAGCAGATAAAACACAGTCCTGTTTCCCTGCGAATCAGAGAAAGTTTGATCGATCTAGACGAACTGAAAAAATTTATCGAGGAATTGGACTTCTTGCACGGAGTTGTTTCTCTTGATCTCGAGGGGGTGGGAGAATTTGGCGATCTGTCAGTGCGAAAGCTCAACCTAGCCACCGAAAAGACAAGTGTTCATCTCAACGGATCAATCACGAACCTCCATCGTCCACGCGATCTCTTTCTTAAGGTGAAAATGACGGAGAGCGTCATTTCCGGAAGAGACGTCGCGGCATTGATGCCATCCCTTGGGATTCCTGAATTCCGTCCGGTCGGGGTGGCAACCTTGAATCTGGAGTTCGAGGGTCGACCACTAGACTTCGTTACAAAATTCTTCGTTAAGACGGAAGCCGGGAATATCCAATCGTCGGGTCTTGCATTGTCACTTGGAGGTCCTGCTGTCCTCCGGTATACTGGTGATTTGGGATTTGAGAAGATTAATCTCGCGCGGATCATTGACGATCCGGATCTACAAAGTAGTCTCAATGGAAAGGCATCAATCAAGGGCCAGGGTATTTCGCTGGAGACACTGGCCTCGAACGCAAACCTATCGATTGATACTTCCAGCATCTTCGACCGGTCCCTGCACATGCTTCGCGGAACAATCGATGCCTCGAAGCAAACTCTCTCCGCAACGATCGCGACAGAATTTGCGGAGTCAAAAGCATCCCTCAAAGCCTCCTTGCACAACCCAGGGTCAAACGAATCCTCGTTCGAGGTGAATGGCGACGTGGCGAATCTGAATCTCCAGGACTTCCTGCACAGTGATGACCAGAATAGCGACTTGACCTTTTCTATCAATGCATCGGGATCAAGTCTAACATGGGAAAAACTCAACGGGAATTTCAAGCTGGGTATTGCCTCGGCGCGCTATCGGAATTACAGTTTATCGTCAGGTGAGATAGACCTCACGTTGGATCAGCAGAACCCACGGAACAAGAGTATTCTTCTTCAGTCGAATATAGCCGACCTATCAATTGAAGGCCTCTTCGATTTAGAGTATATGACTGACCTCATCGGCTACGAGACACAAAACATCCGTGTTGCGCTTGGTAAGAAATTGATGGCTCTGGACTCGACGTTGGCAGGGAACGTTGATCGATTGGAACTGGAACAGTTGGGTCGCTCTCTTGCCTCCGTGAACAAATCAATAGACGCTCGGTTCTCCCTTTCCCTGAAGGATCTTGTGCCAGTCTCCGTGATTACTTCCGACCGGAAGTTTAATGGACAGGGAGTTTTGAGGGGAACGATGAAAGGGGGATATGACCGGCTCTCGTTACAGGGAGAATTACAGTTGAATGATTTTTTCTATGGAAATGCTGATGCAGGCATTCTCATCGATGATGGGACTGCGACCATTGAGGTGAATGATCTCAGGCCGGATGATCCTCTCCGGGAAGTGGAAATTCAGCTCTCCGGTGATGCGAAGACGATGTACGTCAATCGGAGTAGACTCGACAGTGTTCGCTTGAAAATGAGTTATCAACAGGAGTACGCGAGTTACTCAGGTGCTGTTTCATTCGCCGACAACTTTACGAGTCGTCTTCAGGGATTGGCACGGGTGGATGAAAACAAGGTACTCTTCACGCTGAACAGTCTCGGGATTGCTTACAAAGATTACGGTTGGCAAGCCGACGGTGGCGCATCGATTGCGTTCAATACGGCGGGAGTACGAATACAAGACCTCGTGTTACGAAGGGAAGGCCAGTCCATACATGCACGCGGGTTCGTGGGGATAGATGGAAAGCTGGATGCGACGTTGGAGGGGAAAGAGCTTGATCTCGATGCACTCCGTTTTGTCCTTCCCGAACTCGATCTTCGTCAAGGACAAAAAGCCTTGGAGGGAAAAGCAGAGGTCAATATTGTGGGGAGTGGATCAATGGGCGACCCACGCTATGCCGCCACGGTCCACTCCGATGAGGTTCGATTCAAGAATTTTCTTGTCGGAAGCATTGATGGAGATTTCCACTTTCATGACAATCGGTTTGAAACCGAATTTAATATCATTGACGCGGCAACAAAGCGCCCGCAGTTGAAGATCTCCGGGTTCATACCTGTCCGCCTCGGCGGCGAGCCATTGCCGGGAGAAGAACAGACGGAAACAGAATCGATCAATCTGACCGTGGTCTCGGAGGGCATCCAAATGAGCTTACTGGATCCCCTTCTCCCCACGTTTGACAACTTGCAAGGAGTGTTGAAATGCAATTTGCATCTTCGTGGCTCGCTGAAGGAGCCTGATTACAGCGGCTTTATTTCTGTTGATAGCTGCACTTTTCTGTTCGTACCGAACAATATTTTTTATTCCTTCAAGGGTGAGTTTCAACCGTCACGCGATCGAGTCAAGGTTCTTTCATCAACGTTGTACAATACTGCCGCCGATAACGCGATCTTCAAGAAGAAAGGTGAATTTCACATTGAGGGGGACTTCTCGTTCCGGAACCTCGTCCCATCTGACTTTCGCCTCGTTGGCAACGGCCAAGTCCTCGTTGTCAAAAGAGAAACGAGAAGATCGTCTCTCTCTGTCTACGGAAACCTCTTTGTCGAAATTGGCGAGGGGGGATTGTCGTTCACAGGCCCGTTTCAACAACCTGTTCTCAAAGGGACCGTTCTTGTAAGCAACTCAACGCTGATTTTTCCCCCGACACAAGAAGTGACGACGCGACGATCAGAGTATTATTTTCCAGCAATAGTCGTTATTGATACCACAGAAAGGATGGATAGACAATGGCTTTCCGTTGTTTCCGCCTACTATGGAACGGATGATTCGTATCGTACCGGCCCGAGACTTGTCTCATCGAATTCAAAGGTGAAAACGCTATTGGATAACGTCCGCTATGATCTCGATATCCAGGCGTCCGGGAGTAATACGGAAATCCAGATGCTGTTCGATCCACGAACGGATGAGAAGCTTGTTGCGACGATTGTCGGGAAGTTTTCCATTACCGAGGACGGGCGACGGTGGATCGGGAATCTTTCCATTCCGAAGGCGAGCTACTCCTATCTCAACAAAACGTTTAATGCAAGCGGCGACCTTGTCTTCACGGGAGACTTCCTCAACCCTGAACTGAAGATCACCGCAACATACGAAGGGACCAGATCACTTGGGGAGCCTTACAATCGAACGGAAGAAGTAAAGGTCGTCATGGATATCACGGGGACGCGAAGCAAGCCCACTCTCTCAATGGGAATGACCATTGATCGAGAGGAGTATGAGACCTATGGCACCGCTCAGTCTAGATGTCCCGACTGCCCTAAAAGTGGTGATGTACAGACGGATGCCATTGTGTATATCCTTACCGGTTCATTTGGGACAAGTCAATCTCAGCGAAACGCCGCCGTTGCTGATATTGGGTCATCAGCAACGTCGGCGGTCATTTCCAGCGCATCCTCGCTCTTCACCCAAAAAGTATCCGACTTTCTCCGAGACCAGACTGATTTCATTAATGCAGTGGAGTTTCGTTACGGTCAAGGAGAGTCTTTCAGTCAATCGGCAGAAGTATACGTGAACCTCACTCTGTACAAGTTCCTCGTAAAGGCGGGAGGAAGAATCTTTGAGTCAATTGACAAATCCAATCTGAGTATATTGTACTCCTTGGGCGATTTGTTAAACAGCGAGTCACTTCAGAATTTCATGATTGAGTTCGAACATAAGTCGGATGAAGTCACGTCGACATACAGTCGTGGTCAGCCGGTCAATTCTGGCCGCATTTTTTACCGAATATCATTTTAACCAGCGGGCGTGAAGACCTATTGAGCGCCCGTTATTGTGAAGGAGAATCACCATCGCAGGAATAAAGAAAAGAATTTTGACCCTATTGTCTGAGAATCCAGACGAGTTTTTTGGTCTCAAGCAACTTGCCAAGAAGCTGAAGGTCCAGAATCAAAACGAGTATCAGGCTCTGAGGCAAAAAGTAGAGGAATTAGAACGTCGTGGGGTTGTCGCCACAGACGAAAAGGGAAGAGTACGCTATGTTGCAGAGCGCCATTCTGAGACTTCCAAAGAAAAACTCCAGGCGCTGGAGGGAATCCTGCAGGTAACACGGCGCGGAACAGGATATGTCCGTCTCGATGGATCATCGGAAGAGGTCTCTATACCACCGAAGTTCATGAGTACGGCTTTCCACGGCGATCGCGTTCGGGTGTCACTCTTCGTGAAAGGAACGAAGCATGGAAAGCGGCCTGAGGAGAACATGGAGGGGGAAATCGTGAAGGTCTTGCGAAGATCACTTTCCACCGTTGTTGGTACTCTCGAACGCAATGGTCGCTACACCTTCGTGGTACCGGATGATAGTCGCATCTCGCGCGACATTTATGTGGGCGATGATTCGGACGACAGGCTGAAGGCGCGCCACGGCGATAAGGTAATCGTGCGGATTCTGCCGTGGGAAGATCCCCAACGGAACCCGGAAGGTGAAGTTATGGAGGTCCTCGGCGAATCAGGTGATCCCCGTGTGGAGGTAACGGGGGTTGCAAGAAGTTTTGGATTGCAGCAATCATTTCCTCGTGAGGTTCAGCAGACAGCGGAATCGTTATCGGCTTCTATCACCGCTCGCGATCTTGACGGCAGACTCGATTACCGGAATATCGTTACCGTAACCATTGATCCTGAAGATGCGAAAGATTTCGATGATGCTCTCTCCCTTGAACTGCTGCCGGACGGGACGCAGCGTCTCGGTGTTCATATTGCCGATGTGAGCCACTATGTGTCGGAGGGGAGTGCCCTCGATCGCGAGGCATTTAAGCGCGGCACAAGCGTGTACATGGTGAATGAGGTGATCCCGATGCTGCCGGAGCGGCTGTCGAACGATCTCTGCAGCCTTCGCCCTGACGTGGACAGGTTGACGTTCAGTGTTCTGATGGATCTCAATGAAAAAGGGTCAGTCTCTTCTTATCAAATACGAAAATCCGTGATACACAGCGCCCGGCGATTCACGTACGAAGAGGTCCAATCCATCATCGAGGCAAAAAGAGGGGAACACGCGAAGACGCTCCTTGCGTTATTCACTCTTTCCAAAACGCAGCTTCAGAAACGGAGAAAGAAGGGAAGTATCGACTTCGATACACCCGAAGCGAAATTTATTTTTGATGATGATGGGCTGCCAAAGGCAATCAAGAAAAAAATACGCCTCGACGCACACCGGTTGGTGGAAGAATGTATGTTGCTGGCGAATAAGACTGTAGCGCGCCATGTAGGCCGATCGGGAAGAGAAGGCGAGCAGCGACCGTTTATCTATCGTGTGCATGACGTCCCGGACCCGGAGAAGTTGAAGGATCTTGCAAACTTCGTAAAAGGATTTGGATTCTCCCTCAACGCGAAGGATGGTGTCTCTGCGACCGAGCTGCAAAAACTTCTTGATAGAGTGAAGGGGAGTGAGGTGGAAACACTGATTAACGAGGTTGCCTTGCGTTCGATGGCGAAAGCGATCTACTCCGAGCGCAATATCGGGCACTACGGCCTTGCGTTCAAGCATTACTCACACTTCACGTCCCCTATCCGTCGATACCCCGATCTGGTTATTCACCGGCTCCTTCATGAATACGAGCGGCAGGTAAGCCCTGCGCGTTTCGCTTCGCTCACGGAACGCATTCCGGAAATATGTGTGCAGTCGTCCGCCCGGGAAAGGGTGGCGGTTGACGCAGAGCGAACCTCTGTCAAGGTGATGCAGGCAGAGTTTATGAAGCGACATATCGGTGATGAATTTGATGGAGTGATTGGCGGAGTGACGGAGTTCGGGATGTTTGTGGAAATCAACGACCTGCTGGTGGAGGGATTGGTTCGCGTGAGAAATATGGACGATGACTACTATATCTTTGATGAAAAGCAATACCTCTTACGCGGCCGCACCCGGGGTCGGCAGTTCCGGCTCGGGGATAAAGTCCGCGTCAGGGTTAGTACCGTCAATCCCGCCGAAAAACAGATTGATTTTGTCCTTGCCGACTGACGCAAGGAACTTTTTGGTCCCAGTTCGTATTGTAAGGAATAGGTAATTGCTTTTCCCGATGAACTTCGTTAGACTACTCTTAGATTTCATGCATGCATCAATCGTTTGAGGGGGTTATGACTGCACGGCTTGCATTCCGGCTATTTACGGGCGTGGTGTTCCTGTGTCTTCCGTCGCTATCAATGGCGCAGACGGGCGCTGCCTTCGGAAAAAACAAAGTACAATACGCGAGGTTCGATTACTATTATATTCAGAGCGATCACTTCGATATTTATTTTACCGAAGGAGGAGAATTCCTCGCTCAGTTTGCCGCTGTTGCAGCTGAGTCAGCCTATACTTCCATCCGCAAGTCCTTCCGTTATGAGTTAGTGAATAGAATTCCGTGGGTCATCTATAACTCGCATAACGACTTTCAACAGACCAACGTCATCAACCAATATCTTGATGAAGGTATCGGTGGTGTCACGGAACTCTTTAAGAATCGTATTGTCGTCCCGTTCGAAGGGGACTTCCGCAAATTTAGGCATGTCATTCACCACGAACTGGTTCACGCTGTGATTAATGACATGTTCTTTGGGGGATCCATCCAGTCCATTATTGCCAACAATATTACTCTCCGTTTTCCGGACTGGTTCGATGAAGGACTTGCTGAGTATGAAGCTCTTCGATGGGACACCAACTCAGATATGTTTCTCAGAGATGCGACCGTGCATGAGTATCTGCCGCCGCTCAACGGACTGTATGGATACTTTGCGTACCGCGGTGGCCAATCAATGTGGTGGTATATTTCGAGAAAATACGGCGAAGAAAAGGTCGGAGAGATTCTGAATCGCATCAAGAGCACGCGTAGCGTGGAGGCCGGGTTCAAGGGGGCGCTTGGGCTCAGCATCGAAGAGTTGTCGGAACGATGGCAAAAGGATCAAAAAGTGATGTACTGGCCTGACTTCGCGAAACGAGAAGAGCCGGCTGACTATGCTCGACGCATCACGGATCATCGCAAAGACGGTTCTTTCTATAATACGAGTCCATCAATTTCGCCCCAGGGCGATCGCATCGCGTTCATCTCCAACAGAGATGATTATTTTGATCTGTATCTCGTCAGCACCATTGACGGAACAATCATCAAGAAACTTGCAAACGGGCAGACGACGAACGATTTCGAGGAGTTGCATCTGTTGACACCGGGAATTTCCTGGTCGCCCGACGGAAGCAGGATTGCCGTTGCGACAAAAGCCGGTGAACAGGATGCCATCGTACTGATTGATGTGGAAAGCGAAGATCAAACCAAGCTCGTGCTTGGCCTCGACGGAATTTTCTCGATCGACTGGTCCCCCAAAGGCGACAAAATCGCATTTGTGGGGAACACAAGCAGACAATCAGATATTTACGTCTACGATTTGGAAACAAAGGAACTCGCCAATCTGACGAATGATAGATTTAGCGATGCTGATCCGGGCTGGTCGCCCGATGGATTAACGATTTATTTTGTCTCCGACAGGGGTTCCTCGGCGAAACGAGATTCGTCATCGGTTCTTTCCCTGAAGTTTAGCACGAACAGCGTGTTCAAAGTCGGATTGGATTCAAAAAAAGTGACTCGGGTGACCGATGCCGGAGGTGCGGAAGAGTCTGATCCGGTTATCTCCCCCGACGGCAAGAAGATGCTTTTTATCTCCGACAAGAGCGGGATCAACAACATCTATGAAATGAACCTCGAGTCTGGAGTGATCAGGCCGATTACCAATTCGCTCAGCGGAGTGTACCAATTATCTCTGTCTGCCGATGGATCAAAACTCGCGTTCTCGTCTCTGAATTTTGCTGGTTTCGATCTCTTCGTGATGCGAAATCCTTTTGAAAGGGATTTGAAGATCGCAGAGGTGGAAATGACAGAATTTCACAAGCAGCAAAAACCCGCGGTGGTGACCCTTGCGGAAGCCATTCCAGAAGACAAACCCGAGGAACCTGATTCATCGATGGATCGGCAAAAGACTGAGGAGGAGACTCGTTACGGTGAAAACATCGAAATCGATTTCAGTAATTATGTTTTTTCCGAGACTGCCGGAGAGACTGTTCCGAAAGATTCGAACCTGGTTGGCCTTCCCAAGATCTCCAAGAATCTTGATGAAGAAGGCAATTATAAGATCAACAAATACAAACTGAATTTTTCTCCCGATATTATTTACGGCAATGCAGGGTATGACACGTTCTATGGAGTGAGTGGCTCCACAATAATGGCCTTCAGCGACCTCTTGGGAGATCACCAGATCGTGTTCATTACAAATTTATTGCTTGATCTGAAGAACAGTGATTACGGATTGCAGTACTATTACCTGCCGGAGAGGATTGATTATATATTCTCAGGTTTCCACAGCGCACGCTTCGTTGTCGTCGACGATATTTTCGGCGGAAGCCTCTATCGGTTTCGCACTTACGGAGCCGGTGCTTCGGCCTCATACCCCCTGAGCCGCTTCAAGAGAATTGAAGCAGGTGTGACCTGGTACGATGTCTCCCGCGAAAATCTTGATCAGCTAACCGATCCAATTCAACGGCGCACGGTTATCGTTCCTTCACTAAGTTATACTCATGACAACTCGTTGTGGGGATTCCTCTCACCAGTCAATGGCTCCCGATATACTCTCAGTGTGTTCGGTACACCAAAACTGGGAGCCAGTGGGATCGGATTTGTGAACGTCATGGCGGACTATCGGACCTATCTACGCCTGGGCAGGTTCTACAGCATCGGACTCAGATTGTCCGGAGGAGGAAGTTTTGGACCCAACCCTCAGAAGTTTATTATTGGGGGGATTGACAATTGGATTGCACCGACGTTCGATCGAGGTTTTCCGATTCGGAACGCGGAGGATTTCCTGTTCCTTCAGACAGGCACGCCGTTACGCGGATACAACTATAATGCGCAGATCGGGAGCAAGTATACCCTGTTTAACTTTGAACTACGTTATCCCCTCTTTGCATTTCTTCAGGCGGGTCCGCTGCCAATCGGGTTGCAGAGCATCGGCGGGAATCTCTTCTTCGATATGGGATCCGCATGGACCGAGGACAGAGCATATCGTGCATTTACGCGTAATGCAGAAGGGGAGATCGTTACAAAAGATCTTCTCATGGGAATGGGAACCGGCATGCGACTTTACTTCCTCGCGTTCTTTGTCCGATTGGACATTGCCTGGGCGTGGAACTATTCACATTTTTCGAAGCCGAAGTATTACGTTTCCTTTGGATCAGACTTCTAACCAAAACGAGTATCAGAAACAGCCTCACCGCAAGACACGGTGAGGCTTTTTTGTTCGGTGGCTTAATTGAGAGGGAGCTGGACAGTAAAGACTGAGCCTTTTTGGACTTCACTCTCGACCGTAATAATGCCTCGGTGAAGTTCCGCGATCCACTTTGCTATTGAAAGACCCAGCCCGGATCCGCCGAGCTCGCGCGATCGAGCTTTATCAACACGGTAAAAGCGATTGAAGATCTTGTCAATCTCTTCGGGGGGAATTCCAATCCCCGTGTCCTGGACCTGAAACAAAGCAGATCCGTTTTCTCTCTTCATGGAAATCCGCACTGCGCCACCAACCGGTGTATACTTTATCGCATTGGAAATCAAATTGAGGAAAAGCTGGCGGAGTTTCACCACGTCGGCTACGATTGTCATCGGTTCATTCTTGTCGAGAGTGACGGTTATCCCTTTGGATTCAGCCAAAGTCTCACTATCCTCACGCAGTTCCTCCACCAGGTGCTCCAATTTCACTTCGGAAAAGGTCGTCTCAAACAACCCCTGATCTGCTTTCGCGAGTGTCAGAAGATTATCAATGATGGCACTCATGCGGAGGAGTTCCTCAAGTGAACTCGCGAGAACCCTCCGGTATTCTTCTGGTGACTTCGTCGTCCGCAGCGCAAGCTCAATTTCCCCGCGCATGATGGTGAGTGGAGTTCTTAACTCATGAGAGGCATCGCCAGAAAACTGCTTGACCTGTGCGAAGGAGTCGTGCAGTCTTCGGATCATGTCGTTCATAGTAGTCACCAGGCGTCCGATTTCATCATTGACTTTGCGTTCGGGGATCGTCTGATCGAGATTCTCCGCCGTGATCCTTCTTGCTCGACGCGTGATGTCATCGACGTGTCGGAGAGAGGAATGCGCAAGATAAAGGCCACCGATGATAGAAATCAGAATCGCGATCGGAATGAGGACCCTGAAAATGGAAAAAAGATTCTCCAGCGCCTCCCGGAGCTCTGCGAGAGGATAGCCGATGAGAATGACAAAGTTCTTATCGCGAACAGCTGCAACACGCACCGGTTCGCTGAGAAGATCAACGGTGGAAAGCTGTGTCACGTCCAACGATAAGCTATCAGGAACCATCAGGCTGTCTTCTCCCAGGCTGTATGAACGGTACAGAATTGTTTTTCTTTTGTCGGCAACCTGGATATAGGTCTTCTTCGGACTGAGGAGGGTGTGTTCGTAAATCTGATTCCAGATTTCGTCAGCAGCGTCATTTTCCTCCGGGTTAGCGTCACTCGAGTCCTTCTGTTCAGAGGGAGGAGGAGGAAGAGGCTTTCTGCTGAGCAGCGCCTCGATGGAGCGCTTGCTCGGCTTGATCTTGCTGGTGCGCGGCTGAATAAAATTTTGCACCCACCGGACCTCTTTGCCGAGGGAGATATCAAGATTCTCCGAAAGCTTTTCGCTCGTGTAGTAGTATGAAATCACACTGAACGCTACGAGCGTGCCAAAGACCAGAAGAGTATACCAGAAGGTGAGACGGGCTCGTATTGATTGGAGACCGAGACGCATGCTATTCCTTTTTCATAACGTACCCGACACCGCGGACCGTATGAATAAGCCTGGGGTGGGCAGAGGTGTCGATCTTGTTTCGAAGATGATTCACGTACACATCGATGATGTTCGTTCCAGTGTCGAAATTATACTCCCAGATATGTTCGGAGATCGCTGCCCTCGTTAAGACGCGCTCTTTGTTTCGCAGAAGATATTCCAGAAGAGCGTATTCCTTTGAAGTAAGATCGATCGTCTGCCCCCCCCTCCTTGCCTTGTGGCTGACGGTATCGAGCTGGAGGTCGCACAAACTTAGAACCGTCGATTTGTCCTGCGTTCCACGACGAAGCAATGATCGGACGCGTGCGAGGAACTCTTCAAAGGCGAATGGCTTGGTGAGATAGTCATCGGCGCCGCTATCCAGGCCGGCAACTTTATCTTCGATCGATGCCTTGGCGGTCAGCATCAGAATCGGCATCGTTGCTCCTTTCGTGCGCAGTTCGTTGACCACTTGGATACCGCTCTTTCCCGGAAGCATGACGTCGACAACGAGAAGGTCAAAGTTGTCTGACGACGCAAGTGCACTCGCATCCTCACCGTCATGCGCAACGGCGACTTCGTATTCTTCCTCCTCCAGCCCCTGCTGAATGAGCCGAGCAACTTTCTTTTCGTCTTCGACGACGAGGATTTTCATGGAATACACGCGTTGTAGAGTTTGCATCCACTAAAAAAGTACAGCATTCCTCCGTGAGTTGCAAAAATGCTACTTTGGAATCTTCGACGATTTTGTCTATATTCTCACCCTCACGTCCCATAGTATCCTCAAAAATGAAATCGCTCAACGCCGTATTTCTCTTACTCTTCTCACTGATTGCTTCTGGGTGTATTCAAACCATCGCGGTCTCCACGGTCGGCGGCATCGTGGAGGATGGATTCGCCGGTTTCACCCGTGAAAACGATCTCGCATTCGCAGAGCAGGCTCTTCCCGGAAACCTCAAGCTTCTTGAGGTGATGCTGGAGAATGAACCTGACAATGAAAAATTGCTTCGACTTCTCAGCGAAGGGTACAGCAGCTACAGTCTCGGGTTTGTCGAAGACGTGGATCAGGATCGCGCCCGGAACTTCTATCTACGTGGCCGCGATTTCGGCTTTCGCGTGTTGAGGCAGGATAAACAATTTCAGCGGGCGCTGGATGGTTCCGTAGATGACCTTCGAACGTATTTCTCGCAACTTGACAAAGACGATGTGCCGGCAGTATTCTGGACTGCCTTTGGCTGGGGAAGTTATATCAACCTGAGTCTTACGGACCCCAATGCTATTGCTGCGTTACCGCGGGTCGAGGCGATGATGCGATTTGTGGCGGAGAAAGATTCCACATTTTACCATGGAGGAGCGTACCTTTTCCTCGGGGCACTCTACGGAAGCCGCTCGAAATTTCTCGGCGGTGATCCGGATCTTGCGAAACAGTATTTTGAGAAGGCCATTCGTATGACCGGGGGAAAATTTCTCATGATCCAGGTATACTACGCCCGGTACGTGGCGGTGCAAACCTTGGATGAAGAACTTTTCGACCGTCTTCTCGCAGTGGTTGAGGCAACATCAATCGATGTCCTGCCCGATGACCGACTCTCCAATGCAATCGCAAAGAAAAAAGCGAAACATTTGGCTCAACGGCGCAACGAGCTGTTCTAGAGAGAACTTTTCCCGCCGCGATAGAGTACAACTCTGAACACTGTTAGCGACATTACAGAGGAAAAAAATGTATTTGATAAAACAAACGGTTGGTCTGCTCCTTCTTGCGTTTTTGTGGTCCGGTGCGGATGCACAAGAACACACGATCAAATTCGCAACGCTTGCTCCCGATGGAACCTCGTGGGTGAATGTAATGAGGGATTTCGATACCGCGGTGCGAAAAGAAAGTGGGGGAAAACTTGGCTTCAAGATTTATGCCGGCGGCGTCCAGGGTGAGGACAAGGACTTCATTCGGAAAATGCGCGTTGGACAAATTCATAGTGCCGGTCTCACCGGTGTTGGTCTGGGGGAGATTGCGCCGAAAGTGCGGATTCTCGATTCACCTTTTCTGTTCGAATCCTACAATGAAGTTGATCATATCTACGAAGCGTTCGATTCGGAATTCAGAAAGGCGTTTGAGGAAAACGGCTTTGTTCTCCTTGGCTGGTCGGAAGTGGGTTTCGTGTATGTCTTCACAAACACGCCGATCCGATCTCTTGCCGATATGAGTGGAGTGAGAATGTGGATGTGGGAGGGTGATCCTATTGCGGAAGCAACATTCAATGCACTCTCCATAAGCCCGATTCCTCTTTCAGTGATTGACGTACTTACCTCCTTGCAGACCGGATTGATTAATGGCGCCTATATCTCACCATACGCGGCTCTCGCGCTGCAATGGAATACAAGGGTAAAGTATATGCTGGCTGTCCCTCTCGCGGATGCTTCGGGTGCAGTCGTAATGACGAAAAAGAAATTTGATGCTCTCACCCCAGACCTCCAGGAGATCCTTCTCCGCAATGGTCGGAAATATATGCGTCAGGGTGTTCTGCGGGCCCGCGAGGAAAACACGGCCGCGATCACAACACTGAAGAATGAGGGGATCCTGATGACAGACCTAAGTTCGCCGAAGTCGTTAGAGGAATACGTTGCTGCCGGCGCAAAGGCCCGCCGTTCGCTCATCGGGAAACTGTATGATCAACAGTTTCTCGACCATATCGAGAAATCCATAAGAGATTTTAGAAAAAGCAAGAGCAGCACCAAATGAGAATCATCCGTCAGTTGGATGCATTCTTCGGACGTGTTGAGTTTGTTCTCCTTGTCGTCTTCCTGACGGCCATGGTCTTGCTTGCCTTTCTCCAGGTTGTTCTTCGCAATTTCTTCGACACCGGGCTTCTCTGGGCAGATACGATCGTGCGACATCTGGTAATCTGGGGCGGGTTCACTGCAGCAGCGATCGCTTCTTCCGAGGGCCGGCATATCAGCATCGATGCCCTCACAAAATTTCTTCCGGACAAACTTCGACGCATCGCGCAGGTCATCACCGGACTTTTTGCAGTAGTCGTCTGCTGGTTTCTTGCGGAGGCAGCATGGAAATTCATAATGGATGAAAAAGCCGCAGGGAGTGACCTGGTCCTTGGCATTCAGACGTGGGTCGCTCTGCTCGTCATTCCAGTCGGTTATCTTCTCATGGGATTTCATTTCATCGTGAAGGTGATTGACAGCGCGTTTTCCATTACACCGGCGAAGGAAGGCTAAGTGGAAACCTTCCTCTATGGAGCGGCATTTCTTATCCTCGCACTTCTTGGAGCTCCGCTCTTTACCATCATTGGCGCTCTTGCACTCTTTGCCTTTGGCTCCGCGGATATAGATTCATCCGCGGTGATGGTGGAGTTATACCGCATCGGCAGTAATCCCACTCTTGTTGCAATTCCTCTTTTCACTTTTGCCGGCTACGTGCTGGCTGAAAGCAAATCGCCAACGCGATTGGTGAACCTTGCGCGCGCCGTCTTCGGCGCCGTTCCGGGGGGCCTCGCTGTCGTTGCGCTCGTTACCTGCGCGCTCTTTACCGCTTTCACCGGTGCTTCCGGTGTAACGATTGTTGCGCTGGGAGGACTGCTGTATCCGATACTCCTCAAGGAACAATATCCCGAGCGTTTCACCCTTGGCCTGATTACAACCTCGGGAAGCCTTGGACTTCTTTTTCCACCGAGTCTTCCGCTGATTCTCTATGCGCTCATTGCAAAGATCAGTATCGACAAGCTCTTCACCGCAGGGATCATTCCGGGAATTCTCCTCTTGCTGATTTTATCCACATACGCAGTGAAACAGGGAGTGAAGTTGAAAGTGCCCCGGACAAAGTTTGATCTCAAGACTGCGCTCAAGACCGCAAAGGAAGCAGGTTGGGAACTACCGTTGCCGGTGATTATTGTCGGAGGGATTTATTCGGGGTTCTTTACAGCGACGGAGGCTGCTGCGATAACTGCATTCTATGTTGTTGTGGTAGAGGTATTCATTCGGAAAGACCTGCACCCAACAAAGGACTTGCCACGGGTGATGAGAGAAAGCATGCTTCTCGTGGGAGCAATCCTCATGATCATCGGAACGGCGATGGGTCTGACCAACTACCTTATTGATGAAGAGGTACCGGCAAAACTCTTTGCGTACATTCAGACTATCATTGCAAGTCCCGTCGCGTTTCTTGTGGTGCTGAACGCATTCCTGATTATCGTCGGAATGATGATGGATATTTTTTCGGCTATTATTGTTGTCGTTCCACTAATCATGCCGATCGCAGAAGCGTATGGCATTGACCCGGTTCATCTCGGCATCATTTTTCTCACCAATCTGGAGATCGGATACCTCACTCCTCCTGTTGGCTTGAACTTATTTATCTCAAGTCTTCGGTTCGAGAAGCCGGTCTTTACAATTGTCCGATCAACCCTTGTCTATATCGGAATGTTATTTATTGCGCTTGCCCTCATCACCTACATCCCACAGCTCAGCCTCTGGCTTGTTGACGTTGTCGGAGCAAAATAGCCTACCGGAAGTCGATCGCCTGCTCCAGCTCGGTCGAACCAGCTTTCAAACGCAACACATATCTTCCCGGCGCAAGTGTATTTTGCGCTAATCCCACGATGTATGTCCCCTGGTCTTTGATTCCTTCGGCAAGAGTCGCTACCGGTGAGTCGTCGTCGCCCTGTTTGAATAATCGAAGAACCACCGATGCACGGTCTGCAAGCCGGTATGAAATAAGCGTCGGAGACTTCGCTGTATGTGGGAGCGACGTTGTGAGACTGGTAATACGAGCAAGCCGGCCCTTGAGATCAAGAGCCTCGCGAACCACAGTCCCTGCGACGTTGGAGGGAGGACCTTCATTTGATGCAGGGTCGATTGCAGAGATGGTGTAGTAGTAGCGGAGGGAAGTTGGTGTAGATATCGTATCGACATAGAATGTTGCGGAAGCCGACAGTACTGCTGCAAGAACCCGGGAGCGGGGATCAGATTGCAGTGGTGAAGATGAGCGGTAGAGGGAGTATGACTTTGTCGAATCACCGTCTCTTGCCGGAAGCGGCGGAAGCCATTCCACGTGAAAGACATTGACACCCAGTTCGGTTGCTGCGAGGGCTCGTGGGGCATTCGGCGGTACAGAATCTTTCCACGCCATCGCCGGGAGAAAAGCCGGTTGACCATATCTTCCACCAAACATATCGAACGTCTGAATATTCTCGTAGCGAAAATACACCTGACCAAGAGCCCCTGCTTTTCGCGCCGTATCAATTTCAGTAGGAATTTCTCTCAGCACGTTGGTTTTGTACGCGCCGATGCCGGTGTAGATGTGCCGCCCATGGGAGCCTTTTTGCCACTTCCGTGCGAGCGCCGCAAAATCTGGATCGCCTTTCGTACTGCCGATGTCCCAATAAATTTGCGGCACCAGATAGTCATGCTTTCCCTTCGCAAGCCACCCTTGTGAATCCTGATAATATGAATAGTATGCGCCGAAGGCATCGCCATCCGGATCGCCGTCGTATATCCCGATGGGGGCGGAACCAACTTTGATCATCGGTTTTAGCGCCCTGGCACTGTCATAGATCGCGCTGACGAACATGTCGATGTTCGACCGTCGCCAATCATCTCTGTTCTTCTTTCCACCATAGCGATCATACGTGTCATCGTCGGGAAACTCTCTCCCGGGATACCGGAGAAAGTCAAACATCAATCCGTCAATGTTATACTTTTGGATGATTTCCAGTGCAACCCGAACGCTGTAATCCCGAATCGCGGGAATACCAGGATCAAGCCATCCCTCGCCGTCAACTTCTATGAAATGGGGAGCAAAACGAAGTGCGGGATGAAGAGGATACGTGTTTACAACGCGACCAGGGCCGCGCACTTTGAAAACATTGACCCACGCTTGGACTTCGATGCCGGCGGCATGAGCCTCATCGAGTAAAAACTGAAGCGGGTCATAGCCGGGGTCTTTACCCAGCGTGCCGGTGAGGTTCTCGGCCCACGGCTCATACGTCGAACGGTAATAGGCGTCACCTCGGGCGCGGACCTGGAAAAAAATGGTGTTGAAATGTGCCACTTTTAACTTTGCCACCATATCCTTCAACGACGCGCGCTGCTCTCCAGCGTTGTACGTTTTGGGCCAATCCAGTCCGGCAGCTGTCGTAATCCACACGCCACGGAGTTCAGCGCCAGGAGACGGCTGTGAATATAAACCTTGGGGGAAGAGGGTGAGGAAAGCAGCAGTGAGAAAAAGAGTTCGATCCAAGCGAGTTATAAGTTCATCTTATATTTGAAAAACCGAATGTTGACGGAGAATATAGGAAGCGCCAACGCCATTCGCAAGGAGGAGATATTGTCAATGCCCCCACTGTAGGAACAGCGGGACAAACGAGATGAACCAGATAAAGGGAGATGAGAATTTGAACTATCGAACGAGCACCAGTTTCCGTGTCATATCAAAATCTCCGACCCTCAGTCGATAATAATACACTCCGCTCGTGAGGCCCGACGCATCCCACGGAATATCATACGATCCTGCAGGCTTCGCCTCCCGCATTACTTCTGCCACAACTCGACCAAGAATATCGTAGACCCTGAGAGATACAATTCCGACAATACCTAAGCGGAATCGAAAATGGGTTTCCGGGTTGAACGGATTCGGATAGTTTTGCTCGAGGGTAGTTTGGCCGGGAAGCGTAAACGGAGCTTGAACAGCCTCAGTTGTTGAATCGCATGAAAACTTGTAGACTCTTCGGCCCACCGCATACCCAAGAGTATCACTAAGCATGTGAAAGCTGTTGATCAGGCTTCCAACTACGGCGGAATGCCATGACCAACCACCATCAGTTGTTTCATAGGTAGAGCCAGTCCACCCCCCTATCCAGCCTTTTGTTTCGGTCGCAAAGCCGATTCCCTGTGCATCGTATTCATCAATGAATTGCTCCTCGATCCACGACCATCCGCGGTCTGTGGTTTTCAAGAGATAACGACTTGTCCCGGTGAACGCCTCAATGGAGACATAACCGGTTGATGGGGTTGGGAAGACGATTTTCCAACCGAGTTCACCCGCACGCGTGCCGAGAAACCGCGTTGACCAACTCTGACCGCCATCGGTCGTAGCGAGGACAACGAGAGAATCCGTGGTAAGTGCACCCGGTCCGCGCGCACCAATGACAAACCCTGAATCGCGTGTGAAGAAATAGCAATCCACGAGGGCGCTCGCGTATGCGCTCATATCGAGCGTCGTCCATGTTGCTCCAAGATCCGTTGATTTGATCACGCTCGCGGGACCGGAATATTTTCCCGAGCCATAGACCACGGAATCTTCAACTGTCCACAGTCCGCAGATGCCGGTTGGGAGTGGGTTCGGAATGTTCAGAACCTGGTTCCAATTGAGCCCTCCGTCAGTCGTTGCGTAGAGAAGTCGGGCCTGCACTAGCGTTCCCGCCCATCCATGGAGCGAGTCGGCAAAAGCAACACTTCGGATGTAGGTGCTCGAAAGCGAGAGTTGCGTTTCCCAGCTCGCGCCGCCATTCGTTGTTCGGTAGATTTTTCCAGCACCGTTCACTACCCAACCGCGGGATGGACTGACGAAGTAGACATCGTCGTGTCGTGCGACGCTAGGCTGAGGAGGGCTGTTCGGCAGCAAGCGCCAGATAGGTGTTTGCGCCTCTGCAAGGGAAGCAAAGGCGCAAACCAAGAGGAAGTGTGTAAACCCCAGACGCATGCTGCGTCTAGTTCAAACCGAGTGAAGCCATCACGTATTTTGCTGCGGGTGAGCCGAACGAAAGCATCGCATCGTGCATTGGCTTAAGGTCGCTGCTCACGCCATGCTTTGCTTCGTATGCCTTACGAATGCGGTTGATCTCGGTGTTTCCAACGTAGTAGGTGGAGAGTTGTGTGGAGGTCAAACAGGCGCGTCTCCATTTTCCCGCAGCTTCTCCCTCTTCCTGGAATCCTTCATTCATCATCATTGCCATGGCCTCTTCCTGCGTCATTCCCTCCGTGTGGATCTTCTGGTCGATAATTGAATTAATGATCAGGCGGAGACGCATTTTGAGTTGTTGCATCCTCACCTCCGGTCCGCCGTACCCTGCTTCTGCCATGAATTGTTCCGCATAGGTTGCCCATCCTTCGACAAATGTGCCACTGCCGAATATCGCCCTGATCATTGTGGGCGCTTTGAATTTATTGGAGTGTGCAAGCTGGAGGTAATGTCCCGGTGTGGCCTCATGGATCGTCAAATCCTTCAACATGTAGTTGTTGTATTCTTTGAAGAACGAAGTGACCCGTTGTTTCGTCCAGTCTTTCGGAGTGGGAGAAATTGCGTAGAAGGTTTGACCATTTTTTTCGAGCGCCCCCGGTGCGTCGCAATAGGCAACTGCCACCCCGCGTTGGAACTCGGGCATGACAATGATCTTTATCGGTTCGGTCGGCAACGTGATGAGATTTTTCTCGCGGACGAATTTCGTTACGTCGTCAGTATCCTCGGTGGCTTGGTCGACAATGGTGGCGTTGGTCGGGCCATTCTCAGCCAATTTGTCCAGCACTGCCTTGCAAACGAGTTTCTTGTCGTCCAGTTTTGCTGGGTTGGTTTCTTTTGGGAAGAATTTCTTGTACAACGGCAAAGCGGTTTCGTACATTTTGTTTTGTGTAACCTTGAGATCATCCTCGGCGGTTTTGAGGATTTCTTCTTTGGAGAGGTCAGACTCGAGAGTGTAGTAAAGCTTGCGTCTGAATTTCTCGTCGCCGATCCTGAAATCTCCTGTTGACTTCGGCAGGAGTTCCTTTTCCATCCATGTACCAAACTCTTCCAGAGATTTCACGGTCTGCGCCTGAACAGGTCCGAACTCCTCTTTAATGTCCGGTACCTGGTCGAGAAACTGATTCAATTCATCTTTCACCAAACTAATCGTGCCGCCGTTCTGCATGATCGCAGTTTCGGTATGAATCTTTGCGGGATTTTTCAGGTTAGCACGAGCTGCAAGCAGAACCCCCGGGATTCGCTCAAGGCGGGCCTTTACACTGATAAGCCGATCCTTGAGTGGGGCGAAATCTCTTGCAATAAGAGAGTATATCGCACCTCCCATGTTGTAGGTGAGCGGATTCCACTCGTAGTCGCGCAGTGTATCGATCTGGAAAATCCACGATTGAGCATTGGACTTCATGATACGATAATCGATGGCATTAACACTGGTGAGCTTCTCGACTTCAATTCCTGAGAGACTGTCAAGGTATGCGACATTAAATGCCTTGACCTCCTGAAATCCCTTCATGGTATAATCGCTCAACTTGCTGTCGAAGCGATGATCACCGAGAGCAGTTGCCCATTCGGGGTTCAGTTTCAGCAGTTGTTCGATGTAGTTGTTGGCAAGTGCTTCAAACTTTTGATCCTCTGATTGGCGGGGGGAGCAGGAAGCGATCAGTAATGAAATTATTGCCGGCAATATAAAACGGGTTTTCACGGTGTACTCCTTGATGTGGAAGTAAGAATTGAGACGTAGAGGTATGCTGTTGGCCATTTGAAGGTACGGAAGGGGCGGCGTAGAGGCAAGGATGAGTTCGCATAACAAGGTCTTTGTATCTGCCGCTCCCTCTCTGTATATTGCATTCAGAATTATGGCAAAACTCCAGTCAAAATACATCTGTCAGTCATGCGGGTACCAGGCGGTTCGTCCCGCCGGGAAATGTCCGAACTGTGATGCGTGGAATTCCTTTGTCGAGGAACTGTCATCGAGGAAGGAGACCTCGCGCAAGAGTGCAGTTATACGTGGTGCCGCCGCCCCCGTGCCGATTACCGAGGTTGATGTGTTACGGGAACCAACAATTGCAACCAGCTTTCCCGAATTGAACCGGGTGCTCGGAGGAGGTATTGTCCCCGGTTCGCTTGTGCTCGTCGGCGGCGATCCCGGAATCGGGAAATCAACTTTGATGCTACAGATGGCCTCTGCGCTCAAAGATCATGTTGTGCTCTATCTGACAGGTGAAGAATCCCCCGCACAGATAAAGCTCCGGGCAGAAAGGTTGGAGACGAAGCCCTCGAAGAATCTTCTCATACTTGCTGAGACGGATATCGATCTCATCAACGTCATCATTGAAAAGACTCCACCGGATATTCTCATCGTCGACTCGATTCAAACGATGTACCGATCGGCATTGGAAAGCGCGCCCGGAACGATTAGCCAGATGCGAGAAGCATGCGCGCTCTTTATGCGCATTGCAAAGTCGCGTGGCATTCCGGTATTCCTCGTTGGTCATGTAACAAAAGAGGGAGTCATAGCAGGTCCGAAGGTCATCGAGCACATGGTTGATGCGGTGCTGCAATTCGAAGGGGAGCGCCATTACGCGTATCGCATTCTTCGGGCGCAAAAGAACAGATTTGGCTCTACCAACGAGATTGGCATTTTTGAAATGTACGATGGGGGTTTACGTGAGGTGGTCAATCCGTCGCAGGTGTTTCTTGCCGAGCGGAAACCGGGAGCCACCGGCTCGACAGTCGTTGCAAGTATGGAAGGAACGCGTCCTCTTCTGATTGAAGTGCAGGCACTTGTCGCACCGACAAGTTACGGCGTGCCGCAGCGGACGACGACCGGATACGATGCTAAACGACTGCAGATGATACTTGCCGTGTTGGAGCGACGCGCTGGAATTCAGATGGGAATGTATGACGTGTTTGTGAATATTGCGGGGGGCATGCGTGTTGAGGAACCAGCGGTTGATTTGGGGACGGCCATTTCTATCGTGTCGAGTTTGCGCAATAAGCCAACACATCCGCAATCAGTTGCCTTCGGTGAAATTGGCCTGGGAGGAGAAATACGCTCGATCCACCAAATCGACAAGCGCATCAGTGAAGCGGCGAAACTCGGGTTCAAACGTGTGGTGCTGCCGCGCCACCGGAATAATAATCATGCCGTCCCAGCCGGCATCACTCCGGTCGAAGTAGATACGATCGAGGATGCGATCACCGAACTCATCACCACCTGACCATCCGAATCACATTCGCGTTAATTGATGCATAGAACACTTCTCAAGCCACGAACGATCATTACCATGGACTCTCAAAAGAAGATAATCCATGGCGGCGGTATCATCGTTCGGGGGAATTCGATCGAGAAGATTCTCTCCCTTGAAGAACTCAAGACTCTGGAGAAATTCGACGGCGAAGTCGTCTCTTCCCCTTCTCTTATCGCCATTCCTGGATTTATCCAAACCCACATCCACCTTTGTCAAACTCTTTTCAGGGGCTTGGCGGATGATCTTCAACTCCTCGATTGGCTCCGGTTGAAAATCTTTCCTTTTGAAGCGGCTCACGACGAGCAATCCATGTACGCTTCTGCCATCGCCGGCATAGCGGAATTGGTTCGGTCCGGAACGACGACCATCATGGATATGGGAAGCGTCCATTATCAGGAGGAGGTCATTCGGGCAGTGCTGGATGGGGGAATACGGGCATTCCTTGGCAAGGCGATGATGGATGTGAACGAGCTTTATCCGCGCCTGAAGGAACCGACAAAAGATTCCGTTCGTTCAACGCTTCATTTCGCTGAGGAATGGCACAACAAGGCAGAAGGGCGTATCCGCTATGCTGTTGCGCCGCGGTTTATACTCTCCTGTACAGACGAACTTCTCCACGAAGCATTCGAGATGACGTCGTCATTTCCAGGAATGCTCTTCCACACGCACGCTGCAGAAAATCGACACGAGATGGATGCGGTGCGAAAGCGGTGCGGGATGGACAACGTCGAGTATTTCGACAAGCTGAGCATTCTTCACTCCAACACGGTGCTTGCCCATTGCATCTGGCTGAATGACCGTGAAGTTGGTTTGATGTCCGAACGCAAGGCGCATGTCGCTCATTGTCCTTCTTCCAACCTAAAACTCGGATCGGGGATTGCGAAGATTCCGGAACTTCTTTCCAAAGGGATCAACGTATCCCTTGGCGCAGATGGTGCACCATGCAACAACACGCTTGATATGTTTCAGGAGATGAGGCTTGCGGCATTGATGCAGAAACCGATACACGGTCCCGAGTCAATGAACGCCGAGACCGTGTTAATGATGGCAACGGTTGGTGGTGCGAAGGCGCTCGGCATAGATGGGGAGACCGGAAGCATTGAACAAGGGAAGAAGGCAGATATCGTTCTGCTCGATATGAACAAAATATGGAATGGCTACAATGACCAACAGGATATCTATTCAACGATCGTTTACTCCGGGTCTCCCGAGAATGTACAATCCGTGATGATCGATGGCAGATGGGTTTTTCGCGATGGTGTGCACGACACACTCGATCAGGAAAAGGTTGTGCGTGAGGCAAAGACGGAACTTAATCACCTCTTAAAAAGAATTCAATCATGAAGCAACTCGTACTTGCAACAAATAACAAAAATAAGATAGAAGAACTGAAGATCATGCTGCAGGGGCTTACGGTGGAAGTTCTCACCCTTGATGCCTTCCCCGGGTTTTCGCCAGTGGACGAGGATGCAGAGACGCTGGAGGGTAATGCTCTGAAAAAGGCGCAGGAGATTCATCGACTGACGAAACTTCCCGCCGTCGCTGACGATTCGGGCCTTGAGGTTGGTTATCTGAACCGCGCTCCCGGAGTGCATACCTCGCGCTTCGCTGGGGAACATGCATCGTACGAGGAGAACTGGAAAAAGCTGTTGCATGACATGCTCGGAGTTCCGGCGCGTCGACGCGGCGCCCGGTTTCGCTGCGTACTGGCCTTCGTGGCCCCGGGAACCGAAGAAACCGTCGAGGGGATTTGTCCGGGAAAAATTACTGAAAATCCCCGGGGTAAAAATGGCTTCGGCTATGACCCGGTATTTCAACCAACAGGTTACGCTACGACGCTTGCCGAGATGAATACTGATCTCAAGAATGCTCTCAGTCATCGGGGCCTCGCAACGGCGGCCATGAAACCGATTCTGCAGCACTACTTTTCCCGGTCGTAGAATGGGTCTGCGGGATTTTCTCGCCGGAGGAAAACTTCGGATTTCCTGGAAGTATGTTACTGAAGGGCAGGTATGGAGGGTCATGCCCGACTCGACGCACTACTTTGTGGGCGAAGACCGGGACATCCGACAGAAAACCACTTCATTCTTCTGTCTCGATGCATTGAATGGATCAGTAATGTGGAAGGACATTCGAATCGATGAGCAATGGTGGGTTGGCCTTGAGGGCATTCACAGGGATGTTGTATACCTCCATAAGTTTGCAACTCCGGATATGCCGGGACATAAAGGAGTCATCGCGCTTGATCTCTTGAACGGCAATGTTCTCTGGAGAGATGATGACGCGATCTTTCTTCGCGTTGTCGGCGATACTATAATTGCCGGCAGGCTGCAGCCAACCGGGCTTGTGACAGTGGAGTTGCATTACAAAACCGGTAAAGATCTGACGGCGTCGGCGAAGGCGGAAAATACTGCAACCGATGATTTGGAAGCGACTCAGTTTCCGATTCCTCTTGAGCTCGTCGACGAAGATCTGCGTTCTCGTATCGTTGGGATGATTTCACCATCGTCGCTTTCCGTTGAAGTTTTTGAAAAGGACCAACTGCTCATTATCAGCCATCACGAAAAAGAGGAAAAAAGGGGAGAAGAAGGGGGGGTATCCTTTTTAAACATTTTAAGGGTGATGGCGCTGCGGAACTCGAAAGTTCTTTTTGAGGAGAGGCTGGCAGTCGGCGCACCGTCTCCGGTTGCCGATACATTTTTCATTCGTGGTGAAATGTTATATTATGTGAAAGATCGGAAGATATTCACGGGGGTCCGTCTTTCCGGCAACACGTAGTCCATCTTAATATAGAGTCTGCCTATGCCCCGTGCCGCAACTGCTTCCTCCAGAGCTGGTCGCCTTCTCATTCGACGCAACACCATCCGGGTCAAACACATCGATGTCTTTACCGAAACTCCCATGACGGGCAATCCATGCTGTGTTGTCACCGACGCAGTTGGATTGAGTGAGAAAACGATGCAATCGATTGCCCGGGAAATGTCAGCGCCCGCCACGGCGTTCGTGCTTCCCCCGAAATCAATTGGAGCCGACCTGCGAATGCGGTGGTTCAGTCCATTGCGGGAGTTGAATCTGAGTGGACACGGGGCCATTGCTTCCCTTATCGCGTTGTCGCAGGAGAGGAAGTTCGGTCTGAAGGGAGTCGGATCGCACAGTCGGAAGATCGAAACGTCCTCCGGCATTCTTCCGGTCACGGTAGAAATCTCACCTGCAGGAGTCGAGGCATTTCTCGGTCTGTCCCCGCCGCAATTCGTTCCATCGCCAAGTGAGAAACTCGATCTGATGAGGGTCCTGAATATCGGTATCAATGAGTTTGACCGATCACCCATTGTCGTTTCCGGCGAATGCATGTACGTCCCTCTTCGTCGTCTTCTTACTCTCTTTTCCCTAAAACCAAGGAACTTTACACTCTCGCAGTTTCTTATCAACAGAAAACTGATTGGACTCTCTGTTTTTACCGGCGAGACGCTGGAGCGACAATCAAGTTTTCATTCCCGTTTTTTTGCGCCGACGGTTGGGATCCCGGAGGACCCCGTTACCGGTACCGCGGGTGGCGCCATCGCGGTTTATTTGTTTCAACAGGACAAGCTCACGCAGCAAGGCGAAACGATTCATCTCGTGGGCGAACAAGGGGATTGTCTTGAACGGCGTGGACGTGTTTTTGTTCGGTTGACAACAAGTTATGGAAAAGTTCGCTCCGTGTTTGTCGGCGGCACTGGTGTTCTCTTGTGGGATGCAGAGATGCGCGTTCAGTGATATTGACGATTGGTTGTGATTGTACATGATTCACCCTATATTTATTCGCAACTTCGACGACAGCAACCACCAGTCATTCCGTTGTTGAAGGTGGCATGTCTCGTCCGAAAGACTCCGGATCTATCCTTCAAAAGGAAGCCCATTCATGTCGGTGCATCAGATTCTCTTCAGTCTTATTCTTGTTGGGTCTCTTGGTTTCTTCTCCTACAACGTGAAGAGGCTCATCGGGTATCTACGACTGGGAAAAAAGGATGATCGGTTTGGCGAGATTGGGACAAGAATTGGAAAAGTGCTGAGTGTTGCAATCGGTCAGACAAAAATATTACGTGAACCGTTTGCCGGAATTCTTCACGCACTCATCTTCTGGGGTTTCCTTGTTCTCCTCGCCGCTGTGCTTGAGTCCATCGGTGAAGGACTCATTCCAGGATTTTCTTTTTCCTTCCTGGGTCCAATCCATACTCCGTTGATTTTCTTTGAAGATGTGTTTGGAGCATTTGTGGTGCTCGCAGTTGCCATTTCGCTTTTACGACGATTTTTTGCTCCTCCGAAGAGGTTGCAGGTGAGCGGCCATTCCAGGTGGGATGCAATTCTGATCCTTAGCCTCATCTTGCTGGTGATGGTGACAATGTTCGGACAGAATGCAACGCGTGCAATTCTTTTGCCAGGAGAGGTTCACAGCCCGCGAATCTTCTCTGTTATGTTCGCGGGCTTCTTTGCTGGCATGGATTCCGGAACGGTGGATGGTTTGTACCATTTTTTCTTCTGGGGACATATGATTATTGTCCTCGGATTCCTTAATTATTTGCCATATTCCAAGCACCTCCACGTAATTTCCTCCATCCCCAATGTCTTTTTCTCCGACCTGACGCCAAAAGGCGTCCTTCAACCCATCAACCTTGAAGATGAAACGCTCACAAAATTCGGCGCGACCGATATTGATGATCTGACCTGGAAGCAGCTACTGGACGGGTACACCTGCACGGAATGCGGCCGGTGTTCGGCCGCCTGTCCCGCAAATACCACCGGAAAGCTGCTTAGTCCGCGCAAGATCATTATAGATGTTCGCGCTCGAACACTGGAAAAAGCTCCATTGCTGGCCGCTGGCTCAAATGGCGATCGTGAGGAAGTGCTCGGACATCAGCTCCTGGATAATTTTATTTCCGAGCAGGAACTCTGGGCATGTACCACCTGTATGGCATGTGTTCAGGAATGCCCCGTCATGATCGAGCATGTCGATACAATTGTCGACCTCCGTCGTGGATTAGTACTGAATGAGTCACGCTTTCCCGAAGAACTGAAAACGACATTTTCCAATCTGGAACGGAACTTCACCCCATGGGGGTTCGGACACTCCACTCGCGCGGATTGGGCGGAAGGATTGGAGATTCCGCGCCTGGCGGATAGTCCGGATGCAGATGTATTGTTCTGGGTTGGATGTGCCGGTGCGTATGACGCTCGATACCGCAAGGTGAGCCAGGCATTTGCCAGGTTAATGAAAATGGCGGGACTGAAGTTTGCCATTCTCGGGTCAGAAGAAAAATGCAATGGCGATCCTGCGCGGCGTATGGGCAATGAGTATCTCGCTCAAATGCTCGTGAAGGACAATGTGGAGACACTCAACAAGTATAAAGTGAAGAAGATCGTCGTTACCTGCCCGCATTGTCTTCAATCGCTCGGGAAAGAATACGAACAGTTCGGCGGCCACTATGAGGTGGTTCATCACACAACATTATTGAAGGAACTGATCGATACCGGTAAGCTGAAGCTGCATCCGGACAAGAAAGAAAAAATAACGTTTCATGATCCATGCTATCTTGGTCGTTACAACGATGAGTACGACGCTCCGCGGGATATCATCGGGATGGTTGCGCGCGAACAGACCGAGATGGCACGTTCGCGGAGCCGGAGCTTCTGTTGCGGGGCTGGTGGCGGTCGCATGTGGATGGAAGAGAGGGAAGGGAAGCGCGTGAACATCGAACGAACAGAAGAAGCCCTGGCCCTTTCGCCGGATGTCATCGGCACTGGATGCCCGTTCTGCATGACGATGATGACGGACGGTGTCAAGGAAAAAGAAGCTGCCGAAAAGGTGCACGTGAAAGACATTGCAGAACTTGTTCTGGAGGCCGTGCAGGATGCAGAGTCATCTCTTTAAGAAAGACACTACTATCACGACAAAGCTTTTGTTCGCCATCATCGCCGGGTTCTCCGCGGGTAGTACCATTCTGAGGCAGGATGATTCCGGTCCTTCCCGCGAACGGATGGTCTACATCGTCGGTTTTGTGAAGCCCGGTCCGCAATGGAGAGCCGACCGGAATGCCGGCCTGACAAAACTGCTGCAGGGTCATCAAAAGTACCTGGAATGGTTGACCGAGAAGGAAAAAGTTGTTGCTGCGGGTACGGTGGAAAGCGATTCGCTTCGCGGAGTGGTGATCATGAAAGTGGATTCTTTGGATGAGGCGAAGAAGCTTCTGGAGCGTGATCCGACAATTCAATCAGGACACTACAGGATTGAGTGGTTCTCCTGGTGGGGTCCTGCAGGATTGGGAGAAGAATACCTGGCGCGAGTGAAATCGTTTCCCGATGCAGTTCCGGATACTGTCCACTATCAGCTGGCCATCTTGAGAAAAGGGGGCGGCACGACCGGCTCCACCGAACCGGATCCCGAATTTGTACAGCGCCAGCACAAGGCGTACGTGGCGAAGTTGTTCAAGGACGGAGATTTGGTTGCGATCGGTTCCTTTGCCTCCAGTAAAAAATTGATCGGATTGTTCGTCTTTAAAACGTCGCCGGAAAACGCGCGAATCCTTGTTGCCAATGATCCCTCCGTCAAAGCCGGACGCATCGCTGTCGACCTTTTTTCCTGGAGTCTCCCCAAGGGTGTTCTTCCAACCCGACGATCCTCAAAGCAATAGAAAGAGAAACTCACATTTACCACTGACGCATGAAGAAGACCCCTGAGCGCCCAGAACGCCCTGAACGATCGACCAACGAGCACAAGCGACTCGAAGAATCGAAGAAGCACGTCGCGACTTGGAAGCGCTGGGGTCCGTATCTTACGGAGCGGCAATGGGGAACGGTTCGCGAGGACTATAGTGCCGGAGGGAACGCGTGGCAATATGTTTCGCACGATGCTGCGCGGAGTAAAGCGTATCGCTGGGGTGAAGAAGGTATTGCGGGTTTCTGCGACCAAGGCCAGCTCGTTTGCTTCTCCCTCGCTTTATGGAATGGATGTGATCCGTTCCTCAAGGAGCGCTTTTTTGGACTGACCGGTACCGAGGGAAATCATGGTGAAGATGTAAAAGAGTGTTACTACTACCTCGACTCCACGCCCACCCACTCGTACATGAAAATGTTGTACAAGTATCCCCAGAGAGAATTTCCTTACCGAAGCCTGCTCGAGGAAAATCAACGTCGCGGAAAAAACGAGCCCGAGTTCGAGTTGTTGGATACGGGGATTTTCAACGATGACAGGTACTTCGATGTTTTTGTCGAGTATGCGAAGGCGGATCCCGAGGATATCCTCATGCGCATTGTCGCGTGTAATCGGGGTCCTGATCCGGCGGAAATTCAAATTATCCCTGAAGTGTGGTTTCGGAATACCTGGACACAGGGAAACGATCCGTACAAACCGGAGATGCACCAGAGCCGGAATGGCATGATTGAGGTCCACCATCGCGCGCTCGCGAAACGATGGCTCTATTATTCCGCGGGAGGGGAAGGTCTCTTTTGTGACAACGAAACGAACGGCAGACGTCTCTATGGTCTTGATTCCCAGTCAAAATACTCAAAGGATGGGATTAACGATTTCATTGTCCAGAAAAATGAAAGGGCAATCAATCCCAAGCGTTCAGGGACGCGTGCAGGTATTCGTTATCGAATGACCATCCCCGCGAAGGGCCAGATGGTGGTTCAACTGCGATTCTCAGAAAAAGAACTTGAAAAGCCTTTTGCCGATTTCGAATCGGTGTTCACCAAACGGTTGGCCGAAGCTGATGAGTTCTATGAACACGTGCAACTGGAAATTGACGGTGGGGATGAGCGAAACATTCAACGGCAAGCGTATGGAGGCATGCTCTGGACGAAGCAGTTTTACTACTACGACGTCACAGAGTGGCTCAAGGGAGACCCGGCATTTCCCTCTCCCCCCAGGGAACGTCTCCATGGAAGAAACCACGAATGGATTCATCTCAACAACGCCGATATTATTTCCATGCCGGACAAATGGGAGTATCCATGGTACGCGGCGTGGGATCTTGCTTTCCACTGCTTGCCTCTCGCGGTTGTCGATCCGGAGTTCGCAAAGCAGCAGCTTGTTCTTCTCACGCGTGAATGGTATATGCATCCCAACGGGCAGCTCCCGGCGTACGAGTGGTCCTTTAGTGACGTCAATCCTCCGGTGCATGCATGGGCTGCGTGGCGGGTCTATAAGATCGACATGAAGTTACACGGGAGTAAAGGGGATCGTGCGTTCCTCGAAAGGGTATTTCATAAGCTCCTCCTGAATTTTACCTGGTGGGTGAACCGCAAAGACGCAGAAGGGCACAATATTTTCCAGGGCGGTTTTCTCGGACTGGATAATATCGGTGTGTTTGATCGAAGTGCGAAGCTGCCCACGGGTGGTCATATCGAGCAGGCGGACGCAACGAGCTGGATGGCGATGTATTCGCTAAACATGATGCGAATCGCGCTTGAACTGGCGGAAGAGAACCCCGTCTATCAGGATGTTGGTTCAAAGTTCTTCGAACATTTTCTCTACATCGCCGGAGCGACAGCGAATGTCGCGGGAGAAGGCATCAACTTGTGGGACAAAGAAGATGAGTTCTTCTACGACGTGCTTCATCTTCCACATGGCGAGCATATTCCATTGAAAGTCCGATCGATGGTTGGGCTGATTCCTCTCTTTGCAGTGGAGACACTCGACGCGGATCTGCTCGATCGGGTTCCGGAATTCAAAGAACGGCTCGAATGGTTTCTGAATTATCGCCCCGATCTCTCCAATCTGGTTTCTCGTTGGTATGAAGCGGGGCTCGGAGAACGCCGGCTGTTGTCACTTCTTCGCGGCAGCCGTATGAAGAGGCTATTGAAACGCATGTTGGACGAATCCGAGTTTCTTTCCGACTTCGGCGTGCGGGCACTTTCGAAGCATCATGAACAACACCCGTATGAGTTTCATGCGAACGGTAATACCTTCTCTGTCAAGTACGTCCCTGGCGAATCCGATTCGGGGCTCTTCGGTGGCAATTCCAATTGGCGCGGACCGATCTGGTTTCCCATGAATTTCCTCATCATCGAGTCCTTGCAACGGTTTCACCACTACTATGGTGATGACTTCAAGATCGAATATCCTACAGGGTCGGGAAAGTTCATCACTATTCTTGAGGTTGCCGATGAACTGTCCCGTCGGCTGACACGGATTTTCCTTCGCGACGAAAATGGGCACCGGCCGGTCTTCGGAGGGTCCGACAAGCTGCAGAACGATCCGTATTTCCGTGACTACTTACTGTTTCATGAGTATTTTCACGGTGACTCGGGCAAGGGACTCGGTGCCTCGCACCAGACCGGTTGGACCGGCCTCATCGCCAAGATTATCCAGCCCCGCGGGGGGAGAACGGCGACGATTCACCAGCGCCGCGACCAAACAATGATCTACTGATGGGCATGACTCCCGAAGAGCAAACTCTGCTCCACGTACTCGCCGTTCAATATCCTACTATTGACGCCGCCGTCGCCGAATCATCCGCGCTTCGCGCTTCGCTCTCCCTTCCGAAAGGCGTCGTCCATATTGTCAGCGACGTCCACGGCGATTATCGAAAATTGCGACATATCATTTCGAATGCCTCGGGAAGCCTGAGGCCGCTTGTCACGGAGTTGTTCAAAGACCGGCTCAATGAACAAAAGCTATGGGAATTCCTTGCCGTGCTCTATTATCCATACGAAGCGATGGACTACCTCGGCATCCGCACTGCCGATGAGAATCGACAGAAGGAATGGGTGAGAAACACTCTGCTGCAGCAGTTCGAGATTGTGCGGGCACTTGCGGAGACATACAGGCGCAGCTCCATCACCCGTCTCTTTCCTGCCGAGTACAGAGAGCTATTTGAAGAACTTCTCTCCAGCCAAAACGCCGGTCGGGACACGCAATACGTCTCGACCATGATAGATGCGCTGACATCGTATGGTCGAGGACTTGAGGTCGTACGTGCGGCATCGCGTTTGGTGCGGAACCTGACAGTCGCGGAGTTGATTGTCGCTGGCGACCTTGGTGATCGCGGCCCTCGAATCGACCGAGTTATCGACTACCTGATGGTGCAGCCGCGCGTGTCATTCACCTGGGGCAATCATGATGCCTCGTGGATGGGGGCGTGTTTGGGGCATGAAGCGTTGATCTGCACCGTGTTGCGTCTATCCCTTCGCTACCGTCGCCTCTCGCAACTGGAGGAGGGATACGGCATAACGATGGCGCCGCTGGAGCATCTTGCCCGGACAGTGTACGGCTCCGACCCCGCGGAGCGATTCCGTACGAAAGGATCGGGACTTCGCGACGATCTCCAGATGGCGCGGATGCAAAAGGCCATTGCGATCATGCAGTTCAAGCTTGAGGCGCAGGTGATCAAACG
>DASWHW010000223.1:0-11942 GCA_036397975.1 Bacteroidota bacterium
CAATTATTCGATAGGGCACGGTCAAGCAACTCCGCTTTCACGGAGTCCGCACCTGCGGAGATAAAATAGGTCAGGTAAAATTCACCCGCCGCAGAATCACTCAACCCAGCCAAGCGCGCGGACGCGGCTTCGGTAAGACCCACAGACACATCGGAGCACCGAACGCGCTCGTAAAGGTAACGGGCTTTGCCTCGGTCGCCGCTTGCCCAAAATGCATCTCCGACTGTCGCAAAGAGTGGGAGAAAGCGGGCCGGGCGCTCATCCCGCATAATAATAGAATCAAAGGCGCTGGTGACAAGACCGTATTCCCCGAGTCGAAGCGACGAAGCCATGTAGCCGGCAAGCGAATTGTACCCGCCGCTGCTCTCGTAGTTTTGCTTATACAACTCGGATGCTCGCCCGAAATCTCCCGCAGCAAAGTGTCGCCCCGCCTCCTTTTGCCGTTGTGCGATGATCCTCGCGCACACCTTTCGAAAAATGGGGGGACGACGAAAGAGCACATCAACGACATCTTCTTCCTGTTCTGTTGCCGGGATCGCGCTGATGAACCTATTCCACTCGTCAACAAGGCTGTCCAACGGTTTCCCATAGACCGACTCATAGTCAACTGTTCGGTATACGTTTGTAATCTTGCGAATACCATACGTATCAATGAGATAGCGACAGAACGATCCTGCAAGGACATAACTAACGGAGGATGACTGGGCGGCAAAGCCGGTGAACAACATCAGTGAGCGAATATCCGGCGCAGCATGGTATCGCTTCATCGCGGAGGCATACTCATGCAAGGTCCGGTTTCCCCATTCCCATTCAATCGCCATCGCGACGCCCTCGACCAATCCCGTACTCAAGCTAATCCCAACAACCGATACTCCGAATCGGGCAAATGCAACATGGACAAGCTCGTGCTTGAGGCTTTGATCCAGGGACTCCTTTGTCAAATGTATCTCACCACTCCATGGTTTTGCAATGTTCGTCGTTCCTGTGCCGATAAAACGTTGCTTGCTCGCCGACGTCGGGTAAATGTACGATTCGATCTTTCCTTTGTAATGCAGCGATAACTCCTCGCTAATCTGATGGAGGCGAAACTCATGCTCGGCTCCAACCCAGTCTATTTCCTCAGATGAGAATGAGGAGGAATCATAAAAAATGAGAAAGTGCTCCGTCTCCCATTTGCTGCCGAGATTGGACTGAATGAATGAGTTCGTAGATTCAAATCCCAAATCCTGTCGATACAAGTAGGATAAAGCAACGAAACAAAAGACCGCAAGTGTTGTAAACCTTTGTCGTGGCTCCATCATTAACCGAAGGAGGCGAACACCTCTGGTGATGAACGATTCGTTCGGTGATGTATGCTTCAGCAGTAGAACCGCGAGCCAATACACCACTGCAGCAAGGACAATCGTGATCACACGAAATGATATCAGCGACCACTGAATCCCCAGCGCCTCATCGTACGTCAGACCAGGAAAATATCCATAGAAGAAATTGAACGAGAAGACTGCAGGAGTCCAGTACCCCAATGCAAGGGCATAGGTAAAGGTCGCAGCAACAAAAAGAAAATAGATCCATCGTGGATGGCGGTAATGCAATGTCATAAAGAATGCAAGCGTGCCTCCAAAGACGACCGTAACGACGGGAGTCAGGAGATAAAAACCGAATCCTTCCAGGAAAGAACAATTCTTGACGAAGAATGCGTTGAGCAGCATAATACCCAGCGGGAGAAAAAGGAGAAGCAAATGATCCGCGAGCGCGGCACGGAATGCGCGAAGTGTTTCAGCTTCTCTCGCTTCTTCGGACGATGCTGCGTGCCAGACCACTCCAACCTGCCGGGGAATGTCGATTCCGCACACCATTGTTGCGATGAGAGCGATAAGGAGAGAGAATTCATATCCGAGGTAATTGAGAAGAGGAATTTGTGTTGCGACGAGAGAGGGGAGTATATAACTGAGAGAAAGGGTGATGGTTCGTCGTCGGTGAGACACGCGTTCTCCTAGTATTCTTCGCCGGCGGCTCGTTCGATCGATGCTCCAAGCTGTCGTAATTTCACCTCGATGGCTTCATAGCCTCGATCGATGTGGTAGACACGAAGAACCTCCGTTGTTCCTTCTGCGACCAAACCGGCGAGAATAAGGGATGCCGATGCACGAAGGTCGGTGGACATGACTGTCGCGCCCATCAGCCGGTGGTTGCCGTTGACGATGGCGGAATTTTTTTTCATCGTCACGTCGGCACCGAGGCGTTGCAATTCAGGGACGTGCTTGAAGCGGTCGAGATAGATTGTATCCGTCACCACCGACGTGCCCTTTGTAACACACATGAGCGCAATCCATTGGGCCTGCATATCGGTGGGAAAGCCAGGGTAAATAGATGCGGTAACGTCAACGGGACGAAGTTCTTTCGGTGCCTGGAGTGTAATGGATGTCGGCCCGAAAGTTATGTGGCATCCTGCATCTTCTAACTTTGTGAGGACCGCTTTAAGGTGTTCCGGATTGACCTGATCCAGCGTAACGAATCCCCCTGTGATTGCCGCGGCGACAAGGAACGTCCCCGCTTCGATCCGATCGGGAATTGTAGTCACGTCGGCAGGATGTAACTCATCAACGCCTTCGATCTCCAGCCGGTTTGTTCCGATGCCATCGATTTTAGCTCCCATTGCCTGGAGAAACTCAGCAAGGGAGGTGATTTCAGGCTCAATCGCTGCGTTTTCGATGATGGTCGTCCCTTTTGCAAGGGTTGCCGCCATTAGGATATTCCCCGTCGCTCCGACACTAGAAACATCAAGCTGAATGCGCGCCCCCTTAAGGCGTTTCGCACTTGCGTGGATATATCCGCGTTTCATTTCTATTTCTGCCCCGAGTTTCTGGAGTCCCTGTATGTGCAGGTTCACCGGACGTGGCCCCCAAGCACATCCGCCGGGCAAGGAAACCTTCGCGCGACCGAAGCGGGCGACAAGCGGACCAAGGACATAGATCGACGCACGCATTTTTTTCACGTGTTGATACGGCGCTTCGTGTTTTTGCACTGCAGTCGTGTCGAGAGTAAGGTCGTGTTCTTTGAACGTAGTCTTCATGCCCATCGACTTAAGCAGACTGGACATGGTCGTCACGTCGCGAAGTTTCGGTGTGTTGCGCAGACGAAACGTGCCGCTCGCCAATAATGCTGCAGGCATAAGTGCGAGCGACGCATTTTTTGCACCGCTCACGGTGATGGTTCCGGAAAGGCGGCTGCCGCCTTGAATGAGAAATTTGTCCACTGCCGAAGGTCTTGTTGTTGAAGGAGATTCGTGAGAACGACTGTCAATGATAATCTTGTTTGAAGGAAAAGTCAACCGCGACAATTTCATCTTCCTTGCCTTTCGACACGAGGAAAGGTATATTCTTGGCAAGTCATCCATGTCACTCCTTCTGCGTTCACTCATTCTCTTAATAACGTTCTGCACGTTCGTCCACGCCCAGGAACTCGTTGTCGACGACCGTGGCGAGGCGTTGCAGATCAGCCAACCGGCACGTCGTATCGTTTCGCTCACACCCAGTGTCACGGAAACGCTTTTTGCGATTGGCGCAGGCGATCAGGTTATTGGCGTGACGGACTATTGCAATTACCCAGAGGAGGCAAAGGCGAAACAGAAAGTCGGCGGCGTCATCAACCCCAACATCGAAGCGATTGTAGCTCTAGAGCCCGACCTGATCGTGCTCAGCATGGAGGGAAACGTCCGGGAAGATTTCACAAAGATGAAACAGCTCCATCTCCCTTTGTTTGCGACCAACCCGAGAACCCTGCCAGGGATTCACAAATCGCTTCTCGATCTTGGTATCCTGACCGGACACAAAGTGGAGGCGCAGAGCGTTGTTGCGTCAATGCGGTGGCAGGAAGATTCGATCGTGGCCCTGGGAAAGGGGTGGAAGAAAAAGGGGATAATTCTGCTGGTGTCTCTTCAGCCAATTATTGTCGCCGGTGGTGGGACATTCCTTGATCATCTCATTTCATTGGCGGGGGGTGTGAACCTTGCCTCGGACGCACCCACGTCCTATCCCGCACTTAGCCGGGAAGCGATCGTGTCCTATCGCCCCGGGGTCATGATCGTGATGTCGGATGCGATTGGCGATCTCTCGAGTTTCTCCTCGATGTACCCCGAGTGGAAGTATGTCCCGGCGGTACAAAACGGAAAGGTGTTTTCCATTGATTCAGACATCTCCTCGCGTCCAGGACCACGGGCGGTAGAGGCATTAGAAAAACTGTTTTCCATCATTCATCAATAATATTATGAGCCCAGTCAAAAAGCGCGTTGTGCATCGCGTACCGCCTCGTCGAAAACCAACACTCAGAGAACGAAACGTCTTCCTCGCCGTGGCAGGCAATATCGGTTCCGGAAAATCATCGCTTACCCGCCTGCTGAGCAGTCGCTTTGGTTGGACGCCGTATTATGAATCCGTGGAGGACAATCCGTATCTGAATGATTTCTACGGTGAGATGAAGAGATGGTCATTCAATCTGCAGGTCTATTTTCTTTCCAATCGTTTTCGAAGTCACAAGACCATCACGGAAGGTAACCACTCTGTTGTCCTTGACCGCGTCATTTACGAGGATGCCGAAATCTTCGCCCGCAATCTTTATGAAATCGGAAACATGGATAGGCGCGACTACGAGAACTACGTTGCGCTTTACTCCGTGATGACTGAATATCTTCACCCCCCCGATCTCCTGATCTATTTGAGGGCAAATGTGAATACACTGTTGAAGCAGATTTCGATGAGGGGGCGGGACTTTGAACAGTCGATCAGCAAAGAATACCTCGAGCAGCTCAACGCACACTATGAGCGCTGGATTCAAAGCTACACAAAAGGCAAGCTGCTGGTTATTGAATCCGATGAGATGGATTTCGTGAACAACATCGAGGATCTTGAACGGGTAACCGCCATGATCGCGAAGGAACTCGACCTTCCGGCCCGGGAAGGATTATTGCGATAGTTTTTCCAGTCGGTCTTTCACGCGACGGACGATGGTGCCATCGACAAGGTAACGGTAGAGATCCTTTCCCGGACAAAGTGTTTCTGCATAATCCTTATGTCCCTTGATGTTCTCCAGGGAAACGCCAAAGTGCTCCACGAGATACGCGGTCAGCGCAACCACGGCGCCTAACTGTTTTTCGCTGAGTATTTGGTTCTCGTAATTCCCCATCACACAAATTAATGCGTGGCCGGTTGGATCATATCCCGTGTTGGTGTCTCCGGGATAATTGATGGGGCGCGTTTCGTAGATCGTGCCGTTGAGATCGATCATGAAGTGATACGGAATGTCGATCCATTTCTTCTCCGTCCTGCTCCATGACTGCAGATTGCGGAGATACTCAATGGGATCCTTGTCGGCTGGAAAATCCTCGCCGCCATGATGGATTGTCACGTAGTGAATTTGGTGAGGAGGAAGAATTTCCTCCAGCGGCTGCCATCCCCATGCAGCTCTGTGTACAATGCCAAGTTCCGGAGGAAAATCAAGTTCGGTTACCTCGATTCGTTCTACATGGGATGAGCATGATGTTATGAGAACGAGTGCCGGAAGAAGAAATAAACGCCGCATAGATGACCTACTTCTGTTGTTGTGAGAATGAGAGGACGGTGGGTTTTGCTGCCCGGAGGTAATCCTCAGTTTGCATGATAATCGAATCGGTGAGAGAACCGGCGTTGAAAGCGATCTTCGTGTTACGCGTGATGGACTCATCAACAAAAAGATCGAGATCTTGAATCGGACGGCCGAACGGCGGCACGGCCCCGGGGATAAGTCCGGTGAGACGGCGCAGCTCCTCTTCGTTTGCAAAGCGGATGGACTTCGCTCCGAAGTGCACTTTTATCTTCTTTGAGTCGACGCGCTGCGATGCGCTGATGACGAAAAGCCTGAACGCATCATCGATTTTGACAAGAAGCGCTTTGCCCCCGATGGAGATATCTTCACCGCGTGCCCTCGCGGATTCTTCCGATGTACGCGTCTCTTCATGATGAACAGTCGAGAAGGGGATTCCCTGCTTCTGAAGAAACTGCGTTATGGATTCGAGGATGGTCATGCGTTTGTCTATAGTGGCAAATGTCGCGGAAAGAAGAAAGTCCCTTTTGTACCTCAGCGAGTATTACGCTATATTTTTTAGCCAACGTTCACTTATAAATCGCAATGCCATGACTTCTTCTATCGTTCCGCAGAACGGTCTACGAAAAAAGATCGTCGACGGACGCACTGTGTTCGGCACCATGATCGTCGAGATACACCAGGCGAGCGTGATTCAACTGCTGGCGAACGCCGGCTTTGATTTTGTTATCATCGACGGTGAACACGGGCCCTTCACGATCGTGCACATTGCCGAGTTGAGCCGCGCCGCAGTGGCGGCGGGGATGACCCCCATTGTGCGTGTTCCGGAAATTGCCTACACGCCAATTACCCAGGCCCTCGATGGAGGGGCGCAGGGGATCATGATCCCCCGTGTTGTGCGGAAACAACAGGTGGAAGAAGCAGTGAGCATAATGAAGTATCCTCCCGTAGGAATTCGAGGCAGCGTTCTCGCGCGTGGACATACACGTTTTCAATGGGGGGATGTGCGAAGGGCGATGGATGAGTTCAACCGTGAAACGATGCTGATCGTGCAGGTGGAGACAAAGGAGGGATTGGAAGCATGCGATGCACTTGCGCAGATCCCCGGAGTGGATGCACTACTCATAGGGCCGAACGACCTTTCGATCGCGTTGGGAATCCCCGGGGAATACACGCATCAGACGTTTATCGCTGCAGTGGAAAAAACTGTAGCGGCGTGCAAAAAGCACAACATCACCGCTGCGCTGCACGCCAACGATATTTCAACGCTGGCAACGTGGCTGCAACGGGGGATGCGGATGGTGAGCTTTCATTCGGAGGCCGGCATGATGATGCAGGCTGGCACACTTGCTCTCAAAGAACTGCAGGAAGTAAAGGCCGGTTCATGAAACTCACCTTAACTCGTCCCCTGGTGTTCTTTGATCTGGAAACGACCGGCACGAATTTCACCCGCGATAGGATTGTGCAAATTGCCGTGTTGAAACTCTTTCCGGACATGACGAAAGAAGTGAAGTGCAAGCTCGTGAATCCGGGGATGCCGATACCTGCCGGCTCCACGGCGATACATGGTATTTCGGATGAAGCAGTGGCCAATGAGCCGGCGTTCCTCCAATATGCAAAGGGGATTTTTGATTTCTTCGCAGGATCCGACATCGCCGGATTTAACTCGAATTATTTTGACCTTCCGATGCTCGCCGAAGAGTTCGCGCGGTGCGGGTTGAAATTCCCCGAACCGGAAAGCAAGCTGATCGATGTACAGACCATTTTCCACAAGAAGGAAGAGCGGACGCTAAGCGCTGCATACAAGTTCTACTGCGACAAAGAGTTGACGAATGCCCATGACGCACAATCAGACGCCGAAGCAACGCTCGAAGTCTTCGCAAGCCAATTGGAGCGCTACGACGATCTCGGCTCCACGGTGGACGAGCTGCATGAGTTCTGCAAGAGGGCAGACACGGTTGACTTCCCCCGACGCGTTGCCCGCGACGACGATGGAGAGATCGTCTTCAACTTTGGACGTCATAAAGGAGTGCGCGTGAAAGAAAACCTCGACTATGCCCGCTGGATGGTGGACGCGGATTTTCCTGAGAGTACGAAGACGTTTTTGAGGGAGATTATTGGGGAGTATCGCGTGAAGGAAAAAGAGGAAAGTCAAGGGCATTGTGCGCCCAATCGTTCAGCGCAGGACTAATTCAAAGTCGACGGTGACCTCGCCGTTTGGAGGAACGGTAACCTTGTTTTCGTTACGGCAACGCTTTCATGCCACATTTTTAGTCGGTAGGTTCCCGGAGGGACTTTGTTACAGGAGCGGATGTGGAATTGTGGAGAGAATGCCAAGGTCAGGCGTTGGATTAGCCCAACCAACTCCCGCTATGACCGGGCTGCCGGTATCATCAGCTCCAGCAGTTCCTGCTCCAACTGCAGCAGTTCTTCGTGCATTCGCTTGCGGTAGAGTTCTGCCTCCTCGGAAAGTTTCGGAACTATAGACTTGTAATAGGCAATCCCTTCGAGCATGTTCGACTTAAACTCGCTAAAGTATTTCTGCTCCTTCGCGGTGAACGAATCAAGTTTCTTATTGATTTCATTCTTAAGGTAGTCCGCATACAACCGTACCTCGTTGATGAACACGTTCGGACGATCAAGACTTGAGAGCAGTTGTGTCCGGCCGTAAATGTGTCCCACCATTTCTTCCAGCGAACATATCTTTGAGAAGAACGCAAGGTTCGGTCCGGGGCACACTGCAACTGCGGGAGATAGCTCTTTTTCGTGCGGAGGACAGGTAATTGATGCCGTCGCTGCGAGGTCCTCGCACAGGCAAGCCTTGAGTGTCACAGCGTCGATCTTTTCTTTCAATTCTACAGGCGCAAGGTTCAGACTCTCGAGCTGTTTGATTTTCAGCGTCTGGTACTGCCGTGATGCTGTGCAGATGGGCCGCTCGGTGAACTCAGTATTAGAAACAAGGTACTTCTTTGTGCACGGGCTTCCCGGTTTCCCGGCTTCAACGCGACGTCGTATCCGATGTTCACTTGCGCTTCCCCTGAGGTTGTTAAACGGGATTCCGAGAGGTGATGAATCGCTGAGATAGAAATCGTGTTGCTGCGCATTAGCGAGCCTCTGTCTTGTCTCATCGTCGAGGTTCGTGGCTTCCGGAACGAGCAGGAACGGCGACCCCCAGCCAGTCCCATCAACATGAAAGTACCTCCGGAGAAAACCGTCTTCGCTGGCTGTGCCAATTCCTCCCTGCACTGTGATCAAGACAGGAAATGGCGTTTGCGGTGAATCCAATCCTCTCTCTCGAAGCGCGCCGCAGTATAGACCATATAGTTCGGTAACAAGATCCTGTTTCTTTGATTTAAACTCTTCAAGGATTGGGCCGAGCAGGAGGCCATCGGTGGCAAATGCATGTCCGCCGCAGTTCAGGCCCGACTCGATGCGGTACTCCGAAATCCATATTCCTTTCTTTGCCAGAAACTTTCCCTGGATGAACGCGGAACGATAATCGCTGACCTTGAGAACTATTCTCTTCTGGAGTTTTCCCTGTTTGTCCGGGTAAAATTCTCTCCACTCCCCCAGGTAACCGTACAGTCGTGGATTCAATCCTGCCGAAAGTACGACCGAAGAATTGAGATTGCTCTTGGCGAAACCGCGGAGAGCAGCCAACGCGTCCGAGTACTCCCCATGCAGCTCAATCCCCTCCGGCCCGAAGTTTGACTTGTTCAGTTTGGTCATGATGTTCACATCAATGGCGCCGGCAACAATTCTTGTCCGGAGCTTCTCCTGAATCCTTACCATGGATCCCTGGTCTCTTGTGTGCGCCATAACGCTATACAACGCTTTCAAGGGAGAACGATCCGGCAACATTTCGAAGTACTTGACGATATCACTGCCGACCTCAAACATCGATGCCTTCAGTTTTTCCATCTGAGATTGAACAATCCGTTGGACGAGATTCAGATACTCGGTGATTCTCCGTGCGCGATAGTCATCATCTTTGGCTGGGATGGGAGTAAACGGCTCCCCGTGCATTGCACAGTAATGCTTTCGCATCTGTTCGATCAGGATATCATCCACAAGGGAGATGACCGATGAAATCCCGTACCGTGCAACGCGAATTGGCGTATCAATGGAGAATGCCAGCCCCAGGACTGGAATGTGAAATGAATGGACTCTTGAGTCCTGTGTTGGGTTCATGTCTTCAAACCGAAAATATCGCTATTGGTACGGAGATGTGTGCAACGTTATGGAGGGGTGATAGAAAAGTCAATGGTAATTAGGAATGAATGCATTTCTGATTCGGGAGGGTGAATTGCAAAACGAAAAAATTGAGAGTAAGGCCAATTAGGATTGCGAACTTGGGCGTAAGATCGCGCATGCCCGCCGGGGGATTGGAGGATCCATTGCCGAACATGATGCATCCACGCGTCGATGAGGCGGATATTGGGGGGAAATCCCCCCCCCGTCACGACATCCGCGTAAAACTATAATACTCAGATGCTCAGTACCTAGTACGAACGTCTGCCGCCACCGTACCCACCGCCACCACCTCCGCCGCTTCTGCGTCCGCCGCCTCCGTATCCGCCACCGCCACCACGGCGATCTTGACCTTCCGACTTTGGCCGTGCTTCATTCACCATGAGAGTCTGTCCGAGAAGTTCCTTGCCGTTCAGAGCCTCAATAGCAGCCTCGCCCTCGGACTTTTTTGACATCTCCACAAAGCCAAACCCTCTTGACTCGTGGCTGAACTTATCCTTGATGATGTTGATGGACATGATCTTGCCAAACGGTTCGAACAGCGGTCGCACGTCGTCTTCCGTTGCCTGGCGGGGCAAGTTTCCAACGTAAATATTCATAGGTTCTCCTTTCAAGAGAATCATGTGATGAGGATTGTGGCAGCATTCTTCTGGTGCAACTATCGGATGAAGCCGGAGTGCGCCCCGAGGATAATCAACCAAGCTGGTAATGAAGGGTACGAAGAAAAAATGCAAAAAGTAACTATTTTTTCCCCACAGGTAACGGAATAGCCTGCAAATTGTTCAGAATGGTTCTTGTGATGCTCTTTCTATTCCTTGCAAAGGCTTCATCCGGCCTTGGGCTTTGTATACACGTGGCAAAAAAATACACGTTGCTCTTTGTCGTTACATATCCTACATACCAACCGACGTTTTCGCCCTCCTGTTTTCCCCAACCTGTCTTTGTGCGGAAAGTGTATTCAGGATGCTCTTCTTCTATCATTATTCTCTTTACGATTTCGATGGAACGCCTTGAAAACGGAAGCTCGTTGTTGTACAACCGCCTCAGGAAGTCAATTTGCTCTTCGGGAGTCACACGAAGTCCACCATCAAGCCAGAACCTATCGAGCCCGCCGGAAGTATCTGCATTGCCGTATCCTGCCTTGCTGAGCAACCGGTACATTCTCTCGGGCCCGACCCTTCGTGCAAGCTCCTGGTAATACGGGACAGTGGAGTTCTTATAAGCGGTTTTCAGATCCTGGTCGGCATTCCACGCCTTAATACTACGTTCAACGCCATCCCATTTGATAACGAAATTCTCATCTTCAATAACACCCGTTTCCAGTCCGATCAGTGAATTGCAGATCTTGAATGTTGAAGCAGGTGTAAACGGCTGCTTGAACTGGTCCGGATTGGTGAGAACGTATGACCCGTTTTTCAAGTCGTATAATGAAAACGATCCCGGGACACCGGCATCCTCGAAGAGTTTATTGAAGTCCTCCCGTATCTGCATGGTCTGCGGTTGTGCCGTTGTAACAAAAAACAGGGCAATCGCGAAGGAGTGGTAGAGATGTTGCACCTGGGTCCCCAGAAATCGTTTTGTCGGATGAATTAGTGTGTCGTCTTCTGAGAAAAACTAAACGCGTGCTGCCGTCACTATTGGACTCCCATCAATAACGCTCAACTCCGAGGCTGAACCATTGCGGACATCAAAACGTAATCGAACGGCCGGCGCCCCTGTTGGATAAAATTCGTGGTTGCCGAGATAGAATATGGCACGATTCGTTCCCGACGGTAATCGTTTGATTCCCAAAAATCCGTTCTTGTCGAGATTGATGATCAGTCTATCGGATGGACCAACGCCGAAAGAATACTCACCGACGTAGATTTGCTTTTCGTCTTGCGTAAGAGGCTCGGAACTCTGAGTCAGGTTTGCATCACCAAGCGTTTCCAGATAATCGAGTACTGCACTGCTTTCTGGGCCGCCAACCCGGGCGTGATGATGCAGTGTTAGTCCGTGCGGGCCTTTGATCCGCTGGATACCCGGTGATGCATTGACGTACGCTTTAACAACTTCGAGTTGACCAAACATCGCAAAAGTAAACAGATCAGGACGTGCACCGTTCGCAATAAGAA
>DASWHW010000224.1:0-15004 GCA_036397975.1 Bacteroidota bacterium
ACTCGATTATGGAGAACATTAGCTATGGCGCAGATAACGGCACGAATGACCATGTCCGTGAGGCTGCCGAAATCTCGCAGCTTGTGAGTGATGTGGATGATTTCCCCAAGGGGTTCAGGACAATGCTTGGCGAACGGGGTATTACTCTTTCGGGTGGACAGAAACAGCGCGCAAGTATAGCGCGGGCGGTGATGCGAAAACCAAAGATACTCATTCTCGACGATGCTCTCTCTGCCGTTGATACGCATACTGAAGAAGAGATTCTCAAACGTCTCAAAAGCGTCATGAGCAAACGGACGAGCATCCTGATCAGCCACCGCATTTCCACCGTCAAGGATGCCGACATGATCATCGTACTGGATGACGGTGAAATTGTCGAGCGGGGAACCCACGACGAGCTGGTGAAGCTTGGCGGCAAGTACGCAGACCTTCATCAGAAGCAGCTTCTTGAAAAAGAGCTGGAAGAACTCTAATACCATGCACGAAGAAGAAGTCTTAGGTAAAGCATACGACGGGACGCTGATGAAGCGTCTCATCAAGTACCTCCGTCCGTACAAATGGTACGTTGGGATGGGGATACTCTTGAGCATTGCAGTCTCCGGCATGGAAGCCGTCCGTCCCTATTTCACCAAGATCGCCGTTGACAAGGATATTGCCAATCGAGATGAACAGGGGTTGCTCTGGACGGTCTTACTCTTTCTTGGCGTGATGATTCTTCGGGGCATTATTCAATATGTCAACGCGTACCTGACACAATGGATCGGACAGAAAACGATATTCGACCTTCGGATGGAAGTGTTCGAGCATCTTCAACAGCGCGGCCTGAAGTTCTTCGACAAAAACCCCATCGGCCGGCTGATCACTCGAGTCACGAACGACATTGAGGTCTTGAATGATATGTTCTCGTCGGGGATCGTGATGGTGTTCAGCGATGTCTTTACTATTATCGGGATTCTCTACTTCATGTTCTCGATGAACTGGATCCTCGCACTGATCTCGCTGAGCGTTCTTCCGCTATTGTTTTACGGGACATTCCTGTTCAGGAAGAAAGCCCGCGAAGCATATCGGGAGGTTCGCTTGCAAATAGCGCGGATCAATGCGTTCATGCAGGAACATATCACCGGCATGATGGTAGACCAGGTCTTCAATCGTGAGGAGCGCTCGTTCGGGCAGTTCGAAACCATCAATGCCGCGCACCGTGAAGCAAATATCAAGTCCATCTTCTACTATGCGGTGTTCTATCCTGCAGTGGAAATCATCGGCGCCCTTGCGGTCGCCCTGATTATTCTCTCAACCGGCGTCGGAACAATCAGCTCTACAATTACTCTCGGGACGGTGATCGCATTTCTGCAATTCAATGAAATGTTTTGGCGTCCGATCCGCGATCTTTCCGAAAAATACAACGTAATGCAAACGGCTATGGCCTCGTCGGAGCGGATCTTTAAGCTGTTGGATGACAAAACCGCGATCCATGATCCGGCCGAACCGGTGACGCTGCAGGAGGTGAAAGGGGAGATTGAATTTCGCAACGTGTGGTTTGCCTATAATGAGCCCGAATGGGTGCTCAAAGATATTTCGTTCACGATTAAAGCCGGAGAGACTGTGGCCTTCGTCGGCCATACCGGGGCGGGAAAGACGACCATCATCAGTCTCTTGTCCCGCTTCTATGACATTCAGAAAGGAGAAATCCTGATTGATGGCGTGAATGTGAAGCACCTGCGACTGAGTGACTTGCGCAGATGTATTGCCGTCGTTCTGCAGGATGTCTTTCTCTTTTCCGGGGATATTTCTTCCAATATTAGTCTTGGAGAGCGCGCCATATCGCAGGAGAGCATTGAACACGCGGCGACGGTCGTCGGGGCAAGCAGATTCATTGAGCGTCTTCCCGCGAGGTATGCCGAGGAAGTGAAAGAACGAGGCTCGACATTATCCGTGGGACAAAAACAGCTCATTTCATTTGCCAGGGCTCTCGCCTTTGATCCGAAGGTTCTTGTTCTCGATGAAGCGACATCCAGCGTCGACACGGAAACAGAGTTGCTGATTCAAGGAGCAATCAGAAAATTGCTGCAGGGAAGGACGTCGATCGTTATTGCACACCGACTTTCGACGATTCAATCAGCGGACAAGATTATAGTGATGCATAAAGGTGAAATCAGGGAAAAGGGGACACACCAGGAACTGCTTGCTCAGGGGGGGATCTATTACAAGCTCTACCAACTCCAGTACAAAGATCAGGAACTTCGCGCCGTTTCTTCTGCCTGATCGCAATCGAGCTTCACGTGTGGTTGCAACTCGTTCTGTGATTCGGTAGATTTATTCAACGACTCATCGTCAATCGTGATGCCCTCGCCTTGGTGGCCCCTAACCACTGAGGGTTTTCACAACTCACCTGTATTTCTTGCACAAAAGGATACTTTTTATGGAATATCCTCGCACGGCGGCCGTGTCAAAATTTATGACATTGGAGCGACACATTGTTGAAGGGGAACGTCTCCACCCCGGGGCCACAGGAGAATTCTCCGGCCTCATGCACAATCTCTCGCTGGCCGTCAAACTCGTCTGGCGCGAAGTCACCAAGGCCGGATTGGTCAACATCCTTGGGCAGACGGACCGGAAAAACAAGAGCGGTGACGTTGTGAAGAAGCTTGACGAGTTCGCGGATGAGACTATTTACAAAGCGATGGATCACGGAGGTCACTTGTGCGTGATGGCATCGGAAGAAAATGAAGACATTCTCAAGATACCCGAAAATTATCCGACCGGAAAATACGTGTTGGCTTACGATCCGCTCGACGGGTCAGGCAACATCGAGGCCAACGTAACGGTTGGGACGATCTTTTCTGTCTATAAGCGAATCAGTCCTTCCGGAGGCGGGACGATCGAAGATCTCCTGCAATCCGGCGTCAAACAAGTCGCGGCAGGATATGCGCTGTTCGGTTCCAGCATGATGTTTGTCTACTGCACAGGAAATGGCGTTCACGGTTTTACACTCGATCCCACTGTCGGAGAGTTTTTGCTTTCACATGAAAATATCCGTATTCCAAAGAAGGGCTCCATCTACTCGATGAATGAGGGGAACTTCGAGCGCTGGTCGCCTGAAATGCAGAAGTACTGTAAGTGGATGAAGCAAGAGGATAAGTCAACAGGCAGACCATACTCATCGCGTTATATCGGATCTCTCGTCGCCGACGTGCACCGAACCCTTTTGTACGGTGGAATGTATTGCTACCCCGGCGATGCAAAAAACAAAGACGGAAAACTCCGTCTTGTGTATGAGAACAATCCACTAGCATATATCGTCGAGCATGCCGGAGGCGCTGCCACAAACGGCACCCAGAGAATCCTCGAACTTCAGCCGAAAGAGCTGCATCAAAAATCCCCTCTGTTCATCGGGAGCCAAGAAGAGGTGCGTATTGCTGGGGAATTTCTGACGGGAAAGCGATAGTGTTGAATTCACTGTAAGAGCAAAAAAAAACCCCGGTTGTTCCGGGGCTTTTTGTTTCTCTCACGGTGCTAAAGCTTAGAGACTGGCGAGCCGTTCCTGGGCTTTTTTCTGCAATGGGCTTGTTGGGTAGGTATTCAGGAATGTATTGAATGCCTCTCGCGCTGCATCTCTGTTTCCCGAGGCAATGAGGCAGTTGCCGATCATGAACTGTGCATAGCTTTTCTTTTCCGACGTAACATACTTCAACACTTCTTCGAACTGAGAAATTGCCTGACTGTACCGACGCAGTCCGTACAGTGATTCGCCAATCCAGTAGTGACAATTTGGGACGAGCTTATCGTTAATTCCGCCGGAAAGAAGTCCCTCGAATTGACGAATAGCAGATTGGTAGTTCCTGTTCCGAAACTCAGCAAGGGCCTGTTCATATCCTGTTGCATGACTCTCCGTCGTTCCTTCGGGAGGAGGCGTTGAGATAAACTCCATTGCTGCGATCGCCTCATCCAGCTTTGTTTCCAATTCGGCGGAACGTGCGCGCAGGCTCTGGTTCTCCGAGGCAAGCGCATCCATTTGTTGCTTCATGATTCTGTTCTGGTTCATGAGACTGTCGACGCGGTATTCAAGAGTGGCAGTCGCAGACACGGGGGGGCTATCTTCCCAGCCTTCGGATAATTCGTCAGTTGATCCGCAGCCAATAATTGCCGCAAGGGGAATAAGTGCAACCACCAACAAACTTCCGAACAGCGATGTGTTCCGGTCCTTTGGTGTCTCTGCCATGGGGAGTCCTCCTTAAGAGTGATAGTGTAAATACCGCACCAAATGTATCAAACGGTAAGTCCAATGTCAAGCAGAGCAGTAGTACGATTGTTTAAACATCCTCACCAAAGAAGCCGGGAACTTTGCTATCCCTTATCTGCTTCACAAGGGGCGGCATCGTTTGATTTTGACCAGTTCGATGTCTAACTTTTTCATACACCACCTGCAACGTACCATTTCGTACCATGAAGTCGATAAAACGCTTTTCTCTGTCACGCAAGATCGCCGTTGGAATTGTCCCCCTGTTTCTGGTATTCGTTACTGCTAGCGTTATCCTGCAGAATCATTTCCAGGAAGTGGAAATGGTCCGCCAGGCGCAGGTGACCGCCTACGTATATGCAGACATCATCAAGGAGGCCATGGTAAGTATGATGGTGAATAACCTGGAGGTTGATGAAGGCTTTCTGGAGCAGGTCAACAAGCTTGCCCAGTTCGACACGCTGCATATCCTGGTGAACGAACTGAAACTTCGCCCGGATGTCGTCCCTCCCGAAAAGATGAAGCGTGTGGCCACTGAACATAAAACCCTGGTTCCGCACGATGATGTTGAACGCAAGGCGATGGAAACAGGGACGCCGTTTTTTTCGACTCAAGGTGAACAGTTTCGAGGAGTGATCCCGTTCAATGCAACGAAAAAATGTCAGGAATGTCACGCGGTGCCACTGGGGTATACCCTGGGAGCAGCCGATCTGCATATTTCATTTTCCCAGGTTGCTGCCGCTGCCGAAGGGAATTGGCGGCGGTCTCTTTTCATTTTTCTCATCTTTGCGGTCCTTGCAATGATCGTGGCGACAATTGGCTTTCGCAAAATTATCTCTCAGCCCACAAACAAATTGATCGATGCCGCGAATCAAATTCAACAGGGAAATCTTGACCATTCCGTTGCTCTTGATCCGGTGGGAGGGAATACCACAGACGACGAACTCCATTATCTTGCAGACCGCTTTGAAGACATGCGTCTGTCGTTGAAGGAAAAAATAGAACAACTGGATGAACTGAATAGAAGCCTCTTGCAGAGGAACAACGAACTTGAGAACGCTCTTGCACAACTCCAACAGGCGCAGGATGATCTCATCAAGATGGAGCGTCTGGCTGTCACCGGGAAGATGACCGCCCAGCTTTCCCACGAGATTAACAATCCCGTGCACAATATTCAAAGCCTCCTGCAGACCTCGCTCCGCAAGCTCGCCGGTGGTCAGCCAAAGGTACAGGAATTGTTGAGCGTCGCACTCGAAGAGATCGAACGCATGGCAAAGCTCACCCGTCAGATGCTGGATGTGTATCGCGGTTCGATGACAGAGATACGACGCGAACCGATGAGCGTGCAGGCGCTTCTTACGGAGGTTGCTGAACTAAACGCTCCGATCCTCCAGGAGGCGGGAATCACGATTCAATGTGACCTTCTCAAAAAGAATCTCACCATGCTTTGCTCCCGTGATAAGATGAGGCAAATATTTCTGAACCTGATCCTGAACGCAAAGGACGCTATGCCAAAAGGAGGAACCATTACGCTTCGGGCGAGGGAAGAAGGGACGAAGGTGTGTATGGAGGTGATCGATCAAGGAAGAGGAATTCCTGTGGAACATCTCGATAAGATTTTCGATGCATTCTATTCTACGAAGGAAGAATTGAGAGGCGCAGGACTGGGACTCTTCGTGACCTACGGACTTGTGCAGCAACACGGCGGGACCATCAACGTCCGCAGCGAGGTTGGACGTGGATCGGTATTTACGATTACTATGGAGGCAGCATATGATGCAGTCCAATCCTGACGTCACCATTCTTATGGTCGATGACGACCATGCATTTCGGGTTGCGACGCAAACTCTCCTCGAAGATGAAGGTTGGAGAGTTGTGGTTGCGAAGAATGGAGATGAGGGAATAAAACTCCTGGGGACGGAGGACTTTGATCTCATCTTGTCGGATCTCGTGATGGGGATGGTGAGCGGCATCGCATTTCTTCAACACGTGAAGGAGGTCGCACCGGAACTCCCCGTGATTATGGTAACCGGATTTGGATCCATCGCGACCGCGGTTGAAGCGATGCGTATGGGCGCTTTGGACTACCTGACGAAGCCCTGTAACAATGAGGAACTGATCATAAAGGTGCGCAAAGCTCTGGATGCCGGGAAAAAAGATCGGGAACTCAAGTACCTCCGCGAAGAACTCAATACCACCTACAGTTTCGGCAATATGGTAAGCCGGAGTGCGAAAATGAAGGAGGTGTTTGAGAAGGTTCGCAAGGTCGCAGACGCTGATGTCACGGTGCTTATTCAAGGCGCCAGCGGAACTGGAAAGGAACTGGTGGCTCGTGCCTTGCATTTCAACAGCAATCGAAAGGCCATGCCCTTTGTGGCAGTTAATTGCTCGGCGATTCCAGAGAACTTGCTCGAAAGTGAGTTGTTCGGACATGAGCGTGGCGCATTCACTGGCGCTATCAAACAACGAATTGGAAAGTTCGAAGAGGCGGACGGTAGTACCCTGTTCCTGGATGAGATCGGCGATATCGCTCCTCCCCTCCAAAGCAAGCTTCTGCGGGTGCTTCAGGAAAAGAAATTTGAAAGAGTGGGAGGGAATACTACCCTGGCGGTGAATACACGAGTTGTGACGGCAACAAACCGAAATCTCGAAATGATGATGCGGGACGGCGATTTCCGGGAGGATCTGTTCTACAGACTCAACGTTTTTCCGATTGTTTTGCCGCCCCTGCGTGATCGATTGGAGGATATTCCTCTTCTCAGCGAGCACTTACTCAAACGATATGCAGATCTTGCTGACGGACAGATACTCTCACTTACGCCTGAAGCGATTACCAACATGATGAATTACGACTGGCCGGGGAATATCCGTGAGTTGGAGAATCTTCTGAAGCGCGCTATGATCAATGCAACCGGGGGAGTTATTATGGCACTCGACCTTCCGCAATCCTCTTCCGTTGGCATTGTATCAGGCTCTGGTGCGGATCCCAACACTCCATTCAAGGATTATGTATCAACGATTCTCCGTGATGCGGAGAAAAAATATCTTCTCCGGATGTTGGAAAAGCACAAAGGCAATATCAATCAGATTGCCAAACTGATGGAAGTAGACAGAAAGACGGTTTATCGCAAAATGTCGGAACACTCCATCAATCCATCCGAATATCGTCCGTAATGTGGCCGCGACGCCACACTTTTTGAACCATCAAACCCCCTCTCCGTCCCCTCTCCGCCACACTTTCCCCCCAATTCAAATCCTCTTCGCCAGAAAATCAGGGTTTGCGGCAATAACCAATCAGCGATCGTTCCTGGCATGTGAGTTGAACTAGGTTAACGCAGCCGTAGTTCAATCCTCATTTTCTCTTACAAATCATTTTTCCTATGTCGAACTCAACGGATGTAATTCAGTCTGAGGCAATTCCTCACATGCAATCACTCTTTAGTTTTGCTCTTCGTCTTTGCCGAAATATCGATGTCGCAAACGATCTGGTGCAGGAGACAATGCTGAAGGCGTGCAAGCACATTCATACCTATGAGCAGGGCTCGAACTGCCGTGCGTGGTTATTTCAGATTTGCAAGAATTCGTACATCAACCTGTACCATCGTCGACGAATGCATGCTCTTCCTCTTTATGGTAACATCGAAGGACAGGAGTTTGCCTTGCTTCCAGAAAAAGTGATAGAACGATCGTATGAAACAAATCTGGATTTCTCGCTCAACGATGCTGTTTCAAATGCACTTCACCGTCTGCCTTTATGCTATCAGACCGTTTTGATTCTCGCGGATATCGAAGGTCAGACCTACGAAGAGATTTCAGATTTCATCGGGGTCCCGATGGGAACTGTCCGATCGCGACTTCATCGTGGTCGTAAAATTCTTGCGGGACTTCTTGAAGGGTACGCACGAAACTCAGGCTACATGTCTCCCCTCGCCAACTAGATGAAAAGGATAGAGATGGACAATTACCAACAAGCGATGGCAGAAGAAAGGAACGAAAACTTTCATGCCGCACTGAAGTTATTTGAAGATTGTCTTTCCCGGAACGATCTTGACAAGGGAGATGTCCTCTTTCACTGCGCATGGTGCCAGGAACATAATGAAGCAGGGGACAAAGAAGAAGCTACTCGATTATATTTTGAGGCAAGCAGAATCGCTCATTCGAATGCCTGCCGATTGAACAGCATGTTCAGAGCGGGATGGTTGCTGATGCACGCAAAGGAGTATTCTCAGGCGGCGACCATGTTCCGTCACGCAATTGATTATGGGGATGTTGTTGACTTGAAAATTGAACCATATCAGCAAGCAGCGTACTGGTACGCCGTCTGCCTGGAGACAGAAGGTCAGTTTCTGGAGGCGCTTCAATGGTATCGGCTTGTGGAAGGACTTGCTCCGCAGCTGAGGCCGGAAAGCCACTGGCGCCAGGTGCATTGCCTGGAAAGCGTTGGCTCCTATGGCGATGCCGTGGAAGTTTGTAATCGGTTGGCGAAGCCGGCACCGGATGGATTTCCCGTGAGCAGATATAACATGCTCCGAGATCTTGCTGTGCGAGAAAGACAACTTCTCTCCGAATCTCTTTCAGATCCGTTTGATCCTCGCTCGCAAAGGAAAATGGCATCGTGATTACGCAGCTGCGATATCTCCCACAAGAAACCCCCGAACCGGAACATCTTGCGTTTATCGCATTCTCAGGTCAGCATGACGTTGCACACGGGGTTTTCAAACGAATCCCGGAGGACATCCGTGAGTCATACGGGACAAAGTACGTCTTTTCTGAAGTCACCATTGGCGGCATCAACACTCTGCGGAAACTCCTCGCGAACTCGGCGCAGGTTGATGCGCATGAGGAGAAACAATTTCTTGACGATACCGTGCGATCGTTCGTACGATACTGTCATGAGCTGAATTCATTTCCGAAAGAGTTGTTTGATACGCTCCTCCGATGGGCAGATGAACTGAACCGCCTTTCCCGCCTCGAAGAGGCGTTGTTCTGGTACAACGAAGCCCTTGAACTTGGCGTAAAGAACTTTCCACACTTTTATTCCAGAGCCTTGCTCGGAAAGGCTCACACGCTCAACTGCATCGGAAAATTTGACGAGGCAAAAGATTTGCTGCTCTCATTGATCGAGCGACCGTACATGATCACGGAGAGAAATCTCATACCGGAATTGTTGTTCACGCTTGGAAGGGATTCGTTGCTGACAGGAAATGTCTTGCGGTACAAGCAACTTCTCTTTCAAGGACTGAGACATTTCTACACAAACATGGAGAATAGAAAGACACTTGTAGAACAACTCGGAAAGACGTATCGGAAAAAGCGCCAGCTAATGCTGGATTCCGACATTGGCATTGCCAACAGGTTCCTCTACGTCCTCCACCGTGTCTATTTTGCTCTCAACGATTTGCGGGTGCTGCGTCTCGCGGGGATTGCACCATCACTACGCTACACAATCCTTGGTTTCATTTACCTCCTGAATTACTATAGGGTGGGCTCAATGCGGGAACGGCTGTCGCCGACTTCCCTGTTGATGAAGGGCATTGGGCTCACCCGAACAATTTCCCCTCATAGCGCGAAGAGAGACATTCTTGTCACCCGCGGGATGGGAGGCATCGGGGATCTTCTCATGATGACCCCGGGTTTGCACGCGCTGAAAGAGATGTATCCCGAGAAAGAGATCCACCTGGCTATCCCCAAACGATACTTCCCCATCTTCAAGCATAACCCTGACGTGAAATTGGTCGATATCGAAGAGACGTCGCTTGATCACCTCCGCTACCGCAAGTGGTTTAACTTTACCGACTGCCCTGCATCCCGCGTCGAAGCGCGCATCGCACCGAAGGTAAAGAAGAATCGGATTGAGATATTCGCAAAGGCACTGGGGGTCCGCTTGATTCACCGGTGGAAGATGGATTACCAGCCGCGTTACTTTATCTCTGATGAAGAACGAGAAATCAAAGGTGATTTTTGGGCGAAGAATAATCTCGACGGTAGGCCGGTGATTGGAATACAGCTTCGTTCGGAGGAAATATATCGCGATTTCCCCCATATGAAAGAGCTTGCACGTGAACTTGCGAAGGAGTATCACGTCATCGTGTTTGATACTGAACCGATTGAAGGGTACGAAGATTCGGGCATCATAAAGCTCAGCGGTGTCTCTCTTCGTGTTGCATTTTCGATTGCATCGGGCTGCGATGTTATCGTTGCTCCCGATTCATCGTTTGTTCATTTCGCTGGCGCAATGGATATCCCCTGCGTTGCGCTCTATGGTCCAATCGACGGTCTGGTTCGGACAAAAGACTATCCCCGCTGCACACCTATCGATGTCCGTGAATCGCTTGGTTGCATTGCATGTTGGAGAAACGAACAAATTCCTTGCAAACTGACGGAAATGCGTACGAGCGCATGTCTGTCAAACATTCCAATCCAAAAAATACAGGTGGCAGTTCGCTCTGCCATGGAAAGGCTGTCGACATATGGTAACAAGTAAATTCTGCGACGCGGCCGATTGGTTCGATCCAGAGATTCAGGATATCATCCTTCAACAATTACGGGAGACTCCTCGCTTTCACCGTAAGCAGTGGGAATTCGCCTCGATCTTTCGCGCATTGAAGCACAATGGGAAATTGCACTCGAAATCCAAAGGGCTTTCGGTAGGCGGAGGCGTCGAGCGACTTCTCTATTCGATCGCACCCCATGTGGGCTCCCTGTTGGTGACGGACCTATACGACGAACAAACAACATGGGATTGTGCCCGTACGTCCGATCCTGAAGTATTTGTCAAGTCACAAAAGCCCTTTCCTGTGGATGATCAAAATATATCTGTAAAGCGCATGGACATGCGATCTCTCGATCTCGAAAATGAGACTTTCGATTTCTGCTACTCCACATGCGCGGTTGAGCATATCGGTCACCATGACGACTTCTTACGACACTTCAATGAAGTCGCGAGGGTGCTCAAACAAAACGGTCTCTACGTGATGACTACCGAGGTTTCGTACAATAATGAAGTTATCCATGATGATCACAATTATGTGTTCACGCTGGAATTCATGGGAAAGATACTTGATGAATCAGACCTGGAGCCGATCGGGATGTTCGACGCTTCAATATCGCCCCATCGAATCAACAGGCCGCTTCCATCGAACTTGGGAGATCTGAATTCTTTCCACCCTGCCACTCTTGCGGAAGACATCATTCGCGAGGGTCCACATCTGCAACTCTTGCGTGGAAAACACCCTTTTACCTGTGGTCTTTTTCTTTTGCAAAAGCGTCAAGGGAAAAAAGGGCTGGAAGTGAATCGCCTCCCATCGACACGGACGTTGATGGAAAAGGGAGTGAAAGAGTATGCGGAGAGTCTCAATAAATCCGTTGTCACGCTTAATCCATACTCTATGATTGCCGGGGAGAAGTCGCGGTTCTGTGCCGACCATCGGGAGTTTTTTGCGGACCAGATCAATCAGCAGGCAGATGATACGGTTTTTCACACTGATTACTTCTGGTTGGGTTCTGCGAGGCGGCACTTCGAAGTCGAACTCTCTTTGCCGAAGCCACATCGCGGGACCGAACTCGAGATCCGCATCCATCGTTTTAGAACGCTGAACTCGCAGGAAGTAGAATGCGTGGAACAGATACTTGTTCCGTTGTCTCAGGATCGGCTGAATGTACACCTGGAGGTCGAAACAAACGAGGATTATAGTTATGCGATTCTGGGCAAGCAAAAGGGTGCAACAGTATTGTACGAAAACATATCGATAGAGAGCTGGACGAATTCTCTTTCACAGCAGATGCGAAAGTCTAAACGGGTTGCCTCTCTGCCGTCCGAGAGTGAGGTGTTCGTTTCATGAACACCCTGGCCATTCAGTTTGCGTGGATGTATGCACTCAGTCAGCTGAAGCTGAAGTACCGATACACATTTCTCGGTGTTCTCTGGAATCTGATTGAGCCAGCCCTCTTTCTCGCTGTCCTCAGCATCGTCTTCTCAATCATTAATAAGATGGATATCGCTGACTACGCGGTCTTTCTCTTTGCTGCACTCGTGCCATGGCGATACTTCGAGAAGGTTGTGAACGCGTGCATGGAGTCGATAGTTTCCGGCGATTGGCTCCTGAAGAAGCTTCCGGTATCGGCGTTCTCGCTTCCGGTGAGTCGATGGATGCAAGCGACAGTTGAATTCTCTTTTTCGCTCGTCGTCGTTTTCGCGTTTTATGCGTTCTTCAAACCAACATGGACGTCCCACCTGATGGTTCTTCCGTTTGCAATCATTTCGTGGAGTATCGTAAGCTTAGGTGCGGGATTGATTGCGGCGGTGCTGTTCACGTTTTTCCGGGATGTCAAACCTCTTGTGCAGTTGGTGCTGATGCTCCTTTTCTTCTCTTCACCTATTCTCTTCCGGCCGGACATCTTTGCTGAACACACTTTACAAGCGACACTCTTGCAATGGCATCCGCTTACGTACTTCGCAGCACTGTTCCAGAAACCGATCTACTTCTCCACCTGGCCAAGTGTCACTGATTGGGTGGTCACCACCATAGTCGGTCTAGGCTCTGTTGGCGGAGGGTATGTATTAGTACGGTCAACCAAGAAACATTTCTACTTCTATTTGTGAACATGCAGAACCTGGCCTTCAAACTTGATAATGTCTCTGTCCGTTTCCGGCGGAATGCCGTTCTCCATCGAAGCCTGAAACAAGGACTGTCGCAGATAATACACCGTGGAGCAGCTGAGGAATTTCGGGCACTCTCAAACATCTCGTTGGAGATCCGGGACGGAGAACACGTGGGAATAATCGGGCGCAATGGGGCGGGGAAATCTACTCTGTTGCGAGTATTGACGAGGGTTATCGAGCCCCAGACAGGGTCGGTCTACACCAACGGATTCAAGCATGTCGTCCCGCTGTTGGAGCTAGGCATTGGTTTTCATCCGGATCTGTCTGGAAGGGAAAACTGCATTCTTGCGGGACATCTCATGGGATATTCCCGGACCGAAATCAGGAAGAAGATTCCTGACATCATCCGCTTTTCAGAGCTGGGGGAGTTCTTCGATCAGCCGGTGAAAACCTATTCCTCCGGCATGTATGCACGACTTGCGTTCGCCCTTGCAACCGACGTTGTGCCAGAGGTGCTTCTCGTGGATGAGGTATTTGGAGTCGGCGACGAGTTCTTCATACGAAAATGCGTCGTGCGGATGCAGCGATTAATGAGCGCCGGGACGACCACCGTTCTCGTTTCACACAACATAGATTTCCTTGTGCGGCAGTGTACTCGTTTGATTTGGCTGGACGGAGGAATGCTGGTGATGGATGGTGAACCGCAGGACGTGGCTCTTGAATATCGACAACAAAACGGCAGGGCGGCGTGATGAAATCAAAGCCCGATGGATCCTCCTCCATAACGATGGTCATCAACGCCACGAATGTGGGCCGGTACCTGGATGGCATTAGTGTCTACACACTGAACATTCTCAGAGAATTAGCTGGTCTTCAGACACATCTCCGGTTTATCATTTATGTGAATCGGGCCTGCGCTGGTCACCTTGAGAAAATACGATTCGGGGACAACTGTTCGGTCAGATGGATAGGCGAAAGTGTCTCTCCGGATCACGGATTCAGAGGCCAGTTCTTGCGCCTTCTTGTCGCGCAGTGGATTTCCTGGAAACACAGAGCAATTCCCCTGTTTGCCGCCAGCCAACTAGAATCTGCGTTCTTCCGGCGCCGACAAGTGATCATGGTACACGATGTGATTCCCTACTTGTTTCGTCGGTGGCACAAGAAACAGTATTACTTCTTTCGCTTGTGCCTCCCGTTCATCTTGAAGAAAGCGCAAGCGATTATCACCCCATCATACCACACTCAGGGATTGCTTCAACAGGTGTTTGGTGTGTCGGAGACAAAGCTCCACGTTATTCCCAATGGAATTCAGAGAGAGTTTCATCCGCCTGCGAAGAGTTCCGTCCACCAGCGAGAGAACTTCATCCTGTTCACCGGTCGCATCGCTCCCATGAAGAATCTGAAAGGCCTTCTGAAAGCGTTTTCGATGATTCAACATCTGATTCCTCACACACTGGTGATCGTTGGATACGGGAAAACTCATCGAACAAAACTCCTCTCCCCTGAAAATCTTGCCAGTCTCAAGATCGATTCGCAGAGAGTAGTGATTAAAGGGTCTGTGTCGACAATGGAGTTATCGGAACTCTACCGGCGGGCAGCGATGGTTATGGTTCCCTCGTTCTATGAAGGTTTTGGACTGCCGCCGCTCGAAGCCATGGCGTCTGGTTGTCCGGTGGTTGCTTCGAATGTCTCAAGCATTCCCGAAGTCTGCGGTGATTCAGTCTACTACGTCGATCCGTATGTTCCGTACTCCATCGCCCTCGGGATGAGACGAGTCCTGGAAAACCCGGGATTGAAAGAGCAACTTGTCGCGCGAGGCCTGAAGCAAGCCTCGTACTTCAATTGGAGAAAATCGGCAGAATGCCACTTGAGCATTTTTCAGCGGGTTGCGGAAGAGTGCATCCCGGAAAGGATGCCCAAACAGGTGCGGCCCCCAGCACCGATGTTCACGCCGGGTTTGTTACATCGGGTTCATCGTGATCCGGCATTGGCTATGATTGATGTTCACGCCAAGTGAACTTCATAAGATATGTGACCCCTTCGGGGTCAAGCATAAGCTATGGAGGGAAAAAGCTTCTTGATCGACTGACTGAAACTCTGGTGAGTCCCGTAGGGACGACCGATTTGTAGTAGAGCACTCCAAAGCCGTTTGATCCCGAGCTCCG
>DASWHW010000225.1:0-23288 GCA_036397975.1 Bacteroidota bacterium
GTTTGACAGAAGGCAGCAAGTGAGAGTTGGATATGACGAAGCTGAAGTGATTGCAAGGGAATTTGCCTCGAAGCTTGAAAAGGAGATGGTGTTCAAAAAAATTGACGGCCAAACATGGCTGGTGGATTATCCGGAATACAAAACGGTCTCAGTGAAGAAGCCGGTCGCCGCGAAACCTGCTGGTCCAAAACCGGCGGCAGGGGCTCCCGTGCAAGCTCGTCCCGCTGGCGGACTTCCTCCGTTGAAAAGTGGAACACCGGCAGGTGGGCTTCCTTCGCTGAAGAGCGCGAAACCAGCTGGTGGACTTCCGCCATTGGATAGCACAAAGCCTGTTGGTGGACTTCCTCCACTGAAGAGTTCTCCTGCCGTTGGCGCCGCCGCGCCCAAACCTTCGCCTGCCAAAGCAGCGACCGAGGCAGTTCCAAAGCAGCAACCTCCTGCAATGGAGGAACCACCCAAAGCTGCGAAGCCTCTTCCGGCAGCTGAAGGCGAAAAGATTGCTCCACTCTCGTCGACGGGTAAGCGTCCGCCGCTCCCGCCGATCAAGAGCTCGCGTCCGGTTGGAGGTTGATGATGAATCGAGTCACGATTAGATTCTGAAAGGAAACATGAGTACAGAAACAAATACAATTGAAGAGCTGGCGAACCAAGAGTATAAATACGGGTTCGTCACCGACATAGAAGCGGATGCCGCACCACGCGGACTGACGGAAGAGACCGTGAAACTTATTTCTGCCAAGAAGAATGAGCCAACGTGGTTGTTGGAATGGCGTCTCAAAGCGTTTCGCCATTGGTTGAGCATGAAGGAGCCAACGTGGCCGAACGTATCGTATCCGAGCATTGACTACCAGAATATCATCTACTACTCGGCACCCAAGCAAAAGAAAAAGCTCAATAGCCTGGATGAAGTCGACCCGGAGTTGCTTGCGACCTACAACAAGCTTGGCATCTCCCTCGCTGAGCAGGAAATGCTCGCAGGAGTCGCTGTCGATGCGGTGTTCGACAGCGTTTCGGTTGCAACCACTTTTAAGGAAAAGCTGAAGGAGCTTGGAATCATTTTCGGTTCATTCTCCGAGGCTGTGCAGGAACATCCCGATCTTGTGCGGAAGTATCTTGGCTCGGTTGTTCCGTATACTGACAATTTCTTTGCAACATTGAATTCTGCTGTGTTCAGCGATGGTTCTTTCTGCTTCATTCCCAAGGGTGTCCGTTGTCCCATGGAGTTGTCAACGTATTTCCGTATTAACGCACAGGATACAGGTCAGTTTGAGCGCACCTTGATTGTTGCCGAAGAGGGAAGCACTGTTAGCTATTTGGAAGGCTGTACTGCTCCGGTACGAGATACTAATCAACTTCACGCGGCCGTTGTTGAGCTTGTTGCGCTTGAAGGCGCCAATATCAAATACTCAACGGTGCAGAACTGGTACCCCGGTGATAAGGAGGGGAAGGGTGGTATTTACAACTTCGTGACCAAGAGGGGTGCATGCGAAGGGAAGAATTCGAAAATCTCCTGGACCCAGGTCGAAACCGGCTCCGCCATCACGTGGAAGTATCCGAGTGTTCTGCTGAAGGGAGAGAATTCGGTCGGTGAGTTTTACTCCGTTGCGGTAACGAATAATCGCCAGCAAGCTGACACCGGCACCAAAATGATCCACATCGGGAAGAATACAAAGAGCACGATCGTCTCGAAGGGAATCTCGGCGGGGTTGGGTCAGAACTCCTACCGTGGTCTCGTGAAGATTCAGAAAAATGCCACAGGGTCGCGCAACTTCTCCCAGTGTGACTCCCTGCTGATTGGAGATAAGTGTGGTGCCCACACATTCCCCTATATTGAAGTGAAGAACACTACATCCAAAGTGGAACACGAAGCATCTACATCCAAGATTGGCGAAGATCAAATATTTTATTGCAGGCAGCGCGGCCTTTCAACAGAGGACTCCGTTAACATGATTGTGAACGGGTTCTGCAAAGAAGTCTTTCGTGAACTCCCAATGGAGTTTGCAGTCGAAGCGCAAAAACTTCTTGGCATCAGCCTCGAAGGTAGCGTTGGTTAAAAGTTCAATTCTATAAGCGGAAAAAGGAAAGAAAGACATGTTAGAAATACGAAATCTGCACGCATCAGTTCAAGGGAAAGAAATTCTTAAAGGCGTTGATCTGAAAGTCAGTGCCGGCGAGGTTCATGCTATTATGGGCCCGAACGGATCCGGGAAAAGCACGCTTGCACAGGTTCTCGCAGGGCGAGAAACGTACGCAATCACCAAAGGGCAGATTCTGTACCAAGGAAAAGACCTTATTGAGATGGATCCCGAAGAGAGAGCTCGCGAGGGAGTTTTTCTTGCGTTCCAATATCCCGTGGAAATCCCGGGAGTTACGAACACGTACTTTCTCAAGGCAGCTCTCAATGCAATCCGAAAACATCGAGGGTTGGAAGAGCTTGATGCAGTCGAGTTCATCGCACTGATGAAGAAGAAGACGGACATTCTCCACATCGACACTAGTCTCTTGGGCAGGCCGGTGAACGAAGGATTTTCCGGAGGGGAAAAAAAGAAAAACGAGATTTTTCAAATGGCCGTTCTGGAGCCCCGACTTTCGATTTTGGACGAGACTGATTCCGGACTTGATATCGATGCGCTCCGGATTGTTGCCGATGGCGTCAATAAACTGCGGACGAAAGAAAATGCAACCATTGTTGTGACGCACTATCAGCGGTTGCTGAATTATATTGTCCCCGATTTTGTTCACGTACTCGTCGATGGAAAGTTTGTTCACTCCGGCGGGAAAGAACTTGCACTTGAATTGGAAGAAAAGGGATATGATTGGGTGAAGGATCACGATCCGGTAAGCGCGTAGAATTTCACAAAAAAGAGATGGTATTGAATCGATGATGAGCGAAATGTTAGAAAGATATAAGACCCATTTTGATGCGTTCGAGAAGAGCATGAACGGCGAGTCAACGTCGGCAATTCATGTCCGCCGCCGCGAAGCCATGGAGAAATTCTTAGAGTTGGGCTTCCCAACCACCAAACATGAGGAATGGCGGTTTACGAACGTCACCCCGATTTCGCAAACCCGGTTTCATTCGTCGACTTTATCTGCGAATACCGGCGCCTCCCGCACGCAGATTGAAAAATTTTTCCTGAGTGAAGCTGATGGGGCAAGACTGGTTTTTATTGACGGATTATTTTCGCCTGAATTCTCCAACGTCGACAAAAAGCCAGGGCGAATTACAATCGACAGTTTGGCGAATGCTCTGAAGGCCAATGAACCGGCGGTGGAAGCTCATCTCGGCAAAACGGCAGCCTTCGACGACAATGGATTCGTTGCTCTCAGCACGGCCTTCATGCACGACGGAGCATTCATTCATGTCCCTGACAGTGAAACAATTGCGAGCCCTATTCAACTTCTCTATATCGCGACAGGCGATTCGCAGCCACGAGTCGCGTCTCCTCGGAACCTCGTCATTGTCGGTAAGAACGCACAGGTATCGATTGTTGAAGGATATTACCACCTCCGCGATCGATCGTACTTCACGAATACCATTAGCGAAATTGTTGTCGGCGAAGACTCTACCGTTGAGTTTGACAGAGTAATCAATGAAAGTGACTCCGCGTACCACGTAAGCGGGTTGCATGTCACGCAGAAGACCTCCGGCGTTTTTACTTCCAACGCAATCTCATTGAGCGGTTTGATCATTCGAAACAACGTTACCGTTGTGCTGGGTGGAGAGCATGCCGAGTGCACTCTGAATGGATTGTCCCTCGGAACCGGTGAGGAGTTGATTGACAACCATACGACAATTGATCATGCCTCGGCAAACTGCGATAGTCATGAATTGTATAAGGCTATTCTGGACGGCAAGTCTCGCGGAGTTTTCAATGGAAAGATTTTTGTCCGCAAAGACGCACAAAAGACCGATGCAAAGCAGACGAACAAGACGCTTTTGTTGTCAGATGAGGCAACAATTGATACAAAGCCCCAGTTGGAGATTTTCGCCGACGATGTAAAATGCACGCATGGCGCAACGGTGGGACAGCTGGATGATGAACAAATCTTTTATCTTCGTGCGCGAGGAATAAGTCTTGATGACGCGCGTGACCTGCTGACCCGTGCCTTTGCGTTGAGCGTGATCTCGAAGATTCGCATAGAGCCCCTGCGAAGGGAGTTAGATGCGATGCTGCAGTCGAAGCTCCGTCTTGGACGACTGGAGAACGATTGACGAGTGAGATGCATACGACGGCTCCCATATTGAACAGAACTTCCCCCTACGACGTCGAAGCCATCCGAGAAGATTTTCCAATCCTAACGAAGATCGTACACGGGAAACCCCTCGCGTATCTCGATAATGCGGCGACTACTCAGAAACCGCGCAGCGTGATCGGGCGGGTACAGCAGTATTACGAGAACGAAAACTCGAATATTCACCGCGGGGTACATTACCTCAGTGAAACTGCGACCGCTGCGTACGAAGCTGCGCGAATCCTTGTAAAGGATTTTATTCGCGCACGAACTGAGCGGGAAATCGTTTTTGTCCGAGGCACGACGGAAGGAATAAATCTTGTGGCTCACTCGTTCGGGGCACAAGTAGTGACTCGCGGCAAAGAGGTGTTGATCAGTGCCATGGAACATCATTCGAATATCGTTCCCTGGCAAATTCTCTGTGAGCAGAATGGGGCAGATCTCCGTGTGATTCCAATGAATGATAGAGGTGAGCTGCTGCTTGATGCCTACGAAAAGCTGCTTACCGAAAACACAGCAATCGTTGCGCTGGCACACGCTTCAAACGCACTAGGAACAGTGAACCCTGTAAAACAAATGATCGGTCTCGCGCACGCGAAGGGTATTCCCGTCCTGCTCGATGGAGCACAGGCTGTTGCTCACAACCCGGTCAACGTACAGGAACTCGATTGCGACTTTTACGTTTTCTCCGCGCACAAAATGTATGGCCCAACGGGTGTTGGCATTCTGTATGGAAAAGAAAATCTCCTTTCATCGATGCGTCCGTACCAAGGGGGCGGCGACATGATCAAGTCGGTGACGTTTGAGAAAACCACATACAATGACCTCCCGTTCAAGTTTGAAGCGGGAACGCCAAACATTGGCGGAGGGATTGGACTCGGTGCTGCAATTGATTATCTTCAGTCTGTTGGCCTTCCCCGAATTAATACACACGAGACAGAACTCCTTGCCTATGCGACGAGCATGTTGAGCGAAGTCGAGGGTTTGAACATTATCGGAGAGGCCAGGGAAAAGTCGTGTGTCTTATCATTTACTCTGGACGGAATTCACCCGCACGACATCGGGACTGTTCTCGATCGAGAAGGGATCGCCATTCGCACGGGACATCATTGTGCCCAACCTGTTATGCAACGATTTGGAATTCCGGCGACAGCGCGGGCCTCTTTTGGAATGTATAACACCATCGGCGAAATCGATCGATTGGTCGATGGCATTCGCAACGTCATAAAGATTATGCGATAATGTCTGAGCTCAGGGAATTATATCAACAGGTGATACTGGACCACAACAAAAGCCCCCGCAACTTTCGGAAGATGGAAACATTCGATCGAAAGATCGAAGGATACAACCCTTTGTGTGGAGACCACTATACTCTATATTTGAAATTCGACGGGGATTCCATTGCTGACGTCTCGTTCCAAGGTGCAGGTTGCGCTATCTCGAAAGCATCCGCGTCGGTGATGAGCGCAGAGGTAAAAGGAAAGACAAGAGAAGAAGCTGAAAGACTTTTCGATCGGTTCCATCGCCTGGTCACTGGGGCAAATGGAGATGTGTCCGACGATGCTTCGCTAGGCAAGCTTGAGGCTTTTTCGGGGGTGAGTGAATTTCCAGCGCGAGTGAAGTGTGCAAGTCTGCCCTGGCACACACTCCGCGCGGCAATACAAAACAAGGAACAAGCATCTGTCACAACTGAATGAGTAGTGGAAAAAGAAAACGAAGATACTATCGACTCAACTTCCATTAGTACTGTTGAACAAACCATTATTCACGGGCAAGCGACTGAGGCGGTAAAAACGTGCTTCGATCCTGAGATCCCGGTGAATATCCATGAGCTTGGCTTGATCTATGATATCGCAGTGGATGGCTCCGGGAAGGTCATCGTGACGATGACGTTGACCTCGCCTCATTGTCCCGCGGCCCAGTCCTTGCCGAAAGAGGTTGGAGCAAAGATTCGCGCGGTTCCAGGAGTAACGGACGTCGTCGTGAATGTGGTATGGGATCCAACATGGAATCCAAGCATGATGAGTGAAGCTGCTCGCCTGACGCTCGGAATGTAGACAATGTATCAATCAACAATAAGCAGAGAAGGTTATGTCCGAACCTAATGTTCTCAATAATCAACCCGCCGAACAAACTGAAGGAATTACTTTGACTGATAAGGCGGTGAAGCAAATAATGAAATTGCGGGAAGAAAACACGATTCCAGAAGACCATGGCCTTCGGATCGGCGTGAAGGGTGGAGGGTGCTCCGGGATGACGTACGTGTTAGCATTTGACGAAAAGACGCGTGACAATGATAAAATTTTCGATGTGAAAGGTGTGAGATTCTACGTTGATGAAAAGAGTCTTTTTTATCTTGCCGGCACGGTGCTTGATTATAGTGATGGTCTCAACGGAAAAGGGTTTGTGTTCAACAACCCGCAAGCAACGCGCACCTGTGGTTGTGGAGAATCTTTTGGTGTCTGATGTATGTGCGTTCCACATTAACCATGACCGGGCGAACGAAAGGAGGTGTCGGTGAAACGCCGAACCTTTGTTAAGACCGCCGCAACCGGACTGCTTGCTGCCGTTCCCGCGATACACAATTCGAAAATCCTACATTCAGAACTATTACAAAAGGAGAGTACCACTATGGCATACGAATGGAAATTCAATCCCCGTCCTTATTCCGATGAGGACGCAAAAAAGCTGCTCAGCAAAGTGATTGACGCTGAAACATCGGATTGGCATTACAACACTCATCATAAAGGATACGTTACTGCTCTGAACAATATCGAGAAAGGGCTGGAAACTGCCGACCGGGCGGGAGCGAATGGAAACTACAGTCCTATCGGAGAGTTGAAACGGCGAACAACATGGAATCATGCCGGTACCGTGCTTCACGATATCTATTGGGATGTACTGGGTGGTGACGGGGATATGGGGAAGGGACCCGAAGTAAAAGCAGCGATCGAAAAGGAATTCGGCTCGGTAGATGCATGGAAAGCGGATTTCAAGGCCGCCGCTGTTTCTGCAAAACTGAGTGGATGGGGTGTTCTGGTGTATGACATGCTCTATTCAAAAAGGCTTCTCAATGTGTTGGTGGATGAGCATCATTACGGAGCAATCTGGGGCGGCATTCCATTGATTCCAGTTGACGTATTCGAACACGCGTACTATCACAAGGACGGCCCAAAGCGGGCGGCGTACATCGATAACTTCATCGGAAATCTTCACTGGGGCCGGATTAACGACAGATTCAAAAAGTACGCAAAGTAATTTTCCTCCGAAGGACCCCATGAAAAAGTGGACATGGCGCGATATCGACGAGATCGCGTTGGATCTCGTTGAGCGCCATCCGAATACCGATCCGATGGTTGTGAAGTTGGAAGAACTTCAAAAACTCATCGTCGAACTTCCAACGTTTGCCGATGATCCGAGTGCGTCCAATAACAAGATTCTGGAGGCGATTCAGTCGGCGTGGTATGATGAATACGAAGATTGAATCGCGGTGAGGGGTTAATCTGTCTCATGGAGAGATCCGTACATTCTTCTGGAGAGGAGTTCCTCCTACCACTCTTTCCTCTTGGTGTAGTGCTTTTTCCCGGGTCTTCACTTCCCCTCCATATTTTTGAGGATCGATACAAAGTCCTGATAGCGGAATCTCTTGACACAGGGTCTTTGTTCGGAATCAATATGGTGAACGAGGGAAAGGTCGCGACCATAGGGTGCACCGCCAGAGTCTCGACCGTTCTGAAAAGATATGAAGATGGCCGGATGGATGTCGTTGTTGCAGGGAAGGATCGTTTTGCACTCGGGAGTCTTGACGAAAAGGGCCGGCCGTATATTGTCGGTCGCGCTTCCCTTTTCATAACACATGACGAAAATGTCGATGCCGGTCTTGCCTCAGAGACAATTCAACTGTATAATGAGCTTATAGAGAAAGCGTTCGAGTCCCGGATACCCTTCCAACAATTCAATCCGGAGGATTCGGAGATTTCATTTGTGCTTGCACAAAAGGCCGGACTCTCGCTTCTTCAGCGCCAGCAGATTCTTGAAACCCCAAAGGAAAACGACAGGCTTCTTTTGTTGAGAGATCATCTGCGCGATCTACTTCCAAAATTAGAGCAAGCGCGTGATTTGAGCCGAGTGGTACAAAACGATGGTTACCTATAGCACAGCAGAACAAAATACATTATAATCCAACGGAGGTTTGATGAACATCAAGAAAAAGAAGGTTCGCAGGAAACATAAAAAAGCTCAAGAGCGGGCTCGCGCGAGGCGGAAGAGCTCTCTTGCGAAGAAGAAATCGTAGGAAAAGAAAGGTGATCGCGAGATCACCTTTTTCGTTTCTTACCTTTCTTGCGCAAGCAGGCACATTTCTCTATATTGCCGCTCACTGAGATGAATATGACGACAATAACAAACCCCAGTGTTTTTCAACTCGGAAGTGTCGCGTTCGATTTTGCGGAACGAACGTACCTCATGGGCATACTCAATGTCACTCCGGATTCATTTTCTGATGGTGGGCGCTATTTCGATGTTGACCGCGCAGTTGAACATGGACTGGAATTAATTGAGCAAGGCGCCGATATCCTTGACGTCGGAGGAGAATCATCCAGGCCAAAGGGAGCAACCTACGGGGATGGTGCACAACCGGTTTCAGTGGAGGAAGAGCTTTCGCGCATCATCCCCGTGCTCTCAAAGCTCCAAGCGATGACGAATGTCCCGCTCTCCATTGATACCACGAAGTCGGCTGTTGCGGCAGAAGCATTGAGCGCAGGGGCCGTGATGATCAATGATATCAGCGGTTTCCATGCTGATGAGGCAATGGCGGAAACAATTGGTCACGCCGGGGCTGCTGCGGTGATTATGCATATGCAGGGAACTCCGCAATCGATGCAGGACAACCCGACTTATCACGATCTCTTTGAAGATATTACCACATACTTTAAGCGTGCGCTCGCGGACGGGAAGGCAGCGGGTATAGCACAGATGTTTATTGATCCCGGAATTGGTTTTGGCAAACGCCAGGGGCAGAACCTGCAGCTAATCAAAGGTCTCGCGCAGTTTAGGGCACTTGGGCACCCGATCCTTGTCGGTCCCTCACGCAAGTCCTTCATCGGGAATATCCTGGATCTGCCGGTTTCCGATCGGCTTGAAGGCTCGCTGGCCGCAGCAGTTGCATGTGTTTTGTATGGGGCGAACGTCCTGAGGGTTCACGACGTGAAAGAAACAAAGCGGGCCTTGGCTGTCGCTGATGAGATCAAGAACGCTCTTGAAGAAACCTGGAGCAAGTGAAATGGAATTATTCAAGATAGGATTCCTGACCGTCTCGATCACCGACTTCATTGATATTGCGATTGTCTCTTTCATATTCTATCGCCTCTATCTTGTGATGCGGGGAACTATTGCCGCACAGATATTCGTCGGTCTTCTTCTCATTCTCGCCTTTTCCTTTGTTGCTCAGGCAATGCATCTCCAGGTAATGAGCTGGATTCTTCGCACACTCACTGATATTTGGGTAATCGCGTTTATTGTACTTTTCCAGCCGGAACTTCGTCGCCTTCTCGTTCTCATTGGAAGAAACCCGGTGATCCAGTTTTTCCTGAAGATCAACGTGGAGGATTCCATCGAGGGGGTCGTTGGTGCCGTCACGGAGCTTTCCAAGAAAAAGCAGGGTGCTCTCATCGTTTTTGTGCGGGCGACGGGACTCCGAACATTTGTGGAAACAGGAACGCGCCTTGAAGCTCTCGTTAGTCGCTCGTTGCTTCTTTCAATTTTCAATCCGAAGTCCCCTTTGCATGACGGCGCTGTCATTATTAAAGACAGAATGATAGAGGCTGCTCGCGTGACACTTAATCTCTCCGGTATTACCTCGTGGGACGGGCATCACCTTGGCACACGCCACCGGGCTGCGTTGGGGATCTCCGAGCAAACCGATGTCGTTGTCGTGGTGGTCTCCGAGGAGACAGGCACCATTTCGATAGTGGAGAACGGAGCAATGACACGAAACCTGACTCCCGCAGTTTTGAAAAAAGAACTTCGTGATCGACTGAACGTGGAAGCGGAGCGATCACTGACGTCAGTTTGGAAACTAGTCAAGAACACAGCATAACGAGGGAGTAGTGAGTGGGCCGTTTTGATCTGGACAGAGAAGATATGATTGCGTTGATCCGAGATCGGGGCATTTCTGATGCGAGACTTTTGCGGGCAATGGCAAAAGTGGAGCGACACCTCTTTGTGCCCGAACCTTTCACACAACGATCCTACGAAGACTCTGCATTGCCGATTGGCAAGGGGCAAACTATTTCACAACCCTATACTGTCGCGTTTATGACACAGGCACTTGGTGTTCGCGAGGGCGACCGGATTCTCGAGATAGGAACAGGGTCCGGATATCAATCCGCGATTCTCTGTGAAATGGGAGCCCGGGTGTTTTCCATCGAAAGAAATCTCGAGCTGCTCGCGACAGCGCGGAAAACACTGGATCGATTCGGATACCGGGTTGCAACGAAGGGGGGAGACGGAACGATTGGCTGGAACGAGTTCTCTCCGTTCGATGGTATCATCGTCACTGCCGGAGCACCCGATGTCCCCGATTCTCTCCTCAAGCAAATTGTTGATGGGGGAAAGCTCGTTATTCCCGTAGGCGATTTGGAGATGCAGGACCTCATCGTTTGCACACGGAGAGGCGATATCTTCCACCGAACGGAGGTTTACGGGTTCAAGTTTGTTCCTCTTGTTGGCAAGATGGGGTGGAAGTAGAAGTCCACACCGTTTTTATGGTCCCTTCCGCAAACAACGGCCGCTCGATCATCGTTCTTGTTGGACCTACTGCGTCCGGCAAGACAAGTATTGCCCTTGAGATTGCCGGTCTCCTCAGCGCGGAGATTATCTCCGCAGACTCCCGTCAGGTTTATAAGCTCCTTGATGTCGGTACAGCAAAACCCTCGCTCGGACAACAAAAGGGAATACCTCATCATTTTGTTGATGCCCTTTCTCCGGATGAGGATTTCAGTGCTGGGACATTCGGGATACTAGGCCGAAAACTCATCGACGAAGTCTTTGCTCGGGGTAAAGTCCCTCTCGTTGTGGGGGGTTCCGGACTGTATGTTCGATCTCTCATTGATGGTTTTGCAGATGCACCGGAAGGGGATAGCGCCTTTCGTTCTGAGATGGAGTCTCGGCTGCAGAGCGAAGGGGTTGGTCCACTTATCGACGCCCTGCGTGAGGTCGATCCGATGATGGCAGAGAACATTGATATCACCAAGCCACGACGAATTATTAGGGCCCTCGAGGTGTATCGACTCACGGGTGCTCCCCTTTCGGAGCTCCAGAAAGGATCCGTCGAGATAAGTTTTGACGCCAAGATGTTTGGTTTGCATTGGGACCGGAGTGAGTTGTACAAAAGAATAGAACATCGTTGTGATTGTATGATCGCTGAAGGCCTCTTGGAAGAGGCCGAGGGCCTCCGGAAAAGAGGATTAACGCCTGCGACGAATGCATTGAATACCGTTGGGTATGCGGAAGCATTTCGATTTCTGAATGGAGAAGTATCGCACGAAGAATTTGTTCGATTGTTCAAACAGAATTCGCGGCGCTATGCCAAACGCCAGCTTACGTGGTTCAGGGCGGACAAGCGTATTCGATGGATCGAGATGAGCGAATCTCGTCAGCCAATGGATGTTGCGAAAGAGATTGTCCAACTTCTGAAACAGACCATGCATTGATTATCAGAGGTTTTTGCGGTACCTTGTCGCCGTTATTCATCGGGGCGTAGCGCAGCCCGGCTAGCGCGCTTGGTTCGGGACCAAGAGGTCGCGGGTTCGAATCCCGCCGCCCCGACATCTTCTTGGAATAAGAGAAGTTCATTCGGCTAGCGCGTGGCGCCTTCGGTCGCCAAGGTCGCGTATTCGAATCCCCCCGGCCCCGACAACACATCTTTTTCCAGGTAGCCACGGGTGAAAGGTGCCCTTTCGGTGAAATTTCCATCCATGGAAAAAATCATCCCATCTGTGCAAACGAGGTTCAGGGGATCTATAGGCCGTACATGGCCTTTCATCATTGTCATCTGTGCTGCGACCTCCATCCGTTTCCTCTATCTGGACGACAATATCAACACTCCGTTCTTTGCAAATCCTCGCCTCGATGGTCTCTTTCATGATAAATGGGCTCTCTCAATTGCATCTGGTAACATCATGGGAGATCAAGTGTTTTTTCGCGCGCCTCTCTACCCTTATTTCCTAGGGCTTCTTTATGCCGTCTTTGGACACGACTATGTAATAGCAAGAATCGTTCAGCATATCTTTGGCGTGGCTTCGGTTTTGCTCACAATGGAAATTGGCAAGCAAATGTTTTCGCGATCCGTCGGGATTCTCTCAGGAATTCTCCTGGCAGGCTACGGCCTCATTGTATACTTTGAAGGAGAATTGTTATTCGAGTCGATGCTCTTGTTTCTTGTTCTTGTGTCGCTATGGTTGTTTCTTCTGATCCTAAGAAAGAAACAATTCCAATTGGTCTTCATACTGGGAATAGTGTTTGGGCTCGTCTGCATCACGAGGCCTCTCTTCCTAATATTTATCCCCTTGCTAATTTGGATTATTGCATCACATGCGAGACAAATGCTCAGTGGCAGCAATATCGCTCGACCTCTGTTATTTTTGACCGGACTGGCGATAGTGATTGCGCCCGTGACAATTCGCAATTACTTGGTTTCTGATTCGTTCGTGTTGATTGCATCGCAAGGGGGTGTCAATTTTTACATTGGTAATAATCCACTTGCCGATGGGTACACTTCAAGCATTCCGCTTGCAAAAGGACCAAACTGGGAAAATAGAGACGCAACCTACCAGGTAGAAAAACAAATTGGTCACAAACCAACTGCCGCGGAAGAATCTGCCTATTGGTACAAACAAGGCGTCGACTTCGGACTGCAGAATCCGGGAAAGTTCATTCAATTACTTTTCAAAAAATTGTATCTGTATTGGAACGCTCTTGAAATTCCAAATAATCAAAGTTTCTACGACGTGCGGGCAAATTCACAGGTGCTCCAGTTGCTACCTTTTGGCTTCTGGTTGATAGGGCCATTGGGATTGATGGGAATTGTTCTGGCAGGACATAAGAAAGGTGGTAAGTTTATTCTCCCGTTTGTGGCAATATACATGATTGCGACAATCATGTTTTTTGTAACCGACAGGTATAGAGTACCTATTATTCCTTTGTTGTGCATTGGCTCTGCATTTTCTTCGGTGAGGTTAGTGCGGCTTGCACGATTAAAGTTGTTCCGAGTTCTCGCTATTCACATTGGCGCCCTCCTTGCCCTTGCGGTCGTCGTGAATAGCAATATCTATGGATTATCCTTTCATGAAACGGATCGCCGTCAATTTGCAATCGGACTAGTAGCTCTTGAGGCAGGAAATTACGACTCTGCGATAGTTCATTTGCGCGAGGCAGCTTCGTTGTCTCGGCCATTGCCAGGGGTTATGGCAAGCTTAGGGGTTGCTGAATGGATGATGGATAGTACCGAAGCGGCCGCCAATTCCTTCCAAAAGGAACTCACTTTCTTCCCAGAGTCTCACCAGGCTCTTTCTGCTCTTGCCCAACTGAACTTCGAGAAGGGCAGAATTGACTCGGCAATGAACTACGCATTTCGAGCGATCCACGCAAAACCATACTTAGGGAGTGGATACGTTGTTGTGGCAAAGGCAAAAATGAAGCTTGGGCTTATGGCAGAGGCTGAGTCAACTCTGGTTAATGGACGGATCAATTGCAGGGACTCGTTCCTTTATGGATCCTTTCTATTAGGCGGGATCATGTTGTCGCACGGGAGAATTGGCGAGGCTCGGATGATGTATCGAGATGTTGTTTACGAAGCGACCCGGCAATCTCAACCGTCGTACGAGCCAGAACTTGGATATTCTGTTGAAGGAAGAGAAGGGCTTTCAATTGCGAGGATTCGGTCGAAAGCATATTATGGCCTAGCACACACCTTTCTCCGGCAGGGTGGACTTGACAGTGGTATTGTCTTTCTCAGAAGAGCTTTCGTCAGCGACTCGACAAATTATGAACCGATTGCGGATCTGGGTGTAGCCTACTTAAGGCGTGGTGACCTCGAACAAGCCGAGAAATTCCTAGAACGAGCATCCGAAATGGATAGCACAAACCATCTCATTCTTTTTAACCTAGCGTTGGTTATGCGCGCGGAAGGCCGTCACAGAGAGGCCGAAGATATCCTAAAACGCATTACTAGGTTGGAGCCCGATTTCGCACGATCGACCGTAGCAGGTCGTAAGGCCAATTAGCTGAGACGCTGAAGGGTTTACTAAGGCTAAGATAACATGGCGTGAACACCGGATTCTAATCCCAAAGGAATAAGTTCTCCTGAAGTCTTCAGTTTGGAATTCGCAGGGTTCGGGTTGGGCACTCTCTGGTCAAGAATGGGGTTGTAGAGCAAAACGACAAACAGAATCGACGGGACTTTATGCTTGACAAGGACATGTCCAATTGCTACATTGAAAACAGTTTAGCTCGGTCATTTTTGACTGGGCGGCCTGCAACAACAATTCGCCGCGAGGCAACATGGTCGGCAGCCTCGGTAATCGGTCGGTTTGTAAGGCAATCCTGGGTTGGTCGCACCTCAACAAAAAAGCTCAAGTCTTTCATTTCTATATTATCGCGGGATTGACATGATCTCTTCCCTTCGAACTAACGGAGCAATTCTCGTTGCTTTGTTAACAATTCTTTTTCTTGGAATCTCGTGCGAGCAATATGAGTACTTCTCGCCGAGCCCGGGAATTCTCGAAGTACGCTTTCGAACTCAGAACTCACGGGCCGGCTCATTTCTCCCATACGGCGTAACCAGTAACCTGACGCTGAACTTGCAGAGCTTGCAGATTCGCCAACCAGGGAATTTAAAACTCCCTATCTACATAGACCTCAATGCCGTGCAGAGAAATGATTTTGGTGATTTCTATAATTGTCTTTCCGATCAGGCAAGAGATTCGTCACTCGTGTGGGGAAGAGTCTACGCCCCGCCGGGGACTTATACCGGACTTGATTTCTCCGCTCGATTGAGTCCTAATCAATTGGGCTTCGGTGGGGGCGTCGGCGTGACTGTTGTTCGCGACGGTATCCCTGGTTTCTTCAGTGTGTTTGTGCCGTTTGAGACTGAGGCATCTCAATTGCTGCCGAAATCGAATCAGCCCCCTTTCAGTATTCCGGTTGAGACGGACCGCAGGACAATTGTCACTGTTACTCTGGATCTTGATTCTTCACTCGTGCGCCGGACGGAAGACTTTGTGTACAAACCGTTTTTCTATGTTTCTTCCATCAGGACATTCTAGATTTCTTTTGCAAAAAGGTCATAACGTATGACGACGCCAATCAATCAAAAAATGTACAACATTATTTTCGCTTCGATCGCCACGTTGCTGAGTGTTTGCCTTTGGGGTTGTGATAATCCTGGAGGGGCACAAAGGCCCAACAACGTTCCGGAGACGCGAATCGCCAACGTTCCTCTCGATGACTCCATTGCTCAATATATTGGGCGAGGGGTGATTCCGGAGTTTACGCTTCATTGGCTTGGTGACGATAACGACGGGTATGTTGTGGCTTACAGGTATCGCTGGATGGATGATAGCAGGTTTGGATCTTCCACCACGCCATATACAACTGTCCTGAACATTTCCCAAATCGCCGGGGCGCCTTTACTGAGCCCCATTCTGATCAAAGGGACTCCTCGCTCGGTGTTTGAAATATATAACTATTTGGTCAACCTTAACCCTGCCGACCCCACTGATACCTCTGCCATCAGAATCATTAATGATTCGGTCGGGACTCAAAGGTCTTTCGCTGTTCCCTATGCGACAGGGCCAATTCCCGGCGACTCGATTGTCGGAAGTAATCCTATTGTGAATCAGTCCCCAACTCGCGGGACATTCATTTTCAGTTCTCTTGCGGACAGCAACTTGCATTCTTTTGAGGTTGCTGCAATTGATGATAACAACGCTGTGGATCCCACCCCTGCATTGGTTCGGTTTTGGACGCTCCCGGCTCCGGAGCCGAGAGCGATTATTGTCACCGGGCCCGTGAATGATCAGCTGACACTTTTCTGTATTACCGACACGTGGCCTGGATTACCTTTTACATTCGCTGCTCTTGACCCAAGTACTTTCCAGCAGGAGTATTCGTATGCCGTAGATGATACTTCTTCAGCGAGCTGGACTCCATTCCTGCCAATATCAGGAGTGAACATCACAGCGAGCGATTTCCAGGCGTCTGGAGAATCGCATGTTTTTTATCTACGTGCACGGAATCGATGGGGAGTGATCAGTCGAGATACATCTCGAGCGTTTACTGCTGTCGTTCCTGAGTTCGCCGAGCCGGGGTTTCCGGGGAGGATACTTTTCATCAATAATAGCCCGAAACTCCTCACGAATATCGGAACACTTCCGCCGAGCCATCCGCTCGTCCCCGACTCGAACACTGTTCGTGCATATTACACCGATATTATGGATTCGCTTGGTCTGACCGGAAAGTTCGACGTGTACACCGTTCCTTACAATAACGGCAACTGGCCATCCCGCCGAGCTATTTCCCAATATTCGACGATTGTCCTTCTTGTCGAACAACGGCTCGATTACCTCGGCTTCGGGGGAGTTCGCTATGTGGTAAACGCCACGAAGCAGTCGTTGCTCCGAGAATACCTGAATGTGGGAGGCAATTTGATTGTCGTTGGTGGGGTAAATATGTCGGGAATAATCTCAAACTATACAACGTTTGCTGACACCGTATTCCACGCGCCAATAGGCATTGAGAACAATACATTTGACTTTGCTGGGGCGCAAGGCTTGCTTGGATACCCAAACTTTGTTCTGGACCAGTCGAAGCCTTATCCAGACCCTGACAGTGTAGTAGCAGGAGTAATAAGAGGAATTTCTATCAATATCCATCGCGGATTTGGAGAGCCGATTTCCCTTTTCAACTCAAACTCGAACAACCCATCTTTCCAAAACCAACCGGTCGGAATCAGATTCATTGGCATTCCTCCTGTAGCTCCGGGATGTCGGACTTACTCGGTTGTGTACTTTGGATTACCACTGTACTACGTGGAAAGATCTGTTGCGATTCAGGCCATGAGAAAAGCCTTCCAAGATTTGAATGAACTTTAACGCCGGAGATGCAATGCTAAATAAAGCGATCATATCTCTTCTTTCGTTGAGCATTTTGTCAGCCACGGATTCATTCTCCGGGACAACCGGGAATCTCACCGGAAAGATTAGCGATGTAAAAACAAAAGAAACTCTTCCGCTTGTGAACATTCTGGTCGTTGGAAGTGGGAGAGGAACCGTCTCTAATGAAAAAGGGGAGTATTCTCTCACTGGTATTACTCCCGGTATCTATACAATCCGATACTCACTCCTCGGCTATAGAAACATCGAAATCAAGAAGGTGGAGATTCAAGCGGACGAGACCTCTGTCTACGACGTAAAAATGGCAAGTGAGGACATTGAGATGGAGGGAATTACGGTAGAAGGTCAGCCGCCCCTTGTGGATACGAAGAAAGTTGCTGGTGATCAGACATTCAACAAAGACAAAATCGAATCGATCCCGAACGTAAAAGGCGTGGAGGATGTACTTCGTTTGCAGGCGGGTGTCGTACAGTTTGGCGGTCAGTTGTTTTTGAGAGGTGGACGCGCAAATGAAACTCAGATTCTTGTTGACGGTGTTGTCGTCAATGATGTGAGCGGTGCTGCTGCTGCGAACCAGGAATTGCAGCAACTATATGCCGGGACAAGCACATCGGGGGGTGGTGGTGCTCTTGGTGTTTCAGCAAATGCTATTCAGTCTGTAAGTGTTGCAAGCAGTGGCTTGGATGCGGAGTACGGTAATGCACAATCCGGTGTGGTGAACATTACGACAAAATCAGGCGGCGACAGTTACTCGGGATCGATGCAGTATCGGACCGATGGAATTACTTCCAATGGATTCAATGAAAGGTACTATGCCGGAAACATTGGCGGGCCAGAACCCATTACTGCATTTCTTCTTCCATCACTCGGTATTAACGTCCCGGGCAAGCTCTCGTTTTTCCTGAGCGCAAACTTTGAACAGTCTGACGGGGCCTATGCCTTTAATACGAACCAGTTCTACAACCCCGTTCAGCGGCGAATCAAACTGACCGGGATCCTCGGCTTCCTTGGAAACGCCGGCCTCCTCTACTCAGATAAGCAAATCAACGACTTCTCCTTCAACACAAAGCTCAATTACTCAATCGGGGAAGCAGATCAGTTTACCTATAGCTATAGGGCAAATGGTGGAACAACCCACCAGCTTGCATCGTCATTCACCAATAGAGACCGTTATGATTCCACCACTTCCGTTGAGAATATTCAGGGGCAGAATGTCCTGCAGTGGACACACATATTTGGGACGAATACTCTTCTCAAAGGGTATGTGAGCAGAATCGAGTCACATCGGACCTCCTCGCTGGATGGCTTAACGCCTGCGCAATATTCAACATTCTATGGTGATATTAATGGCGATGGGTTCAGAGATTTCGGCACTTCTCAAAGTTGGAGTGATTCTCGGAATGTAATTTGGAACACAAAATTCGATTATAGCTCGCAAATTCATCCGATCCATTTCCTGAAAGCGGGGATGGAATACTATTACGAAGATATTTCCTCCACCTCGATTTCATTTCCGAACGACCCTGACCGGAAGATTGACTCCATTCCACGTGGAGAGTTCCCGGAATACGGTTTTGCCCGTTGGGTTTCAGGTAACTTCCCCAGCAGAGGATCGTTTTATCTCCAGGACAACATTGAGTTCACGGGACTAAACATCCGGGTCGGCTTGCGCTACGATTATCTTTACCTTGGTAAGCAGGTATTTGATCCCGGGTTTGTGGAAAGGTGGGAGGCTGTATCAAGACTCGAAGCCGACTGGCTGGACAACAAATCATTCTTTTCTCAGTTTACGAGCGGAAGATTCAGTCCCCGTCTGGCCATTGGATATCCCGTGTCAGAGCGGACAGTATTCTATTTCAATTACGGGCATTTTCTTCAGTACCCGGACAGAGATCAGTATTTTCATGATCCTATTTCGACAACGCTCGATGGAAACTACATAGGGAATCCTGGGCTCAAACCGCAAAAGACAATCCAGTATGAGGCAGGCTTTGATCAGTTATTGACAGACGATCTTTCCCTCGGAATCAGAGGGTATTACAAGGATATTTTTGACTACGCTTCGTTTAGACGCCTCCCGGTCTCTCCAACAGTTGACGTCTACGTGAACCTCGATTATGCGAGCACGAGAGGATTTGAAGTGATCCTGACAAAGGGCGGCGGGGAAAATCTCTCCGGAAGTGTTGGATACACATTCCAACTAGCTAAAGGACGATCTTCGCATCCAAAGGCAGCACAGGATTCTCCAGAGCTTTTTGGGCTTCCCCGTGAGGTTCGACTCGATTTTGATCAGACTCATACGCTCAACTTTTTTCTCTCGTATCGTATCAAACCAAACGATGACTTCCCTGTTTTCGGTTTGAATATTGATAATTGGGGTGCGTCGGTTGCGTGGACCTTTGGTAGTGGATTTCCTTACACACCATTTACAACCAACACGTCGCAGGCCGCACAATACCTGAACAACTTGTACCTGAAGAATTCTGCCGATGGACCATCTACTTCAGAGGTTAACATCTCATTCTTCAAGGGTTTCCGAATCGTGGACAAGCTCAACCTCGTTTTGACTCTTGATGTTACAAATCTCCTCAACCGAAGGAACGTTGACTTGAACGGCGGTGGATTCAATAGTCTTGAGGGAAGGGTGATACGCTACGGAGATTATGCTCCGGACGATTTTACGATCTACCCTTGGCAGGCGGGCGGTGGAAGTGCGTTTGATCGACGAGTTCCTCCTTTTGCGTTCCGCCCACCTCGCCAAATTGCGTTTGGGGTGAAGGTCAATTGGGATTAATATTCACTATGGCATCGATACCAATGAAGAAGCTAAACATTGTTCTCACGTTCCTACTCATTGTGCTCGCAATTGACATTTCCAATAGCGAGGAAAAAAAGAAGACTGCGCTTGATCCAAATCCTCCCGAGAGCGCAAACACTGTCCTCGTTCCAAATACGAGGAGCATAAAGCAGGGATTCTCAATGAGAATGTGGATGGATAATCGGAGTGTTTTTGGCAGACAGGGATATCCTGGAGGAAATAATGCAATGCCAGCTGGGGCACTTGGGCTGGAATACCCACTTGGGCAGCCAATTGAGCATATTTTCGGTGGGGGGATCTGGGTGGGAGGTCTACTTGACACATCGACAGGTCCGACTCCTCAACCCCCTGTCCGTGCAGTTACATTCGGATACGAGGGGTGGTCAGGTCAGTTATATGAATTTTATCCCGGCGACTCACCAGCAGACACGTTTTGGAGGGCGTCGAAAAACAACACAGAGGAGCCTCCAGGGTGGTCCGCATATTGGGGGAATGCATTGCCGTTCAATCCGATTTCAGACAACGACCTTTATTGCACATATACAGATTACACCAACCCGGTAAGCCTTCATCTCCCTTTGCGTCTGAGAGTGATCCAGAGTTGCTATGCGTGGGATGATCCATATGCCGATGCGATCATAATCCTTGAGTACAAGATCATTAACGAGGGGGTCAAAAAGATTGATAGCGCGTATATTGCATGGTTCTTTGAAGCTGATGTCGGCCCCCTTTCAGCGACCAATTATCCACTGAGAAATTTCACGGGCTACTATCCTAGTTCTCGCACAGCGTACATTCACAATCCTGCTGATCGAGGATCGACACCAGTGGGTGGGACTCTGTTACAAACCCCAATACGACTTGATTCACTCAGGTACTCATTCCGCTGGTATCCGGGGCCCCAGACTCCCACGCCCGATGCAGTTCGTTACAATGTTATCAGTTCTGGTGTAATCCAGCCGGATGAGTACCCGGCATTGTCAGATACGAGATTTCTTTTTGCTTTTGGGCCATTCACTATAAACCCAAGACCCGTTCAAATAGGCGATCCACTCCAAGATACGTTGAAGATAGCCATGGCTATTGTATCAGGATTTTCGCAGACGAGGGATCCACGTTTGATCATGCAAAGAAATGCAGCGAGAGCGTTGGATATTTACCTCAACCAAGGCATACAGCTTCCGCCGACGCCTCCCTCTCCACCTTTGCGAGCAAAGGTCGGATTCCGAAGAGTTGAGCTTGATTGGAAATGGCAACCTGGAGATGATATTCTCTATGGCAGACCCGACCCTGAAACAAACTGGGATTCGACAAATCAGCTTGCGAACAGAGACCCTTCAAGAAGATCAAATCCGCCTCCCGGATACGATTCAACGCGCGGTGGGAGAAATTTTGAGTCATATAAATTGTGGAGAAGTGAAACGCCTCCTTCGTCTTCTTCGGGAGTTCCGGACGAGAGTTATACTCTTATCCGTCAGACAGATATGATTGAAACGATTGATACCCTTCGGTTCGGGTACGATACCGGGCTTGAATATTCATTTGTGGATTCGAATCTTGTTCGCGGGAAAATCTATACATACGCAGTTACTTCCGAGTCGATTCCCAACCTTGCCGAGGTACGACAACCCGATGGTACATCGACGTTCGAAGAAGTCGAGCCATTGGAATCAGGAAAACGGACGAACGCATTCACTGTCGACCTTCCTTTCGCTGTTTCCGAAGAGGTAGGGAAGGTGAGCGTCGTTCCAAATCCCTACCGTACGGATAGAAGTTACACGCTCGAAAATGGTGGGTATGAAGGATTGACCAACAATTGGGACGAGACCAAGCGCGTCATAAAGTTCATCAATCTACCGGGAAAATGTATTATCAGAGTTTTCAGTCTCTCTGGCGATCTGATTCGTACGGTCGATCATGACGGCACTTCCGGTAGTTTTCCGGATGGAGATGAGAATATGACGTTGGTCAGTGATAGTAATCGCGCGCTGGCGAGTGGAATCTACGTCTATACTGTTGAGTCGGAGTTTGGAACGCAAACAGGGAAATTTGTCATTATCCGATAGCATTAAGAGAAAGCCGATTATGAAACGAATTCTTATTTGTTCCGTTATGCTTCTCGGTCTAGAGTCCGGCGAGGCTGGTAACCGATCGGGAAGTGTTACCGCGCAGTTTCTCAAGATTCCGATCAATGCGCGTGTCGCTGCCATCGGTAACGCGCAGGTTTCCCTTGCTGAAGGTGCCTCATCGATTGCTTTCAATCCCGCTGGGACACTCAGCATTTCAACCTTCTCGTTTTCGGGGACATACAATCAATGGTGGGCGGACATTCAGCACGGCTTTGTAGGGGCTGCCGTTAATTTCCCTGGAATCGGGACGATCGGAGCAGGTGTTACAGCCCTTGCGACCGACGACATGAGTGTAACGACGCCAGGCTTTCCGGAGGGAACCGGTGAGATGTTTCGAGCTTCGGAATTTGCGTTTACGTTGACCTATGCCAGACAAATCAGTGAACTCTTTGGGTTGGGTTTAAGCTTGAAATACATCAACTCGAATCTGTACAACACGGATATCAACTCAAATGTCCTCGCGTTTGATTTTGGCACCTTGTATGATATTCCAGTCCTCCGGACACGACTCGGAATATCGGTAAACAACCTTGGCAAAGACCTTCGCTACATCAATGAGACTTATTCACTTCCCACAGCGCTCCGTTTTGGTGCTCGCGTAAACGTCTATGAGGAAGGCATCCATAGAGTATTCGGAGTTATTCAGGTCGGCAGGCCAAATGACGCAGATGAGCAATGGAACATCGGGGGAGAGTATATTTACCAGGAGATATTTGCTCTACGGGGTGGTTATCGGTTCAATTACGATACAGAAGACTGGAGTGCTGGAGTGGGTGTGTTGCTCAACAGTCTTGGCCTTAACGGCTCGGTCGATTATGCATTTACTCATTACAAGTTTCTTCCCGGAACTCATATGTTCACAATTGAAACAGGGTTCTAACACATGAAAATTGTTGTTTCTTGGCCAATCTCTCTTCTCCTTGTTGCGGGCAC
>DASWHW010000226.1:0-10877 GCA_036397975.1 Bacteroidota bacterium
GCAAAGGACGGGGCGTTTACCGGGACGATCATGAACTCCTGGAAGTCTACATTATTATCAGCGTGTTTCCCGCCATTCAGAATATTCATCATCGGTGTGGGAAGATACTTTGCGTTTGTCCCGCCGATATACCGATAGAGGGGAACATCCAGGGAAAGAGACGATGCTCTTGCAATGGCAAGTGAAACCCCAAGAATGGCATTCGCGCCGAGCTTGGATTTGTTCGGGGTTCCATCCAGATCGATCATGAGACGATCGATTCCCACCTGATCCTGTGCATCCAATCCGGTGAGTTCTTCGGCAATCAGATTGTTTACGTGCTCGACGGCATTCAACACTCCCTTGCCAAGATAACGGTTCTTATCACCATCGCGCAGCTCTACCGCTTCGTGTTCACCTGTAGAGGCACCACTTGGGACCGCTGCCCTTCCAGTTGTTCCATCTTCCAACTCGACATCGACTTCTATGGTTGGGTTTCCCCTTGAATCAAGGATCTCCCGGGCGATAATATCAACAATTGTAGTATTCATCAAAAAGCTCCAACATTCAGAATTGTCTGCGTGTGTCTCGGTAATTTGTGCAAAAGGTGTAAAAAGTACGGCAAAATGATGGAGAAATGCAACGAGGTATTTCGCTCTATACTCCCCCGATGAGCGATTGTTTGAGTTTCACCCACAAGCGCGCTACCTTGTACGGAACTTTTCACAAACACGATAAAGATGTCGGTGCCGCTGATTCACCCAGAAGAAATTCACAACATACTTTGCATCAAGCCGCGCGGAATCGGTGACATCGTACTCTCGACGATTGTTCTGGAAAACCTCGCAGCGCATTTTCCAGATGCATCCATCGATTATCTTACGGAAGACTTTGCCAAGCCTGCTGTAGAATCTCATCCGCTAGTGCGACGGGTGCACACGATGCGCAAAACGGAGTTTGTCGGTGCGGTTGCGTGGAGATTGCGCCGTGAGAAGTACGATCTCGTTGTGGATCTCTGGACGAACCCGCGCAGCGCGCAGATTACTCTGCTATCGGGAGCCAGGTATCGTGTCGGGTACGCGTATCGCGGAAGAAAGTACGCGTATAATCTTCTGGCCACCAAAGAGCGCGGTGAAGTTCATTCCGCAGAGCATAACCTGGAGTTGCTGAGACCCATTGGCGTTCCTATCGTTTCAAAAAAGATTCAGTTTGTTGTTAGGCCGGAGGATGAAGAAGGTGCAAAGAGATTCTGGGTCAGGCAAAAGAACCACTCAAACCCAATCGCAGCTATTGTTCCAGGTGGCGGTTGGGCGTCGAAACGATGCGACCCGACGAAGTGGATAGAAATCGCCCTTGCGCTTCATAAGAACTTTGAAGTACAGCTCTTGATATTGTGGGGGCCAGGTGACGAGGTGGATGCTGAGGCAATTCAGAAGGGCCTGGGTGAAGCAGCGTTGCTTGCCCCGAAGACCACCGTCGGGGAGATGGCGGGATTCATGAAGATGTGTGCCCTCGTCCTCGCGAACGACTCCGGACCAATGCACATTTCCGCAGCGATGGGCATTCCCACGATTGGAATCTTTGGACCAACCGATCCGGCGAAACATGGGCCTTATTCTACGACTTCAGCATTTGTCCACAAGGCTGATCTTCACTGTATTGTCTGCAATCACCTTGAGTGTCCGTACGACCATGAATGTATGAAGGATCTTTCCGTCCGGTCAGTCCTCGAAAAAGTCCGTGCGGTTGCAGGAGGTGTGCTGAAGCCTCGGCTTAACTGAAGAGAGAATTTACCTGACTCACAAAAAAACGGCGGACATTGCGTCCGCCGTTCTTCAATCCTGTAAGTGTGATCGGTTATCGAGTGGTGAAGCTGAACGACTCAGAAAACCCTTGCCCGAAATCACCTGACCTTCCTTGCTGTATATTGACGTAACTTCCCGAAGCAGCGGCATCCACGCTGGCGAGAGGAAATACCTGCTGCGCTCTCCATGTGTAATTCCTGTTCGACGGCAGGCCGAGTCCCTGTGCCGAGAGATTCGGGATAGATGTCATGTTCTGGCTGGTGAAGATGAGAAATGTCGGGTCGGCAGAAGAGTTCGGTACAATGGTCACCACATTCACTCCGGAACCGCCGCCCTGGGTAAACAAAAATGACGTTGAAGTATCAACATTTGTCCCATTGTTAACCGGCAGACTCAATTGTGGCGCTGTCTCCAAGGGAATGCTTAAGCCCGATGTTCCAGCGGCGATATTCGATTTAAAAAAGAACGCACTTCGACTGCCAGAGTTCCCATTAGTGTAGATACTATAAGTGGCTCCCGAAATGCTAGGAACAGTGTAGCTCAGATTGTTCCCAAGGGTTCCCCCCTCACTTCCTATGAATATCGGAGATGGACCAAAATGTATATATAATTGGCGTGAGCTGAGGGAGTAGCTCGCAGGCAAGCTCACAGTACCACTGATATTCTGATCGACCGGGTCTGTTAGCTGTCCGGCGGTAAAGTTGTTATTGGCAAATGTTCCTCCATCGCTGATCGTGAGCGATTGGCTTCCGAACGCGTCATAATTGCTTGGGAGGTTATTTGTTCCTGTTGTGTAACGTACCACGTGGATCATCCCGCTTAAGGAGGCAGCGGACGAAAACCAGGTTACGTTAAAACTGTATGCACCCGTTGTCTGATTTGCGATTGTGCTTCCTTGCTCATCACCGCTTACAAATACGACCCGGGTTGTTTTTCCCACTGCGGCAGGCACTGTCCCGCTTATGGTGGCTGAGTTTGAAGTACCAAATGCTCCGAATGTATATACCAGCGTCGGATCGGGTCTTGTAAGTCCCTGGTAAACTATTGCCAGCTTCTGACTTCCAATCACCATGGAAATATCGTACGGTGTTGTAACGTTCGTAACAGTAAACCCACCAGATGAGTTCGTTGTAACCGCAGCCTTTCCCTTCACAACAACAGCCGCGCCAGCGATTGGCTGGTTGAAGAAATCGACAACGGTACCGCTGACGGTAATAGTGCTGCTTACCGGTACAGTGATGGAAATGGTGAGCATTGCCGGAGTCGCGGCCGCATCCCGGATGACCAGGGAGGTGCTACCCGATGCTACGGCAGTGACGTACAGAGTATCGGCACTGATTCGCGCTGTTGCAACCGCCGAGTTGGGGGCCGTTGCAATGGTGTATGGCGCTGTTCCACCTGTTAGCCTCGCGGCGGAAGTTCCGCCCGAGGTTACTGTGACCGCATTGCCCGGGAATGCGGTAATCCCCCCGCCACTTGGATTGGCCGGATTATCGTCGCTCTTGCACCCAACCAGCGACAGGCCGATAAAGCAAAGGCCGATGAGCGTGTGTTTCATAATTACCCCTCTTAATTGATGAATGATTGCAGAAAGTTCCTATCTCATAACGCAGGAAAACGGAGCGAAAGTGATAATATCGATACAACATTTCTACTTTAATTGCAATTTCCCATGAGGAGACTTACCTTGGAAAACAGAATATCTTCAGTGATTTGATAGGGTCTGAAGCAAATATTACCCAGATGCTCGAGCAATTGTCGGGTGGCAACAGGGCCATCGTGGACATGCTGTTACCACTCGTCTACGACGAACTAAAGAAGCTGGCTAGCAGGAAACTTCGCGGAGAGCGTTCCGACCATACACTGAACACGACTGCCCTGGTTCATGAGGCATACCTGAAGCTCGTTGACCAGCACCAGGTTTCGTGGAAGAACAGAGCACATTTTTTTGCCATTGCAGCGCAGGCAATGAGGCGAATCCTGATCAATTATGCGAACAGCAGGCTTGCACAGAAGCGGGGTGGCGACAGTCCGGTCACAACTCTCCACGAAGAATCTGTGGCGCGCGAAGTACGTGCTGACGAGCTCATTGCTCTGGATGAAGCCCTGGATCGTTTGAAGCAATTAAGCGAGAGGCAATCGACTGTTGTTGAGTATCACTTCTTCGGGGGGTTAAAACACGAAGAGATTGCAGAAGTCCTCGGCGTCTCGCTTCCCACCGTGCGCCGGGACTGGAGGCTTGCAAAGGCGTGGTTAACGCGTGAACTAAAGCCTTCCTAGACGCATATCTTCGTTCCTCTTTATTCAAACTAACCGCCGAAAAATCTTCGAAAGCATGGATCAATCGCGCTGGCAACTTGTCCAAACACACTTCGAGGAGGCACTGAAGCTTCCTCCTCGCGACCGGACGTTATACATAAAGAGAGTTTGTGGATCCGATGAGGGGCTCTACAACGAGGTTGCTTCTCTTCTTGAGGCAGATGAAAAGTCACATGATATCTTCGAAGGAGCGATGTCGGATGCGTTCAGTGCTGCGGCTGCGGCGCTGTCACATGCGGGAAAGAATGTAGGTGCGTACAGGATACTTCGTGAGATCGGATCGGGAGGCATGGGAACAGTATTCCTTGCAGAGAGGGCGGATGGTCAATTCGAGCAGTACGTTGCACTGAAGCTCATTCGGCTCGGCATGAGCAGCAGTGACGTACTCCGGCGGTTTCAATCCGAACGTCAAATACTGGCACGCCTGCAGCATCCGCACATAGCGCGCTTGTTGGAAGGCGGCGTCTCCGACGAAGGTCTCCCTTACTTCACGATGGATTATGTGGAAGGTCTTCCCATCGACGTCTATTGTGATAAGCACCACCTCGCCATCGAAGAGCGGCTCTCACTTTTTCTTGAGGTTTGTTCCGCTGTTCAATACGCTCACAGGAATCTGGTCGTTCATCGCGATCTGAAACCAAGCAACATACTCGTTACCGAAGAAGGCTCCGTCCGGCTTCTCGACTTTGGAATTGCAAAGTTTCTGGCTGACGAGGAATCGTCACATGAAATGTTGACGCGCCTCGGCCAGCGGGTGATGACGCCCGAATATGCATCTCCCGAACAGGTGAAAGGGGATCCGATTGGGACGTCATCCGATGTTTACTCCCTCGGGATCATACTCTATCAACTGCTTACTGGCTGCCGTCCGTATCATTTTCCCACAAGATCTCCGTCCGATGTGGAGCGTGTGATCACGATGGAGGAACCAAAGCGCCCCAGTGCAGCTGTCATCTCTCCAAAAGATGAGGGCGAAAAGGCAGCACCGGGCGATCGAAGCAAGGCTCGCGGAACAAATCCGGATCGCTTGCGCCGACGCCTGGAGGGTGACCTCGACAATATCTGTATGATGGTGCTCCGAAAGGAGCCGGAGCGGCGCTATGGCTCCGTGGAAGAGCTGTTCCAGGATATTCAGCGACACCTGAACAACATACCGGTCCACGCCCGGGCTTCAACAATCGGCTACCGGATCCAGAAGTTCGTGGGAAGACATCGGGTTGGGGTGGGAATTGCAGCAATGGCGATGCTCGCAATCATCACGCTCGTTTTTTTCTATACCATTCAACTGACGGAAGAACGCGACAGAGCAATGCTGGAAGCACAGAAGGCAGAGCAGGTATCGGAATTTCTACGCGGATTGTTTGGCTCTGCAGACCCTTATAATGCACGTGGAGAGGCCATCACAGCTCGAGAAATTCTTGACAAGGGAGCTGCCCGAATCGACAAAGAGCTTGCATCGCAACCGGAAGTCCAGGCGACGCTGTTCTATATCGTTGGTGATGTCTACGTGAGCCTTGGAGTTTTTGATAAGGCGAATACTCTCCTTCAAAAGTCCCTTTCATTACGACGAACAATCTATGGAAACGATCATCCGGAGGTGGCAACTGCACTCAATAAGATAGGGGAACTGCTGACTGCCCGTGGGGAGTATCTGGAAGCCGAGGAATCTCTCCGCGAGGCACTTGCCATTCGCATGCGTCATCCCGAAAAGCAGAGTGGATTAGCGGAAGTTCAGAACAACCTCGGCTGGACGTTGAATAATCTTGGCGAGTATGATTCTGCCGAGACCTATTATAGGAGAGCATTTGCGTCGTGGTCCGAGGATGGGGAGCGAGAACAAGCGTCCGTTGCAATGAATAATTTGGCCCTCGTTCTTGACGAGAAGGGAAAGAAAGCCGAAGCCGAGTCGCTGTATCGGGAAACCCTGTCACTCCAAATAGAACTATTTCAAGGCCCTCACCCTGAAATCGGAACTACGATCTACAACCTGGCTCAACTCCTTCTCTTCCGGGGAAATCTTGCCGAAGCTGAATCGCTTCAAAGGGTCGGCTTGGATATGGACAAGAAGCTCTTTGGCGAAGAACACCCGAACGTCGCCTATAGCATCAACAGTCTTGCACAGATGCTTGAGAAAACGGGAAAGAAGGTTGAGACAGAACGACTTTATCGCGATGTATTGGCAATGCGTCTGCGAATGCTTGGCCCGGATCACGCCGATGTTGGATACAGCTATTACCACCTTGCCCGTTTTCTTCATCGCGAAAAACGATACGATGAAGCAGAGGGCAGATATAACGATGCCCTGCGCGTGCATCGCAATGCCGGAGGCGAAGACCACCCAGCCACAGCCAGGTCGCTGGAGGGTTTGGCTGGAATCTGCCGCGAAAAAGGAGAACTCAAGCAAGCCCTTGATTTCTACAAACAGGCACTGACAATCCGTCGAGACAAACTGCCCCAGAATCACACAAGCATAACCAATTCACTTCTTGATATGGGCGAGGTATTGATGGAGGCGAAGCAGGCAAACAAAGCAGAGTCATACCTGCGAGAAGCACTTTCACGGGAAGAAGCGAGAATCCCAGGGAATAGCTACAGACTCCTGCTTATTCAGAGTGCGCTTGGAGAATGTCTTGGTGAACTCAATCGTTTTTCGTCGGCGGAAAGCCTGCTTATCGCTTCCTATACTGCGCTCAAAACTCAGAATGGAGAAGGAGATTCAGTAACCCATAGAACCGCCAAGAGACTTGTCAGTCTCTATGACGCTTGGGGAAAAAAGGAAAGGGCAGAACTCTATCGTTGATGGTGATGGTCGAGTATGACCTTTGGTAGTAATGAATTGACTTTTTGATGAAAGTGCAGTATCCTCATTACGAACTCACCATCACTTACACCATTGGAGGTTGCATGTATCAAAGAATTTCCGTCTTTTTGCTCGCGGCGCTGATCTGCTGTACCATCACGCCGGCATCTGCTCAATTGTTCTGGGACCAGGCGGGATCGTTTTCTGGTTCGACTTACATTGTGGTCCCGAACTCTACTGCGCTTAATATTACAGGAAGTTTTACAATTGAGTGCTGGTTGAATACTCCCGCCAATGCCTTAGGTACACTTGTCCAAAAAAGAGCTGGGAGCGCATCAGAAGGCTATACGCTCTACATTAATGCCGGCGGTCAATTGGCTATTCGAACAAATGTCTCCACTCGATTAACCGGCACAGGATCCGTGCCCGTGAATACGTGGACTCACGTCGCCGGTACGTATAATGCTTCGACCGGTGTTTTCACCACGTACATAAATGGAGCGACAGACAATACCGCTACGGTGTCCTCTGCCGAACCAGCTGCCAGCATGGATTCGCTTCGGATCGGCAACGGATTCAATGGAGGATATGCGGGGATGATGGACAATGTGCGCGTTTGGAACCGGGCACTCACGCAGACCGAAATTTCGCGCTACATGCGAACCGCCCTCGGAGCAAACACCGGGATCTATAGCGGGCTTGTCTACTCATTGACATTCGAGGATAACGACAACAGTGGCAACCCGTTTCTCCTCTGGAATTGGGCGACGGGTACGCTCAGTGGCGTGAATAGAGGAGTAACACAAGTCAATCGAAGCAACCGTCCGTCAAACACAATCAACTTAAATGAATCGGTCTTTTTCGATGGCGCAGGGGATTACCTGTCTGTGCCGAATGAATCGAGACTTAGCACAACCGGCGCGATGACCGTGGAAGCATGGGTTTATCCCATTGCTGCGGGAAATGGAGGCACGCAGGTCATACTCAGTAAGGGTACCAACTATTCGCTTTCCTTGACATTAAGCGGCCAGGTAACTTTCCAAACGGGTGGAATCACCACAACATCGGATTCGATCCCCGGAGGTCGCTGGACGCATGTTGCCGCGGTTCTGCAAGGGGACAATAGTAAGTTCATTTATTTTAACGGTGTGCAACAGACCAATACGGTCAGCACTGTTGGTGCGACGAATACAAACCCGCTCTATATTGGTTCCTCAAATGGGTCCACAAACTTCTTCAATGGTTACATAGATGAAGTGCGGGTTACGAGTTCTGCGAGAACACCAGAGCAAATCCGACAATTTATGTACAAATCCATGGACCTTTCAAATTCCATTGGTTCACTGGTTGCATTTAATTTTGACGGACTTGCCACAGAGAATATTTCAGAAGGGGCGAGGGCAACATTCAACGGCGATGCGAGGTTCAGTCACCCAGGCACGATCAGTAACCAACCGGTCTCTCCAATGACCAGAGCGGATGCGCAAAACTTTCCCAATGGTTTTTGGATGAAGACATCTGACCGTCGAATTCCAGCCGTTGGTACTTCCGGGCTCATGGTACCAGACAGCGTATTCGTGAACCAAAACGTAACGATAACGGATGTTAACCTCTTTGTGGCGATCAATCACACATATGATGGTGACATTGACGCTTATCTCGTTGCTCCCAATGGCGATTCCGTAGAAATCTGCACCGACATTTTCCAGGTTGGGCAGGACGATAACCTCATCGCTCTCTTTGACGACCAGGCGGACAGCGCTTTGGTAACCAACCGCTATGTGGATATCGGCCCAATTGTGCGTCCCGAAAGTCCCATGAACAGCGTTTTTAGTGGCACCAATGCTCTTGGTTACTGGCAGCTTCATGTGAACGATGATGTGGGTGGCGATTTCGGTTGGCTCAACGCATGGGGAGTGCAAATCAATAACAGTGTTCTAGTGGGCGTGGACGATCCAGTAGCAACGTTGCCGGAAACGTATGAGCTTTTCCAGAACTACCCCAACCCATTCAACCCATCGACTACAATCAGGTATTCCATACCAATAAAACAACGCGTCTCTCTGACCGTGTATGATATTCTCGGCAGACTGGTTGCAACGCTTGTCAATGAAGAGGTTGATGGTGGAACCCATCTGGTGAACTTCAATGCTGCTTCGCTCTCTTCAGGAACATACTTCTACCGGCTCCAGACGGAGAACTTTGCACAAACGAAGAAGTTGATGATTTTGAAGTAACCTTTATGACACAATAGAATGCAAATGAGCCGCGCCCATGCGCGGCTCGTTGCTTTCCGGCATGCTTGAACAACACAATAATCCCATAAACAGTCCTTTCGAGAGTATCTTCATCAACAGAATTGCCATCATCCGCATCGGTAAGATCGGAGATATGATCGTCTCTCACTTTGCCATTCGCAAGATCCGCTCTGCGTTTCCCGGTGCCCGCATCCTTCTTGTCACCCTGCCAAGAAACAAAGAGCTTCTTCAATACTCCAATGACGTTGACGAGGTTCGCTTTTTTCGTAAGGGAGCGGACATTATTCCTCTCCTGATCAAACTGAGATTGTTCTCACCTGATCTCCTGATCGATTTCAACGACAATCCCAGCAGGACGAGCGACCTATTCGCCCGCTTCGGTGGGGCCCGGAAAAGTGTTGGATTTTCTTTTGGCGACGATCAAGGCTACTATGACATCCGCATACCCTGTCCTTCAAGAGAAACGACACATGTAATGGAGAGAATGAGAAAGATCCCCGAAGCTCTGGGATTAGAAATTCAAGATGGAGAAGTGGATACTTCCCTGGAGGTAGGGAAGAATGAATCTGACGATGTAAAAGATGAGTTTACGAAAGTGAACCCCGAGGGGAAACCTATCATTGCAATCAACCTGAGCGCTGGAAATCGTAATCGCTACTGGCAACAATCGAAGTGGATGGAATTATTACATCTGTTTGAGAGCGATCCGATGAAAGCGGTCGTAGTCCTCCTCAGCGCACCCGATGAAACCTATCTTGCAGATGACATCATCTCATCCACGGGATTCTCGTGGCTCCATCGACAACTCGATCTTCGCTTTCACCACTTTGCCTCAACCATTGCCCAATCTTCGCTCCTTATTTCCCCCGACACCTCCTCTATTCATATCGCGGATGCCTTCCGGGTTCCAGTCATCGGACTCTATCCTCAAGTGCAATGGAACGCGGTGAGCTGGCGTCCGTATCGGACAGAATGCGAGATCGTCATGCCGGAAGCCGGATTTATTGCGGAGATATCCGTCGAAGAAGTGTGGCACGCGTTCTTGCGCTTGCGGCGAAGAGTACGATCACTGGCCTGATCGTCGATCCATCCAGTCACACCGCTCCGCCCAATCTTTGATGACATATTCGGAGTAGGGAGAATCCAGATAATTCAGGGACTGCCAGAAGGCGATCTTCGCTTTTTGAAATTGCCGAAGATAGAAAAGTGATTCCCCGACAGAACGATGACGAAGCGACTCAAGATACGCATCGGAGAGAGGTTTAGGCGTTTCCTGAAACGCGGACAACGCGTCTTGATAGCGTTTTGCCCGTAACAATATTTTTCCCCGTAAATATTGAGTAAGCCAATTATTCGATAGGGCACGGTCAAGCAACTCCGCTTTCACGGAGTCCGCACCTGCGGAGATAAAATAGGTCAGGTAAAATTCACCCGCCGCAGAATCACTCAACCCAGCCAACCGCGCGGACGCGGCTTCGGTAAGACCCACAGAAACATCGGAGCACCGAACGCGCTCGTAAAGGTAACGGGCCTTGCCTCTGTCGCCGCTTGCCCAAAATGCATCTCCGACTGTCGCAAAGAGTGGGAGAAACCGGGCCGGGCGTTCATCCTGCATAATAATAGAATCAAAGGCGCTGGTGACAAGACCGTATTCCCCGAGTCGAAGCGACGAAGTCATGTAGCCGGCAAGCGAATTGTACCCGCCGCTGCTCTCGT
>DASWHW010000227.1:0-12569 GCA_036397975.1 Bacteroidota bacterium
CTCAACATCCGCGGCAACTCCTACCGGCTCAAGGAAAAACTCAAGGCCGGCCTGGTGCGCGCCGAAGAAACGACCGAATCATGAACCGGGTGGGGAAGATTCAATTTACACAACTGGGGAAATTTGGGCTGTCCTTGACACAGGGCTCGCAATTCACCACCGAGGAGTTCACCGCGGTGCTGCTGGCCAAGGGCGTGCGCGTGAACATGGACGGCAAGGGCCGCTGGGTCGACAATGTCTTCGTCGAGCGGCTGTGGCGCAGCGTCAAATACGAACAGATCTACCTCCACGCCCACGAGACGATGCGCGAACTGAAGGAGGCGCTCACGGGCTACTTCGGTTTCTACAACGCCCGCCGCCCGCACCAGAGCCTCAAGTATCGAACGCCGGACGACGTGTACTTCGGAACCGGCGAGCTGAAGAAGGCGGCGTAGGATGAAACACCGTGCTCTCGCCTTGCGTACGGCGCATCCTGACGAAAAGGACCGAGCATGAGTCCATCCGACACTTCGAGTATTCATCCTAATGCGTTTGGCAAAAGAGTCAAAACCCTGAACCGCAGTTCAACACTTAACGAAGGCACTTTTTCTGTCTAAACGGGTGGAGCCACTGCTCTGCGATGTTTCGCTGATGATATAGTTTCTCGCATTCGCGCAAGTGAGAAACTGGACAGGGGAATGTATGGTCGCGCGGTGGAGCGGGAGTAGGCTTCTCAGTGGGTGGTACAAAACCTTTCTTCAATAGAGATTATGGAAAGAAAGATGTATAACAACCATTTTTATTGAAAATCTAGGCATCGCTATGAAGTCTCCTCAGCCTATCCTGCACCAGCACTGACAATGACGTAGGGATCATGGAGGAGAATGTCTCAAAGAGATAAAAATAACTGCTTGGAGGCAAATGTTCAAGCGAAACACAATAGGAGGTCGCGGCGTCGCGAGCTGCTGGTAAGTCTTATAGTACTTTGTGGGAGTTTGGTTTTCTCGGCTGCGGTGGGGGAGTTGAGTGTTCGTGTGCTTTTTCCGGAGTGGGCACCTAGAACTGCTAGGATTACCAAATTTTGGCAGTATCATCCGTACTACGGTTGGGCACATATTCCAGGAACGAGTGGGACATTTCAGGCATTTGGCGTCGATACCCAGGTTAGTATTAACGAGAAAGGGTTTCGAGGACCTGCGGTTCCTTATGAGAAGGGAGAAAAAGAACGAATTATCGTCCTTGGTGATTCTTTTGTATGGGGTTACGGAGTTGAGTATAAGGATACATTTGTTTCCCGTCTGACGGGAATGTTTCCGAATTCCGAGTTCGTAAATATGGGGGTGAGCGGTTACAGCCTGGATCAAGAACTACTTTTGTTTCGAGAAGAGGGAATACAGTATCGTCCCGACAAGGTGATGCTGGTAGTGGCAGCAAATGATATTCCGCTCCATGTTAAGACCGAGGCCTATCTTATATACGGCAAACCTGTTTTTGTCTGGGACAAGAGTGAGCTAAAGACCGAGAATTATCCGGTGCATCGAACTTCCTGGATTAAGCGGACATTGGTAGAGGCTGCCTGGCGTTCCTATCTCCTCACGCAACTAAACCGTCTGCGCTACTCCTTTCATATTAAAGTGCCGCAGCCCGACTCTTCTGCTAAACGGCCTAAGGCATTCCCGCGCAACAAAGCGGAAGAAATAACCGCTCATATCCTTCGGGTATTCAAAGAAGAGACTGAGTCGGCGGGAGCCAAACTTTTGGTGGTTTTTGTAGACGGCATGGGCGAAGCGAAGCTTGCCTCAGAATTTCTTAAACGGGAGGAAATTGAGTACGTCGCTTTGGATGACTATGTCGATTACCATAATACCCAACTGCATTTGCCTGACGGAATTCATTGGAGTGCGGCAGGACATAGTAAAGTTGCTGATGTGTTGAGTCATAAGCTGAAGGACTTGAACCGAAATGAAGTGATAAATAGGAAAATCAATCCGCCCGTTATGAAGTGATATATAGGAAAATTAATCCGCCCGTAGCCGGAGTTCGCTTGTACAGATTCAGTATTTCCCCGCCCCGCCGATTTTCGAGCTGAGTTTAACGAGCGGTCAGTTCAGCGGTGTCGGCGGTCTCCTCAGCGGGTTGTGGGTTGGTGAAGTCGAGCGACGGCAATTCGTTGCGTCTGCGCGCGTCGCATAGCGCCTGGACGGGGGTGCGGCGGTTGAGCCGATAGCCTTGGTGACACGGAATCAAATGATAATCATCTACTCAGTTTCTCTTGGGTCACGAAAAACCTGCTGAACATGAACCCCAAAGTTTTGAAGGCAAGCAAGACACCGAGCGGTTCGATGGAATAGCGATATCGGGCATATCCGAAGAAGATCACTGTGACCGCTAGGAAGTGCAAGATCGCCAAATGTATGAGCCAGCTTGGATCGCCTTTCCGAAGAAAGGCAATAAGTGTCACTGGAAACGCCACAGCGCTCAATACCAAGACTGGGCCCCAGGAAAGCAACATTCCATAGGCTTCCAACTTTGGGGCCCCAGGCTGAAGAAAAGGGGTTAATCCGCGCTGAAGCTTTGCCACAATCAGAAAAGGCCATTTGTCGCGATTTTCCTTTAACCACTCAAAAGCAAGTGTTCGAGCGACTTTATCGCGCTCAATTTCATTATTAGGTTTCTGGAGTAATTCGGCGTATTCAGGGATCTTGGTGTCCCAGATCACGTAGCCGTGCAAAGTGGGATTGGTAACGACTAACCGATTGTTTCCTTGAAGTAGGGCTGACCCCCCCATTGTTGAGAACGGGATAAACTCGCCGAACACATAGTAGTTCCGAATCACCCACGGTGATAGCACGGCTACCGCCACGACCGGGATTGCAAACCCCAATAGCAGCTTCGTTGCTTGCTTGCGGAACTGCCAGATCACCCAAACGAATACCAGAGGCAGCATGATTGCTTTTGAGGGATGAACCAACAAGGTCATGCCCAGCAGGAATCCAGCAAACACCGCACCGAGCCAGGTCGGACTATGGGCAAAGTGAAGACTTGCCACTAGAAAGCCCAACAACATAACAAGCATGAGCGGCTCAGAACCCAGCTGAGCCGAAAAAAAGAGCGAGGTTGGAAACCCAGCCCAGACGATGGCCGCGCCCCATCCAATGCGCTCGCCGAATGACAAGCGCCCGAGTTGCAAGAGCAACACACTTGACAGAGCCCCAAGAAAACAGTTTACAACTCGTACAACTTCGTATCGATGACCGAATATCGAGTACAACGCTCCCCATAGCAGCGATGTACCTGGGGTACGGTAGGCGGTCAAGTGGTCTTGGTCAGAGACATCTGGACTCATCCCCCGATATCCGCGACCCTGAGCCAGATTCCAAGCGTACCGATCGTACTCTTCCGCATCGCTGCCGGACAAGGGAGCATCTCCCAGGCCTAGCCATATAGCAACACCAAGGCGCAACACTAGAGCAAAAGTAAACAATATCGAGATTAGAAAGATTCGAGATCTGAGCATATTCATTCCTACGGAGCGTATCGCTAATTTGCCTGCGACCTAAGATCTTTAGGCCCGTTACCAGAAAGGCACTTCCCGATCACAAGTCCAAATAGCTTGTCCAAATATCTTGTCTAACGGGAATATGAACCTGTCGTAGGTGATGCGCGTGTAGTTATCGAAAATCCCTGAGTTTCCATCGAACTGGTTGCACTTTGAAGTTGAAACCGCGATAGGTGTTTGATAATAATTTTTACATATTGTTTTTCGGGCTCCTTCTAGCACCGGTCGCGTAATTTTTGTATGTCTACGATTCTTCTACGTTCGTAATTAACTGACAAAGTGTCAGGGCACAAACGGGGTGGCGCGATCCGTGCTATATATGGCAACATGGTAGCATTCCTCACGTCTATAATGGGAAGAGCTGCAGAATCAGTTTTTTGCGAGTAGGCGATGATGAGTTACGTACATACCAATGCAAACACGCGACTTGCAGCCCACGGGCGATTCAGCAATCGGCTCGGCTGAATTCCCTGGCCCGAAAGAATTTATCGACGCCGTTGAGGTGGCTGTTCTGGTCCCTTGCTACAACGAGGGTCTCACCATCGAGCGCGTGGTCCGCGATTTTCATCAAGCACTTCCTACCGCGCGCATTTTCGTGTACGACAACGGTTCGACCGACGACACCGCCGTCCGAGCACGTGCTGCGGGTGCGATTGTCCGCGCCGAGCCGTGGCCCGGAAAGGGAAACGTTGTGCGACGTATGTTCGCGGATATCGACGCAGACATTTACGTCATGGCTGACGGAGATGCGACGTATGACGCGACGGTGGTGCCGGAAATGGTGCGGCGACTTCTGGCAGAACGTCTGGACATGGTGGTCGGCACGCGTAACGACGTGTTTAGCAACGCACACCGGGCGGGACACGGGTTCGGCAATTGGCTCTTCAACCGCCTATATCGTGAACTGTTTGGCCCGATCTTTACCGACATCTTCTCTGGATATCGCGTTTTCTCACGCCGGTTTGTGAAGAGCTTTCCAGCGATATCGAGTGGATTCGAGATCGAGACGGAAATGTCGGTTCATGCCAGCCAGCTTCGCATGCCGGTTTCCGAGATCGAAACTAGGTACGGCGCGCGCGAAGAGGGTTCGGTCAGCAAGTTGCGAACGTTCCGGGACGCTTTCCGGATACTTGGTACCTTTCTGCTGTTGTACAAAGAGATCCAGCCCGCACGCTTCTTCGGTACGATCGCGGCCTGCCTCACGCTCGTTTCGCTGAGTCTAACTTATCCCTTATTGGAAACCTACCTCGAAACGGGCCTGGTGCCGAGATTTCCAACCGCGATCCTAGCGACCGGCCTCATGGTTCTTGCGGCCATTTCGCTAGTTTCCGGGCTCATCCTCGACAGCGTGGCGCGCGGACGGCTTGAATATAAGCGGCTCCTGTATCTCGGTCTTTCGCAGCTGCGCCCGAAGCAACAACGTTGAAGTCGGAGTTCTTCCGTTTTGTTGTCGTCGGCTGCCTCGGCTTTGTCGTGGATGCAGGCGTGGTGTTTGTACTGTATGAAACAGGCGTGTCGCCTGTGGTTGCTCGCATTCCGGCGCTTGCCGCCGCTATTCTCACGACTTGGACTCTGAATCGGACGTTAACGTTTCGCGTCAATGCACCGAAAAGCCGGAACGAGGTTCTCCGATATGTTGCGGTAGCTCTATCTGCCGCCGCCCTGAACTTCCTACTATATACAGCGCTAGTCCTTATGGGCGTCTGGCCTGTGGCCGCGGTCGCTGCATCCACGATTGTGCTCTTGTTTTATAGCTTCTTTGGCTACCGGCGATTCGCGTTCAGACCGCGGATGGCGAAGCACTAACCCACAGCACGCATGACACCAATTACGCCTGTCATGCGTCTTACCTTCTTGTCGGTGCCCACGTGACAATACGTTGTCCGCTCAGGTATCGCCACCATGAAATCAATATTGACGTATTTACCGCAAGAAAGTACACGCTGATCCTCACAAAGATCATATCTTGCATCTTCGGCCTTAGTAATCCTAGAACACCACATCCATAACACAAGAGCTGCAGCAGCAGTAGAGCGCTGTAGACCAATGAGTCATGCAGCAGCACGAGATTGGAAACAAAAGCCACAATTAGGAAGAAAGGCACTAACCAGCGAAGGAGTTTGTGACAGAACAACTGATATGAAAAGAGACCATACCGGAAAATATTCAGAAGCTCCACGTGGCGAAAGAAAACTGTGAGCCCTCGCACCACTGTCCGAATCTTACGGTCCCATTCTCGCTTTTGATCTCCACTGTCCTGATATATACCAACCGCAAGGGGATCGCTGACACCTCGAAGCCCCACCTTCACGCTGTTCAACACCGTCCGGAAATCGCTCTGCATCTCGCCCGAAAAATCATCACAAACTTCTTTTTTGGCAGCAAACAGCGAACCGCTGAGTCCAACCAGTGAGCCAGCCCTGGATTCCAGAGACCTCAACCACATTTCATATCGCACATACAACCCCTCGCCACTTGGCTTTCCGTCCCGTCCGACCAACCGGTCCTCGCTACTTACGCATCCCACCGTGGGATCGGCAAAACCGGAAACCAGCTGCCGAAGCCCTGCTATCTCCATTGTGGTAGCCACATCGCTGAAGACAATGATATCGCCTGTCGCGCTCTCGACGGCTGCCTTCTGGGCATATTCCTTCCCCATTCTATCTGGCATGTCAAGAAGCTCGATCCCCTGAGCACAATAGCCTCGAACTATCTCGTTTGTGCGATCGGTGGACCCATCTGAAGCTACAAGAACCTGGAGTTTCGCCCTTGGATAGTCAAGGCTGAGCGTGTTCCCCAGCTTCTCCTTTATCCGAGTTTCCTCATTATGAACCGTCACAATGAAGGTGACTGACGGATAAAACTCGGCTCGCTTAACCTCGCTGCCACGCACCCAACCCACCAGAAGCAGTGTCAACGGATAACCGAAATAGGAGAAGAAAATGAGAAAAACAGAACCAATAAGGAGCATTTCCGCCATTTTGTGCGCGTTCTCTTTAGGTATATCCAATCCGTCGCCAACGTGCAGATAAAAAAATCCATGGACTGGCGCTAATTACTTGCCACCTTAGATCACGGGCCTTACACCCAATTCCGCGACACCAGTCTTTGATCTTCATTGACTGTCCCACAGAATCATTTACCGACACCTCCCCTGCCTGCTTTCTTGACCGTTCTCATATACATATCCAGATAATCATTGACCATTCTTTCAAGAGAAAAATGCCCGATTATTTTTTTTCGCGCCGCACGAGCCATATTCCGCCGTAGGGTTCCATTGTTGTAGAGAGACAAGCACCTCTCGGCAAAGTCCCGTGGATTGCGAGTATCCACGAGATATCCATCCCCCCCGTCTTCAATGATCTCCCCTAGGCCTCCAACCCTGGGCACGACCGGCGTAACGCCGTGTGCCATGGCTTCGAGCACGCTCATGGGAATTCCTTCGTGCAATGAGGTGTTTAGAAAGACATCAAGCCCATCATAAAACGTGCAAACGTCGGAAACAAATCCTCTGAGCGTAAAGCACTCCTCTAATCCATACCTACTTATCAGCCTCTGAATGTCGCCCAGCATGGGCCCATCGCCGGCAAGTTCGAATCGAATCTCATGATCTTTCGCGCTCACCTCTTTCGCAACTTCAACCATCAAAGGATAGTCTTTAACGGGAACGAAGCGACCCGCAGAACCAATCACGAAGCCGTGCTTCTCCCCGGCGTGATCGCGCAATTCAGGAATAACAATGCCATTACGGATGATTTCAAGATTTCTTTCCTGGACACCATAGTCCCGAGTCAATGATTCCTTGATATCCGCGGAGACAGCAATCGTCTTATCGAACCTGGTTGCAAGCAACCTGTAGTTGGCGTGTGACTTTAGCCGATGCAACAGACTCCGCCTGCCATTATAAAGCTCCGGCATACCATGCTGTGTGCTGACAAGGGCCGCGTTTTCTCTTGAAGTCAGGGAAACGAGGTACGAAAGAATATTTTCCTTGTAACGGTGGGAATGGAGGATATGGGGTTCCTTCATCCTCACCATCCTTGCTGCCAACCTGACAATTTCAAGGAATGATCGCTTGCCCTCATCAAGAATACACGTGGGTATGCCTACACGCTCAAGCTCATCTGAAAGTCTGCCCTTGTTCAGGAGAATTACGAAAAGATCGACCCCAGGCAGCGTGCTGAGCCCCCTGAGAAGATGAAAGGCCATCACTTCGGCTCCAGCCCACAGGTCGCCTGATATTAGATGGCAGATCCTAATCGTCATCGTGCTTTCGGTCCGCGGCTTCACCTAGCAAGCGGCAGGTAATACGGTGGACGCGAAGGGGATTACGCAGAAATGTCCCCGTTTCTTAGGAGCCGCGGTCGTTCGGTCAGATCGCGCCCTGTGTCAGTCTTATGGCGTCAACCCCTGATTCTTGCCGGGGCGGGCGTGGAGCGCGGCGGATGACGCGCTCCTTATCCGGCTGTCCGCTGCTGCCGCAGACGGGTGAGGGCGTTGGCTTTTCATTCCCAACGCATCCCCGGAGCAGTCGTAGGTCAACCGGGCGTATCAGCACAAGGATTTCTGGTGGGATGCGGGTGGCGCGTATCATCGCTTCATTGATCGTTCTTGGCTATCACCAACATACTTGGTGTGAAAATCAACCTGCCAAATGAAAGGATGGAAAGCATTTTGCACAAGTAAAAATAGAGAGGGCGCCAAAAGTCGCCTGGATTCCTAACTAAAAGGTCGGACGGAACAGCAGTGACATGGGTGAAACCCAGTTCCTTCAGTCGTGTCACAAGATAGCGACGAGAAAACACATATAAGTGTTCTGAGTTAAAGAACTTGATGTGATCTTGCATCTCCGACTTCATACGACTCTCAACCGCACGAATCACAAACTGCCACAGTCGAATCAGCAGATATCGGTTGGGTACCCGAATAATTAATACCCCATTCTTCGAAATCAGATCTGGTAAGGCTCTCCATAGCTTGTACAGTTCTGGTTCGTAGTAAATCACATCACTCATGATGATTACACCAAATTTGAAGGCCTTCGACTGCAGTGCGTTGACGTCACCGCATAACGTCCGAAAACCATATTTCTGCGCCGCATAATTGCAGGCCTCTTGGGACAGATCGTTGAGTACAACGTGTAGGTCGGGTCGGCGCTTTTTCAGCGTCGCCAGCAGATGGCCCTTCGCTCCCCCAACGTCCAGGACATTGCCTCCCTCCACAGCAGCAAGGTCAGCCACCGTGCATATTTGGTCAAATATTCGGCGTCTGCGATCCAGAAAATAGACTTCGTCTTTGTATGCTTGCTCAAAATGTGATTGGATGACTCTAGAATCAATCCGCTTGTCTGAGAACAACAGCCCACATCGCGTGCACGCTCGTAGGCTCACTAAGGTCGAGTAATAAATGTACTGTCCGACGACGTCAAATGATCGCCATTTGCAGTCCGGACATTCCTGCAATTCCTCAGCCTGCACTTTTCTGAAATTGTGGCTTAGCCCATAGTCGATCCATCTCACGGGATGAATGAATCCCTTGTTAAACTGAAGCACTTCTAACATCTTCTGTCTTTGCTCTTCCATTTGATAGTTACCAGAACGCGTGGTGCGACTTGCACAATGCGCCTCACAATAAGTTGACTATTCGCGATCCGAACATCGCTTCCGTAGAGGCCATATCCTGATGAATGGCAATCCTCTTGATTGTAAAAGGGTTAGCCCCCTGGCGATGCCATCCATTCTGGGTGGTCACCGCCAGGTGGTAGCCCGCCTCCCGAACCATTTCGCTCAATCTGTCCGAAAAACTCCCGTTCGGGTAACTGAAAGAGATGAAGTTAGTGTTTGTAACCTTGTGACCAATCAAAACGTCCATCGATTGTCTCAGTTCATGCTGAACCTGTTCCTCTGTCAGAGTCGTCAGGAGCGGATGCCCGGCGGTGTGCGACCCAAAACACACGAGGCCAGAACGAGACATTTCCCGCACCTCTTCCCAAGACAAAAACGCACGACCTGCTGGGGTCGAATCCTCACCTAAGGTAGCAGATAATTCCGATAGAACCTCCTCAATCTTCTCGATCCTATACGGTTTAAGGAGAGCAATTGCCCTTTCCAATCTCGTCTCATGCGTTCCCGATATGGACGCAAGTTCTCTTAGTAGAGGATCGCTGAAAGGCCAAGCGCATTTCGCAAGATTCCAGGATTGAGCAATGCGGTCTAATAGACATCCTACGCGATCTGTCCAAAACCACCGGTCAGTCCCGATAAAATCCGTTGGCAGGAAAACGGTCGCTGGGGCTTCATGCACTTTGAGGATCGGATATGCATACTCGTAGAAGTCGCACCAACCATCATCGAAGGTGAGGACACATAAGGGCTTTTTTCGCAGATCCTGAGCATCGTTGTGCTGACCCGATACCAAATAGGAGAGAGGAATAATTTCAAAATGATTCCGTAAATATCGAAGATGGAGGTCTAGGGTATTGGGTTCAACAACCATTCCTGCCTGCACAGCGGGGCCCATCTCTTTCATTGGGATTACGCGGTGGTACACTAGGACTGCAATATCGTCCCTCGAATATCGCCCCAGCTTCCAGGAATTGACGCCGGCGAGATGCAAGAAAGAAGCCAGCACGGATTTAACCTTGATCGATGCTTTCATGTTGTAGACGAATCGTTAGATATTGAAACTCCTTCGCTATTCCCGCGCCGCAGTTTCTTGAGCTCAGGATTTCCCGATTTCCAACCCACGCTCGAGTGCCATTGACTTTGAAGTATCCGCATTGTCAACGATCTTCCTGGTTGCGACAATCATTGCGGAGAGGTACCAATAGTGCGGATAGAACAAAACCGACAAAAATGTACCTGACGCAAAAAAGCCAGCGAGGCTCGCCATAAACGCTATCGATAAGACATGCGCGAATCTATGGCTATCACTGTCCATCGACAGCTTCTTTAGATATCTGAGATCGCGCAGGTTCGCTCCAAGAAGAAACAGGTAGAGTATTGTGCCGGGGATACCCAATTCAGCTAACAGGGTAAACCACAATGAATGCGCTGCTCTTCCCCACATGTTATGCGGCAGTGATGCGGGTTGATATTCCGGGAAACGGACTGGAAAATTTCCGGGACCCACGCCCAACGGATGATCCTTAAACATGTCCCAGCCCGCCTGCCACGAGTCTAATCTGCCTTTTGCGGTTCCCTCGTCAGTTTTCTTGATAGTTTCCATTCTGTCCCAGTATTTTTGATCTGAAACACCATAGACGCCCACCGCAAGGACAGCTATCAAGACCAGGGAAAGGACTTTCCGTGGACTCATTAACCAAACTACCGCCAAAACTACTAACAACCCCACAAGTCCACCCCGAGACCCAGAGCTAACAATACTCGCCACACACAGCAAAGAGGTAACCATGTAGGCCAGCTTCACTATCCACTTGCGCTCGTAAAGAAACAGACAAAGAGCGAATGGCAACATCACGTTTATCAAAAGTGCAACATCGTTTTCGTCACCAAGAAACGACGAGCCCGCTACGCCGAAACCAAGAATGCCGTTTATCGCGATGTAGAACGCCAGAAGGATCCACCACCTCATGAAGGCGTGCAGCCTCTCATATCTGTCTACAAATAGGACAACAGAGATAAGAAACGGAAGCAACAAGAAGAACCCTTCAGTTTGCTTGTAAGCCAGGAAATTGTTGGTCGCAAAAGGAACGTGGAGAGCGAGCAAACACAACATGAGCACAATGCAAGAAGATTGCGGACTCGCCACCAAACGAATATTGCCGTGCTTGAGCCATGTAATAAGCATCAGTGGTATGAGAACCAAGGTCGGTCTGAGTGCGCCAATGACACCGAACTTGTCCTGTGGGCGGCCGTACTCCAAGACCAAGAAAAGTATTACGAGTAAGAAGCCAAAACCTGTGGACTTCGATTCCTGCACATCATGCGGGGACCTAATGCCCTTGGATCTCACAAGTCACCTATTTGTGCTATTTCGAGAAGGACATTCGCGTACTCTCGCTTGCGAGTGCACGGGACGATTTGGCCTAACGTGGCTGCATGAATACCATCCGCACATCTTGCCGCGCCGGAACAAGATAGGCAATCGCGCGTAAAAGGTGCGTCCCTTGAGAAGCGTGGACGATTACCCCCACCATGGCCCGCTACTAGCACATCGATACCAGCTCCCCGCTTCCTGCCCGTCGACCTAGCGCGGCAGTTATTGCCCTGGACGTTCGAGCAACCTCCGTAACCGTTCGGCCAAGGCCGTCTTGACGGCCGGCAAGTGAGTCAGGCAGCGAGTTCGAGTTGGGTGTCGCCGCGCAGGGCATCGGCGACGTTCCAGGGCAGCAGGTCGTCAATGCGGTTGATGGGGTGCTCGGCGATGTGCTCGAGGAGGTAGCGCAAATAGGCCTCGGGATCCAGGTCGTTCAGCTTGGCGGTGCCGATCAGGCTGTAGATTGCGGCGGCGCGGCTGCCGCCGGCGTCGGAGCCGCAGAAGAGATAGTTCTTGCGTCCCAATGCGACCACCCGCAGCGCTCGCTCCGCGGCGTTGTTGTCGATCTCGATGCGGCCATCGTCGCGGTAACGGCTCAACGCCGTCCAGCGCGAGAGGATGTAGCTGATGGCCTTGGCGAGCTCCGACTTCTTCGACACGCGCGCGAGCGTCTGACGTAACCATTCGCGCATTGCATCGAGCAGTGGTCCGGCTCGCGCCTGCCGGCTTGCCATCCGCTCAGCGGGCGGGCGGCCGCGGATCTCGGCCTCGATCGCGTAGAGCGCGCCGATTCTCTCCAGCGCCTCGGCGGCGATCGGGGACTGATTTGCCTCATGCAGCTCGTAGAAGGCGCGCCGGGCGTGGGCCCAGCACGCCGCTTCCCGAATGCGTTCGACGTGATCCCCAATTTCAGTAGCAGTTTGATTTAGAGTCCACGCCGTCAAACTGTAGCCGATTCTGCCGTTTCCTGATTCACCTGCAGGGCGAGCCTGGTGGCATAGGTCGCCGGCGGCAGCCCACCGAGGTGCTTCTT
>DASWHW010000228.1:0-17071 GCA_036397975.1 Bacteroidota bacterium
ATAGAAGTAATCATCGAAATGAATACCATCCACATCGTACCGGCGAACGACATCGGCAACCACCGATGCAATGTAGTTGCGCACATCCGGTTCTCCCGGATCCAGAAACTTGATGTTGCCGATTTGAATAACGAGGTCGGGACGCGTTACGGAAATGTGGTTCGGCGCCGGTAAATATGAACCGGAGACATTTCGAACAACTCGGTAAGGATTCAACCAGGCGTGCAGTTCCATCCCGCGCTTATGGGCTTCATCGATTGCAAACTGAAGAGGATCGTAGAATGGATTCGGTCCTCCTCCCTGCTGACCCGTTAGCCAGTACGACCACGGGTCGATGGACGATGGATACATCGCATCGCACTCTGAGCGGATCTGAAACAATACGGCATTTACTCCGACTTCCTGCTGATCATCCAGCAAGTTAATCAACTGGGCTTTCTGAACGTCAGGCGTAGATGTCGGGGAGAGCGGCCAATCTAGATTTACCACGGTGGCAATCCACGAGCCGCGGAATTCCCGCTTTGGAGTCGCATATTGAGAGACGGCAAACGACGGAAGAATCAAAAACAGAGACAACAGCAATGTGCGCATTATTTTCCAAACTGGTGATGAACAGGGGAAGGATTAACTATTGAAAAAGAGTGGAAAAAGCAGACAAGAATCAACCCAAAAAAGAGAAGGCCGCTCACCCAATGGGCAAAGCGGCCTTTTGCATTGCTTAAAAGAGAACGTTACTTGATAAACAACATCTTTCGCATTTCCGTTAGCCCGTTGGCGCGTAGGGTATAGAAATATGTTCCTCCGGGAAGATTCTTCGCATCGAATTGAACACGGTAACTTCCGGCTCCCCGCTCACCATTGAAGAGTGTCTCCACTTCTTGGCCGAGGACATTGTGCACCGTGAGTGTAACGTTGGCCTTCTCCACAAGAGAAAATTCAATTGTGGTAGAAGGATTGAAAGGGTTCGGATAGTTCTGGTGGAGTGTGAACCGCTGGGGAATGGCATCAGAGATCTGCTCCACGCTCGTCGTGATGATCGGAAGTGTGCCGGTGTATGCCCACTTCTCAACTGTCCATCCATAGTGCGACTGGCTGTAGAGGTTGCCATTCTCATCGAAATCAACATCATAGGTCGATGTGTATCCCGATGCGTTACCGGGGACTGTTCCGCCTGTCCGCAGATTGTATCCGCCAGTCAGAGCGAAATTCCATGCCGCAACATCAATGGTATTAAGAGAAGAGTCCGTTCCCACGAGAGTGCCGGTGAATGGATTGACGAGATACATTCTACCATATCCGTATGCCGAGCCTCCTCCCAACCATGAGTCAACGGCTGCAAAGAGAATGTTGTTAGGACTGAGGCACGCAAGGCCAAGTACACTTGGTGTTCTGTCCAGGATTGTATCTCCAGGGCTCAACTGGAAATTGAAACCCGCATCAAGCGCATATCCGGTTGTTGGTGACCCCGTGTATTTCATGATGCGCCTGTTCCCATAGTCGGAGACGAACAGGTTCGAAGCATCACCCGTCACCGCGATGCCTTTATAAATGCCATCGGGCAAATCAATTGTTGTCACCGGTGGATCGTTGTGGTTGGAAGTCCACTGCGCAACGGGCGCATAGACTTTGATATCGGTCGTAACGCCCGTTGTTGTATCGGGACCCACGAACACATAGCCCATGTCGCTCACCGCGATGCCAAAAATTCCGTTCGGCCCTGTTTCCTGGCGAAGAAACGGCGAGACGACGGTGATCGTGTCTCCGACTAGAGTGAACACCAGAATGTTGTGGTTGTTGTCATTGTTTGCAACATAGATTTTTCCGTCCGGTGCTGCATCAATTTGGAAAGCATCTTTCATTGCAACGACATCAAAAGCACCATCAGTCCAGGTTTGGTAAACGCCAGAGGTCTGCACGGTCCCATAACCGTAATAGTCTAACCTGCCGAACATCGAATCGGCGGCAACATACGGAATCAAGAAATTACGAATTCCCGGAGTGCAGACCAGCGCGACAAAAATATTATCGGCAATAACGCCAACGCTGGGGGTGTTATGGCCGGTGCCGTTGGTTTCTTCATCCCATGTAGCGTAATAGCACTGCCATTGTGCCCACGCGGACGGAGCTGAAATTGTAACGGCGAGAAGCAAGCTGAGAACAAGTTTCATGTGACCTCCCTGGGGATATAGGTAAATATGAGAACACTGAAGAGGCGAATACTGTTAAACTGCAGACATTGGAAATTTAATGAATTCTCATAGAGAAGCAAGATTTTTCCTTGACATAGGGGTGCGCAATATCTATATTTTTCAGTGATATCGTATTTCCACTCTTAATTAGCACGAATCGCTGCCTCACGTCCACCATTCATATTCACTGATTCATTCCTTGTCGAAAATAATCGATGAATCACTTGTCCTTCCGCAGGAAGGGGCTCCTAGGGGGAGTGCAATGACGACGACGGGGTTTTCCACGCCATATCATATAGAGAAGGCATACCATGAAGATTGTTACACATTTCTTGTACCTCTTCTTCTTCCTGGCCATAGTTCATTCAACGTCGCTCGCAGGTAATACCGGAAAAATCTCCGGGGTTGTGCGTGATGCGGCAACAAAGGAAGAAATACCCGGCGTTACGGTGGTCGTTGAGGGAACTACCCTCGGCGCATCAACCGATGCACAGGGACGATACGTCATCCTCAACATTCCTCCCGGCGTCTATTCTGTCGTCGCAAGTTTTATCGGCTACAAAAAAACGGTTGTGCGGAACGTCCGCATCTCCGCGGACTTTACCACGCCGATGGATTTCAATCTGCAACAGGGAGACATCCAGCTCGATGCAGTCGTTGTGCAAGGAGAGCGAACTCCATTGATACGGCAGGACCTGACGAACCCCGTCGTAAGCGTAACCGCAGAAACAATCAACGAACTACCGATCACCTCGATCGATGAAATTCTCGGACTGCAGTCCGGTGTAACTGTTGATGATGACGGCTCGATTCACGTCCGTGGTGGATACGGCAACGAGGTTGGCTACACTCTCAACGGTCTCGCCATCAACAATCCGTATAACAACTCCCGTTCGGTATCGCTTGCAACAAACGCTGTCCAGGAGGTAACTCTTTCGGTTGGTACCTTCAACGCCGAGTATGGAAGTGCATTGAGCGGCATTGTGAATTACGTGACGAAAGAAGGCGGAGGTGCCTGGACGGGGAGTTTCCGGCACCTCACCGGGGATCACGTGAGCTCGCGAAGCGATCTCTTTTACAATATTGGCGATCAGGAATTCAATAACGTGTACCGTTCAGAAGTTTCCTTCGGAGGACCACTTCTCCCGAATATTTCGTTTTATGGTTCCGCTGTGTACGATTGGTTTGGGGGAAGCATTTATGGTCAACAACTTTATAGGACGACTGATACTTATCTCCCAAGGAACGAGTTTCCTGTCGGCGATCCCCGACGGGGACTTTCCACCGACCCGTATTACTTCGGGCCTACGATTCATGGCACTGCCGATCTCTTTGGCCCTCCTGTTTCATACCACCCCTGGGCTGGCGCACCTCCGCCCAGGCCGGTGGCGATGAACTGGAGGAAATCCTACAACGTGCAGGGGAATCTCAGTTTGCGCCTGACCCCAACAACCAAACTCAAATACGAGATCGTCTCAGACAAAAGTGAAAGACCCGTGAACGACGGGAACTCCAGTATCTTCAACACTCAGTTCAAGCCCGATGGACGCGCTATCTTCAAAGGCGAATCAATTATCCACTCAATTGACTGGACCCACACACTTTCTGATAAGACCTTTTACACGGCCAAGGGTTCATTCCTTAGAGATAAGGCAACTGAACATGCATTCGATAACTTTGATGATCCGAGATATCTTCCCAGTATTTTTCTTCGGGCTCTCGATAACACAACGTATCTGACCGGAGGCGTTGACCTGGACCGCTTTTCTCGCAAGACCGAAACATGGTCAGGAAAGGTCGACGTCGTGAGCCAGGTGCTTCCCCAGCATGAATTGAAGTTTGGCGCCGAGGCAAGGTTTCACAAAGTTTCTATCGAATCATACACGCTGCAATTCGTCAACCCTACGTCGCCTCTTCTTGAACCTACCTTCGAACGCATTCTCGCGGGAATGGTTTTTGAGCCGACGATACCGACCGTCGATGGCGGCTATACGTTCTACACGCGCAAGCCGATACAGCTCGCTGGTTACATCCAGGACAAGATCGAGTTGTTTCGTTCTATGATCTTGAACGTGGGTCTTCGCTACGAATACTTTAAACCGGACGCGAGGTACAATCCCACGGTTAGTCAGGAGTTAGCGTTCGGCGACAAGTTGTTTTATGATGCCGGCCTCGTTATAGCAAAGCCGAAGCACATGTTCAGCCCACGCATCAGCATTTCGTATCCGATCACCGATCAGGGAACCATTCGGTTTTCCTATGGGCACTTTTATCAGATCGGTAATCTTTCCAGCCTTTATCAGAATCCATTCTTCCGCGCGGTTCGCGGTGAACCAACATTCGGCAACCCGAATGTGGAACCACAGCGGAACATTCAGTATGAGCTGGGAATGCAGCAAGGACTTACGCCGGATTTGAAAGTCGAACTGACGGGCTATTACAAGAATGTTCGCGATTACATCTTCACGCAGCGCATCATTGCCGGCGAGCGCGGAGATCGTTCGTACAGGGTGCTGACGAATCTCTCCTTTGCCAATACGCGGGGAATCAGCATCTCGCTTCTCAAGCGAAGGGCACCCGGTGAGTTTTTCTCCGGCACGATCGACTATACTTTCCAGATTGCAGACGGGAACAGAACTGAGCCGGAGGCTGACCTGTTCTTGAGCGAGCAGAGCGGCAAGCAGACAGAGACATTTCTTGTTCCCCTCGATTTCGATCGGAGCCATACGATTACCACAACGTTGGTGTTTAGCCAGCCTAACGACTGGTCAGCAAGCATTATCGGATATTTCCGAACCGGAACCCCGTACACTCCTGCATTCCCTTCGAACGTCGTTCCAATTACGTTCACCCAGAACAGCGACCGTCAGCCGGTGCAATGGAATTTCGATTTGAAACTGGAAAAATTTTTTCCGATCGAGCCGATTTCCTTCTCGGTTTATTTGCAAGTGGATAACCTCTTTGATACTGAAAACGAGCTTTTTGTCTATGCAAGCTCGGGAAGCGCTCTGTACACTATTAGCACGACCTCGTTCGGCAATATTGCAAACAGAATACAACGCGGCGACATTGGTCTCATACCAGCGCGTGCCTTGACAAACTACTATGCCCGTCCGGGGAACGTCAGTGCACCGCGGCTCGTCCGCTTTGGTGCTTCGATACTGTTTTAACGACTTCTACTTGTAAGGACAACGAATATGAGAAATACCATTTACCCTCTTCTTCTGGCGATCATCCTGATGTGTGGCAATGCATACGCCCAAGAGATCAATTGGGAAACATTCGATCCGAAGACCGCCTCGGCTGAGGAAATGCAACGCGTTGTTGATTTCCTCGAGAACAACACCCGACAATTCAGGAAGCCGGATGGAAATCCTCTGGACATCAAAAGCCTGATCATGAACGGCAACAAGATTTCCACGGTTGTGTACAACTATGGAAACATCACACGACCAAACACCTTGTGTCAGGTTGCCGATCTCGTATGGAACAGGCTTGGCTATGGTTTTGAGTTCACCCCCCTTGTTGCAGGAGAGGTCATCGACGGCAATGGCGATACGACCCGTATTCTGGATGATGGCATGTGGCTTCCAACCCAGGGAGGATACGCGCCCGACGGTTCAATTAAGTGGGGATGGCTGCCGAAGTCAGGGTTTGCCGATCCATCGCAGCCTGATATAGCGGCCTGGAGTCATCGCAAAGATGTACAGGGCGACTTGACCCGCAAGCCACATAGCTGGCCGGAATCGTTCTACAATCCGACACTCGGTCGATACGTATGGCCCGCATTCCTCGGCAACGATGCCACCTCGCCGGACGAAGAAGTCTACTTCGTCGCCGACGACTACACCAATGCAAAATATGAATACTATCCCTTCCCCAATGATTCTACCAAACGTGGACTCGGACTTGATCTCGAATGCCGGTTCTTCCAGTTTAATAATCCCCTTGCGGAAGACATTATTTTTCTTGTGTATCGAGTAACGAATCGAAGCGCATACACGATTAACAAAGTCTACTTCGGTATGTATGGGGACCCCCATGTCGGAGGATGTTCCGACTTTGGCGATGACCTTGCATTCTTTATCCCCCCCTCGGGACCGCTGGCAGATCCATTTCCTCAAAGAGCGCGAAGCATGGTCTATGCGTTTGACCCGGATGGGGTAGGTCAGGGAGGATTGCCAACTGGCTATTTCGGATTCAAGTTTCTCGAATCACCTTCGAACTCTTCTGATGGAATCGATAACGATGATGACGGAATCATCGACGAGAGCCCATCCAATGACGCAGGGTTCTTTATCGATGGGGCATCCGTTCCGCTGACGACTGGCATTGCCGACACGGCAAAGTTTGTACGAGTGTACGGACCTTTGAAACCGCGATGGTCAGGCGACGAAAACGGCAACTGGTCGCTTGAGAAAGATGATGTTGGCATTGATGGGCTTCCGGGAACCGGCGACTTCGGCGAAGGAAACGGCAAGCCCGACATCGGCTTTGACGCAAACGGTAATCTTGTTGCAGAACCCAATTTCGGAATCAGGGACGTCAATGAATCCGATCAGATAGGGCTGACGAGTTTCAATGCACTTCAATACACTAATTCGCTCCCTAACGTTCCAAGGAACGATGTGTTATTCTGGCAACTACTTTCGTCTGATTCAATCGACGCCAATCAAGCGCTCCTGCAGAATCCGGGTGACAACGTCTTTCTCTATGGCTCAGGACCATTCACCCTTGCTCCAGGGGAAACACAGAGATTCTCTATTGCTTTGCTTATGGGAAATGATCTGCAGGATCTAATTCTCAACGCCGAAACTTCACAACGGGTTTTGGAGGCGAACTACCAGTTTGCGCAGCCGCCACCGAAGCCAAACGTTACCGCGGTTCCCGGGAACGGCTATGTTACGCTGTACTGGGATAACGTGGCGGAGAATGCGATCGATGCGCTAACGGGTGTGAATGATTTTGAAGGATACAAGATCTACCGAAGCGAAGATTACACGTTTAGCGACGTGTTCACTATTACGGATGCGAACGGAACTCCCTTTCTCGGAAAGCCATATTCACAGAACGGCATCAAAGCCCAATTTGATCTGGTAAATCAATGGTCGGGGCTTCATCCGGTTGAGTATGCAGGACGGGGTGTAAAGTATGACGTCGGAAACAATACGGGCCTTGTTCATACGTATCGTGATTTCAATGTCGTGAATGGCAAGACATACTATTATGCCGTTGCGTCGTACGATCATGGATACGACTCGATAGGTGTGGAGCTGCCGCCGACGGAATCACAGATTTCGATTATCCAGGATCCCATCACGAAGGAGTTTCAGTTTGATGCAAATACAGTGTCGATCAAACCAGGTCCTCTCCCTTCCGGGACATCACCTGCAAGTATCAGCAATAACTTTCGCGCTACGCATGATGCCGGAGAAGCCACTGGGGACGTGCAGGTGCTCGTTCTTGATGATCTCGCCGTCAAGGACGGCGCACAATACAGTATTGAGTTTATAAAGCCGGATACTGCAGTTGCCTACAATGTCGTGCCGCAGACTCCATTCACAGAAAGCTCCGTTGCACGCGACACCCTGTTTGTCCCGCTGTCGCGAAAAAATCTGATTGATGGTACAATCACAATTCGAGATGGTGGCGGACAGATCATCGACCCAAGCAGGTATTTCGTCGATGTTCAGCAGGGCAGAATTCGCGGCACTTCTCCTGGATCGCTGCCATCCGGCACCACTCTGAACATCACCTACCAATACTACGCTGTGTTTCAGAGCCGGCGACTCGCGAACGAGGATGATAACTCAGTGTTTGATGGACTACGAGTCTTTGTCAAAGACCAACCCCTTGCAATCGATTCGTCGAAGAGCGGTTTTATCAACCCCGGTGGAACAAACCTGGTCGCGAAACACCATAAGTCGCTTGCATTTCCGACTCTTCCGTTTCTCCTCGCTCCAGTCGACGTGCAGATCATCTGGAATAATACCGATACCACCAGCACGGGGAATTGGCTTTTCCCCGGCGATACACTGCTCGATCAGACGTTGCAGCGGAGAGTCGTGACACCCTTCCGCATCGTTAACGTGAATGACACATCAAAACTTCGGGTCGTTGTCAACAATACCATAACGCAGAAGATCTGGAAGCCCGGAAAGGAACTTGCGTTCCTGACACCAACACGCTTTTCTCCTCCAACAAATGCGTTGATGTATGCAATTTCATTCTACAGACCGGCCGATACGTCATTGGCAATTGTATATCCACCGGCCGGAGCTATTTATGAGGCAAGGACCTCGAAACCGGCCACAGCAGATGACCGGTACTCGTTTACATCAACCGCAGCCAAGTTTGATGTTGTAGCAGCGAGGGATAAGCTCAAAGACATTTATGTTGTACCGAATCCCTTCATTGCCTTCAGCACACTCGAGATACCGGGAACAACGGTGAACAACCGCGGAGATCTCAAGCTGCAATTCAGAAATCTCCCTCCGCAATGCACAATTCGTATCTATACCCTTGTCGGGGAGTTGATCGATACGATCGAGAAGGATGATCTCAACAGTTTTTCAGAATGGAACATTCTCTCGTATGAAGGCCAGCGGCTCGCCTACGGTGTGTTCATCTATCATGTGGATGTCCCCGGCGTGGGAGAAAAGATTGGACGCTTCGCTTTGATTAAGTAATGAATTGCCTGAGATACCTGACCATGGAGGTTGTATGAGATTCAACAATAATCAATTGAGAGTTCCCGGCATTGTAAGCGTTTTGCTCCTCGCTTTCGTGTCGCTCCCCGCCGAGGCACAACTGACCCGCAGCACCGCAAAGGTAGGAACCACCGCCGCCCAGTTTCTCAAGATCGGCGTCGGTGCCCGCTCGATCGGAATGGGCAACGCACAGGCTGCCGTTTTGGGCGACGTTTCTGCCCTCTATTGGAATCCTGCGGCTCTCCCGCGCATGAACGTAAGCAGCGAACTGATGTTCAACCACGCCGAATGGCTCGCCGACGTGTCGTACGATTATGCGGCAGGCATGATGCATCTCGGTGATTTCGGCACGGTGGGGCTCTCTTTCGTTTCCCTTGCCGTCCCGGAAGATATTGTTCGAACCGAGAACGCGCCAGAGGGCGACGGTCGCAAATGGGATGCCGGCTCGATTGCCATAGGCTTGACATACGCCAGGAACCTCACCGACAGGTTTTCCCTGGGCGTGAACGCAAAGTTCATCCGGGAGCGAATATGGAACGAAAGTGCGACGGGATTTGGATTCGACGTCGGGACGATGTATCTGACAGAGATTCCCGGACTCACACTTGGGGCGATGATCGCCAATTTCGGAACGAGGATGCAATTGTCCGGACGAGATCTCGCGGTCAACGTCGATCCAAATAACAATGTTGGCAGCGGACCAAACAACGTACCCGCGGACTTGAAGGCGGAAGAGTATGAACTTCCCCTTTCCCTGATCTTCGGCGTTGCCTACGAGCTGCATCTCCCTGAAGATTTCCGATGGACGACCGCAGTGGACGCTGCAAATCCCAATGACAACACCGAGCATCTCAACATGGGAATGGAGTTCGCATGGCGGGAGATTCTCTTCGGAAGAATTGGATACAAGGCGTTGTTTCTGCGGGATACTGAGCAGGGACTGACATGGGGTGTTGGGGTGCATTATGGAATAGTCAACAGCTTCACGGTAAAGCTGGATTACGGCTTCGCGGATTACGGACGTCTGAAGAATGTACAATATCTTACATTGAGTATCGGTATGAATTGATTCGGAAGTTCCTCAAGATCAAGAACCCCGGTAATTGTCTTCGCCGGGGTTTTTATGTTTGGACTTTGGAGTTTGGATCCGCTAGATATTGTTGGAGTTTGAAATTTGATTGAGGTTTGCTGCGTGTGGTTCATTAAAGATTTGTTTAGGTGTCTTTTCAAACAAAAAACCCCGGCCACCAAGCCAGGTTTATTGATACAAATGAGACACTGACCCTATTCATACCATGAGAGAACTTTTAATCTGCTTTTCCAGCTAGCATCAACGCTCTCTGTCTGCCCGGTAGCTCTCGTAATTGCGCTTTCACAGTATCGTACATAATGTGCAGAATTTCCGCTACAGTTTTGCCCTACAACAGTGCTAGGGCTGAGCACGATTATCGCACCCAAAATGTCCATGTGAATATGAAAAACCTTGTCCATTATCATCAAGCCTTTGAACGGACCGGTAGTCGTATGGATCTTCTCCCAGTACGCGTTTCCATCGGGACTATGAAATACCAGGATTCCTTCCGGATTCGCTCCAAGAGATTTATCTTTCCACATCGAATCATTGGGAATTTCAATGTAGGTCACTCCGCGCAACGGGAAGACAAGGTCGCTATACTTGGTTACGTACTGGCTGCCCGGTACCAGTCCACTAAGTGCGATGTTTTTTAGGGTGCCCGCTGGATAACCCAGGGCCGCGTCCGGGTTTGTTGGCCAACCGCTTGGCCAAATTGAATTTGTTTCAACGACCAGGGGATTCTCAGGAAATGTAGGAGCGATATCCACTGCCGGACTTCCAGCGTAGCTGGTTCCACCCATTTGTGCCGACTGTGAATTTACAAATGTCGGCTGCCCCGTCGAGACAGCAAACACTCCTGAAATGGGAGAGACCGACGCATTGTTGTAAAGCCAGTTCCTTCCGTCAATCAACATGTCGCTGATGGTATCGTCGAGCGGGCCAAAAGCGGTGAATGCCCCACGAACTGCCGACGGAATAAATCCGCGTGAGGTTGTCACTACCACCTGTGTTCGTGCAAACGATGTGTCGAGTCCAGCGGCAAATCGGGTGTCGCTTCGAAGCACAACCGCACTGTCCGTTCCGACGAGGGTATCTTTGTAGGTGATGGTGGATGTTCCGCCCGAGAGGGAGACGTTCGAAAGTGTTGACCTCCACTTGATGCTGTCCGCCAGCGTTCGGAGACCAAGCTCCACCGCAGCATTGTTGATCTCTTTTACACTGTTCTCCGCATATGTGGAGACGGCATTCTCCGTAAGCTGATTTCCGGTGCTAACGATCTCCTGAGAGAAGAGCGCTACCAACAAGAGCAGACCGAACAAAAGTATGACCGATTGATTTCCCATACTATCCCCTGGTAAGACAACCTATTATTTCGTGAGATTCAGATTCCGTGGATATATCGTGTTTTCCCAATAGACCCCCGCATAGTCAACATCTGGCATTGTATATTCGCTTTGCACGAGCGCTTCGACCTTCATACCCCGAACATTGTTCGCGTTTGTCGTTGGCCCGCCTGTTGAATCAAGATAAGTCATCGTAAATCTTGTCAGACCGATCTTGATTGCCATTGACTCCTGGGTACCCCCGCCGGAAACAATTCTGAACAATAGGAAATCATCGGGATTGGGTGTTTCGGCTAAATCCCCGGGCGCCCCTTTTCGGTAGATCACCGTATCCAGAGTCCCATTATTGTCGATGTCGCCACGAAAGCCGAGGCTATCTGACGTTGCAAAAAGAACTTTCGGCCCAGTTGAAACACCGCTTCCTATCTTTGCAAAGTCCCATTGCAATACCTTCGTGAACTCTGCCGTAGTTTCCTGTGTGTTCAGGTCGGACTTGAATTCTAGGGTGGAGCCGGAGAGAACAAATGTCATTGCGATGATGGCGGCGATAATAGCGCCTGCGATAATTGATGAACCAATGAGATCAATAAGACTCATGACAAACTCCTAGTAAGAAACGATTGTATTCATTTTCAGGTCCGTGGCCAGGTGTGGATTTCCCGACACGGTTACATCGATGCTCTTCATGAACGATCGTACTCCAGATAGCGCTCCCAGAGAATCCTTGCGCGTGTAATGCACGTTCACCGCAACGGTATAGTCGCCCAACCGGTCGGTCGAAACAGTTCTGATGTAACCGTCATAATCATCAACATCATTGAATGCGGGATACGCCTCACCGGATTCAGGTCCAAGACTGCCAACCGCTGACAGCGAATCAACTGTTGTGATTTTCTTTCCAATACTTTTCTGGTCAAATTTCTTCGCTGCAACCTCACGCAATGTCGATTGTGCAATGGCAGTGGCTCCCATGATAGCTTCATTTTGGTAGCTCACATCCTTGGTTTGAAGCATGGAACTTCGCACGTTCAACGATGTTTGAGAAAGAATAAGCATCGCTCCGGCAATAAGGATGTATTGGGACCCCATGATCCAATTCCTTTCTTTACTTGGGTTGACTCTTATTATCGAATCTCGCGCGTGGAGGGGGAAGTTGAGCTGCGAGTGAGTTGATTGCTTTTTGAAGAATTTTGCTCCGTGCAATCTAACACATCGTAATTGCTTTTTCAGTGGCTTTTGTCACAACGAGCCCACTAATCATAGGTGATTGTGTGACCGATGAATTGTCATCATCACTCCGTGTCGCAGCACTTTTTTGAAATGCGATGAACATGACTTCCTATGAGTCTTCTTGACTCCGTGGACAACCGGGACCCGCCTTCTTATGTAACCCAATAGGGTCGGGCAGTCGGTTGCCTTACTCCAGTGGTTATTATTGAAGCCAAAAAAAAGGCCGCCCTTTCAGGCGACCTTTTTCTGACCGATTCGCTTTGTCTTAGCGAAGCAACATCATTTTGTTCGTCTTTGAGAAATTGCCAAAGGTCAACGTGTAGAAATATGTCACGCTCACAACCTGAACGCCCTGGTTGTTCGTGCCATTCCACGTAACGACTCCTTCCCCGGATTCCCTGACCTCGCTGTCAATCAAGGTCTTCACCTCTTTCCCAAGTACATCATAGATCTTCAGTGAGATCTTGGTTGCAATGGGTAACGTGTAAGTGATGGTGGTAGTCGGATTAAATGGATTGGGATAGTTCTGACCGAGTTTGTAGTGCTCGGGGAGAATCATGGTGACATCCTTGCCGCGAACACCCGTCCCCATATCCCGCTCAATGATGCGAAGACCCCATCGCTTTGGATTGGCGATAACCGTAGTTACAGTATCATACATACCAGAACCAACATTCCAAGTCAGATTGTGCACTGTGGTACTGTCGTTCAGTATCTGATACGGGAGAACAATATCTTCAAGACCATCGGCATCGAAATCCGTGCTTCGAGCATAAATCTTGCTGGCAAAGGCCTCTTGCACCGAACCAACTGTATCGAGGACGCCGAGAGAATCAATGTAAGAAACGGTCGTATAGATATCGGTCTCCCCTGCATAAACGATGCTGGCAATCCAGTTGGCGGGATTCCTCTTGTCTCCACCCTGGAACTCAAGAGATGCTACGTTGTAAGGGTAGCCGGATGTGAAATAGAGATTTGGTTTGCTGTTTCCGTCAATGTCACCATGGCCATAACCGAAGAAACTTATCGTATCGATCGAGCTCCTGAGGTCAAAGACGGTAACATTGGTACTATCGATCACCGACGTGCTCTGGCCAGGATCATATGAGATCATGTGAACGATCCCGAACTCCGGTCCGAATGCATCCGCCGTTGTGGGAAGGTACACTTCTTCTCTGCCATCTCCATCGATATCATAAGCAAGGCCTCCGAATCGTGCAACGTAATCGAATGTCCCCCCAAGACGAATGAATGCTTGTCCGCTTGTGGTGTCAGCCAGTTGATACGTGTCGGCAGATGGAACTCTCATGGGCGATACCGTTTTTCGATCAAACGCATGTAGGATTACCTCTTTGTTTCCACTCCCGTCCAATTGGGCGGAGATCATGGCCCACACACTGCCACCTCCCAGTCCCCATGGCGTGAGGTTGGGCCGAAGACCGGCAAACTCCACACTAAACGATGAGAATCCCGGATCTCCCGTTGACCATTCTCCTACAGCGCTTATCACGTAGTACCCTTGCTGGGTCGTTGTACCGGGCCTGTAAGCTACAAGAAGCTCATTGCTTCCATCCCCATCGATGTCCAACACCTCCAAGGCTTCAGCAAAGCCTGCTGTGCCAGCAAAGAATGTGGAACCGATCAACTGCGAGGGAGCAGTGCCGTAGTTATGGCTGCCCGGAACACCGTCATGTTCAAAGATGTAAACTCCGTTATTCTGGCTTTGAAAGATTACCTCGATCCTCCCATCGTTGTCGAGATCACCAAACAGAACGTACCTTGGAGTAGAGCCCCCGCCGCCACTGGGAACACGGGGAGATGTCCAAACAAGTTGGACAGAATCGTTGCCAATAGTGGCAAACACATGCGCACGACCTAGATCATTATAATTTGTCACCGCAATTGCCGATTTGCCATCCCCTTCAGGATCTGAGTGAAATCCGCAACCCCTGATGCTCTTCAGGCCATTCAGCACTGAGTCCATCGGTGCGCCTGTCAGCAACGGATAGTTGTACGCCGTCGACACGCGAACGGATTGTCCCAATGCCAACACGGCACAGATTGCCAGCATCAATGAAAGAAGTATAGTTTTTCTCATCTTAGTTGACCTCCAAAATTTGTGGATAGGTTTGATTTGCAGTTGTGAGAAAACCGATTGTCCATACCCTTAGGACTGCGGGGTACAAATCGGAAGGCCGTTGCGGCTGGTCTCAATCTATTAAATGAGCGGGCTTGTGTCAAGAAATCATTTGTTTTCCTTCAATATACCTCCTTCACGAACGGAAAATTTGGATCCCCTTGCGAAGGAATCATTCGCCGACACTTGGAATTTACATTTGGAATTAGTACACTCAATCCACTGAATTCCACATAATTCCTTCCAATCCAATCTATGCATAGACTCAAACTCACGGAGGTGGATATGCACCCTGTTCTTCAACAATTGATGATTGCTGGACTTCTGCTTTTCCTGAGCGTTCCCCTTCAGGCTCAGATAGGCGGTTTTGCCCGCTTCGACTCCGTGTCGGTACCTCTTACGGAAAATACCGGCTTTGGAAACTTTATCTCCGGGGTGGATTTCGATGGGGACGGTAAAGTTGAAATATATGCCGTTAATAACAACTGGACCGACACCGGCAATGAGCTGATACCGCGTATCTACAAATTCGAGAAGAACGGCAATCAGTGGGACTCCGTATGGAGCGCCACAATGAATGTCCCTCTGCAGAACACATGGCCGCCCCTCACGTACGGTGACTGGGATAATGATGGAAAAATGGAAGTTATCTGGGGGCCGGTGAATTTCACCGACGCAACGTCCAATCCGAATCCTCCACGGATAGTCGTCTTTGAATACCCGGGCGACGCCAGCGATAACATGGGAGTGCCCGACGGTTCCGGCGGTTGGATTGCAAACACCTCCTGGCCAATTACGACATTAGATAATTTTGACCTTCGGCCGTTCCGATGGTTTCTCGTTGATCTGGACAATGATGGAGCAAAAGAACTGGTCTTCTGCAGCCGGGTTGCAGAACATCGTTATGGCGTCGTCTCGTTGACCGATGTTCCGGATGGCGGGCCTGGATTCGAAGCCTGGACGCTTGTGAGTTCAGGATTGGATTTCCCTCCTGGAACCATCGACGGAGGAGTCATCTATGACCTCGCGATCATTGACAGCAGCTTCTATTTATTTCACGACAACGGGAATGTCACTAAAGTTAGCTATTCAAATGGCACATACTCAGTTCCTGGAATCCAGGTCAATCTTGTCCCCGGCGGTTCTTGGAAATCCGCTTCAGTTGTGGATCTCGATAATGACGGACAAAAAGAAATCGTCATTGCCGGATGGCAGATCAGCGGGAGCGACCAGAAAATCTACTTGCTCGAAGAGCTAGGCGACTCCCTACGGCGTTCAACAATCGCCGATGTCGTCTCGTTAATCGGAAGTGCCGGACGCTTAAATGGAAGTGCGCACGGCGACGTCGACAATGATGGATACCTCGATTTCATTTTTGGGGGGAGGGCAACCACTCCGAATGCCGCAATAATCCGGCTGCGCTATATGGGAGGAGATATTCGCAGTCCGTTCAGCTATGAGGCATCATTGATAGACCAGGAGTACGGAACAAATCCACGTAACTGGGATGTGATAAACGTTTCTAATTTGGACACGGACCTGGCGGATGAGGTCCTTTACTCTGGAGGAATCGACGGGCGCATTCCGATCGTCATCCTGAAGAATACAACTACGGATGTTACTCTCGATTTTGGGTCGAGGCCTATTTCTTTTGAGCTGGAACAGAATTACCCCAATCCTTTCAACCCAACGACGACGATACGGTTTTCGTTAACTGAGCCGGGGGTGACCTCCTTAATTGTGTACGATCTGCTGGGCAGGGAAGTCGCCGTCTTGCTGAATGATAATCTGGGTACAGGTTCGTACACTGCTGCCTTCGAAGCAAAAGGGTTCTCGTCTGGAACATATATCTATACTCTAACTTCGAACAACCAGCGCACGAGTAAGAAAATGGTCATCGTTCGCTAAGGATTAACGAATCGCCGTTATAATGGCCCGTGGTTCCATGGAATACTTGTCTCACGGGCCATTTTTTCTCACAACATTTTCTTGGATTTTCCTCAAAGATTCTGTAGAATATCACCGTCTACAAGTCCTTCCGAGCGGACCAAATCACGGTTTCGCCCCCCGGAAGCAAATTAATTCTCACAGATTAGTTTTCATAATTCATGTCCTACCACAATCAATATGGAGGAACATCATGATTGTTCGTACTATCATCGCGGCAATGGTGACTCTGGTCCTTTTTGTTTTGCCAGTCACCGAAGCCAGGGCTGAGGTCTACGCATCTCATGTCCGGATTACACAGGAAGGAACGTCGGATCCTTTCGATGGTAACTTTGGCGACAGGACGGGGGCTGCTATTCGTTTTTATCTGAACGACGCGGCAGATTCCGTCGTGATTAATGTTGTTCCACTCGGAGGTGGAACTCCCTTGAAGACACTCA
>DASWHW010000229.1:0-7084 GCA_036397975.1 Bacteroidota bacterium
TCTTGAGCAGTTTTCGTCTCAGCCTGCGCCGTTTTTCCAAGGACCACCAGTGCGCCTCGTCAGCGTTGAATGCATCGACGCGTCGCTGAGTATCCTGCTGCCACAAAGGGAGGTTTTGGTAAGAGAATTGTAAATCACTCAACTCGTTGCTATTCATGGAAAAAGATTATGAAATTCCCCGTCGTAATCAAGGAAGGCTGCTCGCCACCATATGCACCATTACGTCCGCCAGGAAGTAATTCGCTCCAGAAGCTCCTCATCCCCCAAATCACGGCACAACTGTTTGAGGCGCCCATGCGCACCTCGCCATTCCAGATCCTCAAGGTTTTCTTTGAGCGGAACATCTTCGCGGAGTGTGGCCAGTGTACGAAAAAGCATTGCATCGTCCCGGTTGCTTTCCAGGCTCTCCGAAAGACGTTCTGCAGCCCGGACTTTCACTTCCCATTGCCGATGGTCGTGCGGGATTTTCTCCAGATGCCCGAAGCGAGAAAGAACTACAGAAGCGGATTTTGCTCCCCAGCCCTTGATGCCCGGGTAGCCGTCGGCGCTGTCACCGACGAGCGCGAGCCAGTCCGGCATTGAGCCGGGCCGCACCCCGAATTTCTTCACGACACCATCCTCGTCCAGCACAATGTCTCTGCGCCGGTCCCAACACACCACCTTCTTCCCCCGTACGGATTGTGCCAGGTCTTTGTCAGGGGAACATATCAGAACCTGGTCAACACCCTTCGCATCCCTGAAGAGCGCCGCCCCGGTGGCAAGTGCATCGTCCGCTTCGAACTCCACCATAGGCCATACAACGACACCAAGATCGGAAACGGCCTCTTCTGCCAGGTGGAATTGCTTAAAGAGATCGGGCTCAATCCCCTCCTCTGTTTTGTAACCGGAGTAAAGCTTGTTGCGGAAGGACTCGATGACGTGGTCGAACGCGCAGGCAAGATGCGTGGTAGCGGGTTGCCCAAGCAGCATCACGAGACTCCGGAGAAGTCCGACCGTTGCGCCCACCTCGCGGCCGTCAGGCGATTTTTTTGGAGGTGCGCCATAGTAATGCCGGAAGAGTTCGTACGTGCCGTCGATGAGGTGGAGGTTCATGCTGACGACTTCATTGTTCCAATGGTCCCGCGGTTCTGTCCCCTACGGGGTCGTAGGCCCTTTGAACCACCCCTCGCTCCCCTCTTTGACAAAGATAATTCTCTGCAAGCTCTTCGTTCATCTCATTGTCGAGTGCGGATTGAGGATTGCGGAATCGGAGCTTCCTCATCTGCCGATTTTTTGCAATGTGTCCAACGCGACTTTGTAGTACCTGTTCTTCTCAACGTCGATTCCCTCCGACAGGTAAAGGAACGTCTTCAAGTGTTCCTGCGGCGAGAGAACCTTGGCGACCTCCTGCATGATCGTTTCTCTTTCGAACCAGTAGGCATCCGAGAGAATCTTCATGCGCTGCTCACGCTCCATCGTCTCGTTGTTCTTCTGCATGTCGTTTGCCATACCGATCAACTGCGCAAGGTACGCTGCCCCGGATGCATTCATGAAGGCGGCGTACATCAGGCTGCGAACGTAGGTACGCTCCTTTCCCGATCGCACGGCGGCAGAAAACAGGCGGTTTGCTTCTTCGATGGTCTGGTCGCCATGACCGGGGTAAAGTATCCAGAACCCGTATATAACATTGGCAAAGACGTTTGTGGAATCGAGACGCAACGCACTCCGAAAGTGATTCTCAGGCTTCACTCCCCTCTCCCCCTCTTTGAAGAGAAGGTAAGCGGCATAACCGATATGTGCGTGCACGGTTGCGGCGTACTCTCTTCTCGTGGTATCCAGAGCGGCGTGGAGAGCGGGCGAAACCTTGTTGACAATTTCAATGAACGATTTCTCTTTTTGTCCGGGCGAAAGCCGGACGTTCCGCAGCCATTCCATTGCAATCTCCACCTGCGCTTCGCGCAAGTCATCGTCCAGCTCCGCGGCTTGCGAGATGCTTTCCCAGGCTTTGCTGTAAAGTCCGGAGAGAGCGAGTTGTCTGGCTTCATTCTGCAGCTCCGATGCCCGGCTCTTCTTCTCTGCACTTTCCCGAACAATGTTCACCACCTGGCGAACACCGAGAATAAGCGAAATCACCGCGGTGACGATGCCGATCCATTTCAGTATTGTGGAAATGGTGAATTTCTTTTCAGTCTTGGTTTTTCCCTTCACCGGTATCGCCTTTCCATTTCGGCATTGAGAAAGATGAAGTATAATTTGTTCTCGATGAGGTTACCTCTCGAGGGCGCCAGTCTTGGATTAAACTGGAGCAATGTAGTATGTGTCGATCCAAGAGGCAAGGGAGGAGGGAATGTATTCTTCTTTTGTCTTTTTCCCGGGTCTAATTTTTCCCTCCTCACAATGAGGATGGAGCAGGGGTGGTCAGTATGTTTAATCTGTTTATTTAACAGCACAATTACCTGAATGTCAAAACGAGATGACTATTTGTATCTACCACGCATTATCGGAATCTATTCCAAGAAATCAGATGTCCGGGCTTGACAATCGAGCGTCAATGACGTAGATTTTTGAGGTGTTGGTGATGAAAACGATCTTCACATTTGTTGTACCGCTCCTTCTCTCCTCTCATGTCCTCCTCTCACAAGGTAAAGTGTATCTTGTCCTCGGTTCAGACACAGCCATCTGGGAGGGTATGGATGTGGCGAGGTACAACTGTACCTATGCCCTTTCGCTGTACACCGATCCTACACGCAATGCTGCGCGCGTGATGGACCCAGCGTTTCGTCTCCCGCTCAGGGATTCCTACGGAACCCCCGTGAAGCTTACCTGGTGGATGATGGCAGGCAATATATTTCGCTTTGCGACGAACACGAATGTCCCAAATCCGAATACGATGACGCTTCACCTGATGAAGAAGTACCACGGGGCCTCCATCGATACGTGGGGCGACGAGCTGACATTACATTACCACACCTTCGCTTGGACTGATTACAATGGCGACGGCCTCTACTACTGGAACCAGGCACTCTCCTTTGCTGAAACCTCAGACGATTTTGATGTGACGCTCGCGGAGATGCTTCTGGAGGAGGAGACGTTTCCTGCTTCATTCCGCAGCGGCTGGCACTGGATGGACAACGCTTGGCAACAGCGTCTCGACACGCTTCTTCCCTATTCCATGCACAACGACTGGCCATCGCAGCGCACTGACTTGACGGAGCCGCTGGATAACACGTTTGACTGGTCACGAGCACCATCGACGTTTGTTCCGTTCCATCCTTCACCGACGGACTATCAAGTCCCAGGTTCAGGGCGCGGTTGGAACGTCCGGTCGGAATATATGTCGTCCGCTGATTCAACTTTCATGTGGACGATCTTCGCCAGGGCGGCGGCGGGTATCGACCAGGTCGTTTGCCTCTGGGCACACCTCCCGGAAGCGGATTTTCTGGACAATGTCCGGAAAATCAATTCGTCCGCACACAAGGTCGCGCCCCTTTACCCCGGAGTGGATTTCCGCTATTGCACCGCAGTCGAATCGATGCAGTTATGGAGGGAAACAGCCGATACTGTGAAACCGCAGTTGCAATTCACCGAAATACCCGAAGGCTCAAATGTCCGATGGGCGATTACAAGCAACGAACCGCTGTTTCAGACAACACCATTCGTTGCTGCAAAGAACAGGTATGGGGAGTATTTTGTCCTGCCGTGTAATGCAACCGCCAGACTCACGTGGGAAACATCAGTCGACCTTCCTCGGACAGAACTTGCAAAGGTAGGCGTTGCAGCAACGGACAATGCTGGAAATGTCACGACCGCCATTCTCCGCTATCTTCCGGAAGATATCTTCATCGACGATACGGACCCGGGCTACACGGAACTATCAGGATCGTGGGGAACTTCGACCGCCTCCTCGTGGGGAACCTCAAGCCGTGTGTCAACGCTTGCAGCCTCCGATTCTGCAAAAGCCGAATGGACTGCCCCCAATATTGTCGGAGGGATGTACAATATTTTCGCACAAGTCCCACAGCTGAGTAACCCCGCACAGCAGATTGAATTCCGGTTGATGGAAGGCGGCCAGGCCGTCGGCACGAAATCGTTTTCGGAGGGCGTACCGCCCAACCGGTGGGTTCATCTCGGCACGCGATTGATCCCAACAACCACCTTCTCCGTCCAGATGATCGCCAACGGATCCACCCAGCCGGGAAAACAGGCTGCAGCCGACGTCATTAACATTTCTGCACTTGTCAGGGATAAATGGCTGGTCATCGACGGTGCGTTCGATGTTGGAGAGGTGATCGTTCTGGAAGAAACTATACGAAGCTTTCCAATTCGCAACGAAGGGATTCTCCCGGTAGTGGTGTCGACAGTGACATCACTTTATGGGACGGCTACCGTGAGAACTGTACTACCCCTGACGATACCTGCGATGGGGGAAGCAGAGCTCCAGTTCAATGTTATGGCACCCAACGTCGGCCCGCTGGTAGACACGGTGGAAATTGTTTCGGACGATCCACGCCACTCGCTGGTCAGGACTCCCATGCGGGGGCACGCATTTCACTACTTCGAAATCGTGGATGATCTTGACTCGCTGTCGTATTCAGAAACGGGGACATGGCACTTCAGCGTCGCCAGCGCCCATGGGCCTACAAGTCGATACGCATATCCTGCTTCTGGTGTATCGGCTGCATTCGTCGCAAACCTCACCAGAAGTGGCGTATACCAGATCAACGAGATCGTTCCCAGAACTGTGAATGCCTCTGTGCGGGCGCGGTACGTGCTGCGACTAAATGGAGCAAGAGTCGACTCTGCGTTCCTCGACCAGAACGCCGCCAGTGGCGGCTGGGTCCAGATCATGGAGCATTTCGTACAAGCAGGGACGGAGGTCCGCCTAGAACTTACCGATGCCATGTCTCCACCAGTGCCTGCCGCTGTGTTACGCGCCGATGCTATCCGCTTTCAGTGGATCCGCGACTCCACGACGGATATCACGGATGGGGAGAATAATGCCCCATCATCGTTCTCGCTCAGCCAAAACTACCCCAACCCGTTTAACCCAACCACTACATTCAGAATACGGATTGCTAAATCCGGACTGGTTTCACTCAAGGTCTACGACTTGCTAGGGCAGGAAGTCGGATCGGTCTTGAATGAGGATAAGGAACCAGGAACCTACGACCTTCGGTATGATGCCTCCAGACTCGCCAGCGGAGTCTATCTCTATCGGTTGTCGGCCGGGACTTTTACCCAAACGCGCAAAATGATCTTAGCGCGTTGACGAGCTGCTTTCTCAGAAACCCAAGACCGAGAGTTGATTCTTGCAACCCGGATCAGAATACCGTTTCTGAGGCATCGTGCTTGTGGCCGGCAAGAATACCGAATCGTGATCCCTACTTCATCAGAATGAGATTGTTGACTTTGGAATAGAGAACATTTCCTTTTGTAGTTGTGACGACCAACCGGGCGAAGTACACACCGCTTGAGTAACCGACAGCGTCCCACATTGATTTGTGAATACCTGCACTGTAAGATCCTTCGGCAAGTCCTGCAATCTTTCGCCCCAACACGTCATACACCCCCAGTGAGACGATTGCTTCATCTGGCAAACTGAAAGAAAGTGTAGTGGTCGGATTGAACGGATTAGGAAAGGTCTGCAAGAGCGCTATCGCTGAAGGAAAAGTAGCACTTTCAGGAGATGTTGTAATCGGTCCTGCAATGTGCAAATAATCTGCGACACCACGCAGCATTGCAAACGCAGTTGAATCGTATCCTCCTGCAGCCGTACAGTTCTTGTCCTCGTAGGTAAGCGCCAATACCGATTCCTGATGATTGTACCAGAACCAACTCTCCGGATAAACCGTCGGCGCACCCCCCGTCCAACTAACGAAGTATGTATAAGGCTCGATCCCGCCGGGGAAATGGCTTTGCACTGCGCCAATGTATTCTTGCTCAAGGGCTGCGAAGAGTTGTGATGTCCCTGACGCGGCATGATACACGAAGTACCGTCTGCACGCAAGCGCGGAGTGCATGTTAAGCGCTACCTTGATGGGATTCGGGCCTCCCATGAATTGCGTAAACACCCCACGGAGCACCTGCACTTCCGGCTCACCGGGAACAACTGCCCAGTTGCTCTCAATGTCGATACCATTCGCATTCTCACGCGGAAAGCTCAACTCGACTCCATCCGGATTATACATCGGCATGATTGTAAAGATGCAACTATCACGCAGCAAGCGGGCAAGCGGCGACTCTCCCAGGAGAATCTCTATCATTTCGTTGGTCACCCACGTTCCCTGTACTTCATTCGGATGCGTTCGTGCGTGAATCCAAACACGTTTCCGTTCTGGTAACGGGATGCCGTTTGCCTGTATCGTAATCATGTACATCGCCCTGTTCTGGACAGTGGCCCCGACCGAATCGATCTGTACATAGGGACTCCATGTCCATCGATCAAGGTCCGCCTTTAGCGAATCGTACCCATACCCCCAATTCAAGAGTGCTGCGGCCCGATACGCGTTCGTTGTCGTATCAGGATAACCACAGGGATCCTCATACAAAGGAATCACCTGTGCAGCGACATTGTGTGTTCCCACTCCGGACAACATTAAGAGAACAAAGACATAAATCTTCATAGTCAGATACCTTCCAAAATCAACCAGTCGATACAATTAGGAGTAACAATGAACGAAAGAGCAGACGTGTGTCGAGGGATGCGTGCCTTCCATCCGATCAATGCGAAAAAGAATCGGACAGTTGGCCTGTGTATTGAATATAATGAATTGAAGGGACTGATTCTCCGGTTCCCAATCAGAGCGTAAATCCGCAACTTCGGGAATGGGGTCTGTGTTTCCTCGTGTGTTCACACCTTCACCATCTTCCACTTCCCTTTTCGGAAAATAATTATCGAGGCAATTGCAATGGCAGACTCCGAGATAGCAATCGCACTGTAGACCCCTGACGGGCCGACCGCAAGAAGATTGGCCAGTGTGAAAGCAAGCGGGATCTGAAACATCCAAAACCCGAAGAAGTTGATCACTGTCGGAGTGCGTGTGTCTCCGGCCCCATTGAAGGATTGAGCGATCACCATCCCGTAGGCATAAAAAGGATACCCAAG
>DASWHW010000230.1:0-7159 GCA_036397975.1 Bacteroidota bacterium
AAAAATGATTCTTCTTCGATACATGTCGAAAGGCGTATTCTCCACTTTGCCCGCGGCAAATCTTGCATGGAGAAAGTTATGGCGAATCTCCTCCATTGCCGCGAGCAGGTTAAAATCACGCGTCCCCGTATTGTGACCACCGCGGTTCACTAATTCTTCCTCGGAAACCATGTGGCACTCGAAGCACTTGGACGCCAGCTGATACAATTCTGCAGGGCGGATCATTCCTCGTGCCAAGCTCATTTCTCTCCTTGCTTCTCGCTGCGCGGCATCCTCATTTGGCCGTACCGTATTATGGAGGTTCAGCCAATCTTTTGCTGGCCCGTGACATGATTCGCACGATACGCCGGCAACACCGACCGCCCCCACTCCAACCTTCACGCCAGTGTAATGACATTTCACGCAGACGCTGTTGTTGTTCATACTCAGGACGCCCATCCGCAACTTGACATACTCAGCAGTTTCGTAATGGTCATCCACATTTGAATGACGTGCGTGTCCGGTTTCTTCCCACACGGCAAACTCCTTCCGGTGGCATGAACCACACTCACGAGGAGAAACGATTTTTGAGCCGTCATGCCAGAGGGCGTGATCGTTCCTGGCTTGCGCAAAAGTGGAAAGAGAAATTCCTAACAGTGACCAGATCAATGGATGAATGATCTTTGAGCCCATGGTTAGAGTGAAACCGCTATTTCAAATCGGGCCCCGTACAGCATTTGATCAGCTGGTTTTACATTATTGACGAGGAAGACGTATCCACCCGCTCCATCGATTTGAACCAGGAATCGTTGTCCGAGCGCCACTTGATAGCGCATTCCAACAGCCGCGGCAGATTGTCCGGTGTCCTTGTAACCATAGCGTCCACCCAGCTCAAAGACCAACTGCTGCCGATTGCTCGCAAAGAACAACTGGTATCCGAGGGAGCTACCGACGACATTATCAGCAAAAGTGGTGAGCGCAGACCCAAACCTCCCCAAACCGGCGCCGGAAAAGAGAACACCTGCGCTCGGCGCAAGCGGTCCGCCAACACCGGGATCGCGTGCAGCAGATCTGTACCTGTCGAGACCGGCAAAGAGGTTCAGGTACAGAAAGTTGTGAGTACGGAGGGGCGACCATCCAAGTTGGGTCATGAACAACGCACCCGACCTATTGTAATCAGTCTCAGTTCCTATCGGGTAGGAACCAACAAGTCGAAACGTCGCATTCGTTGATCCAAGTCTGGAAACACTGCTCAGTCCGGCGTAAATGCCATCACCGGTGCTATTCTTCGCATCGACGTAGATAACATCAAATGCAACAGTGCTTGCACGTGTATCGAGCTCGGTAAGGAGGGCAACCAGTTGTGCATCCTTGTCTTCAACATTCAGACTCGCTGACAGACGATTAATCTTATTCCATCCATACATGAGAGACCAGCGAAAATTGATCGCGCCGAACCACTTCATATTGATGCGGGTAATCCCGGCCGCATCGATGTTATCGTTAATCAGCACTCCTTCCTGGAAACTCACGAACTGTCGCCCAACAGAAAGACCAAAATCAAGTCCATGCCGATCGAATGGATCGAGATCGGGAAAGAGCTCACCAAAGTCTCCTTCAAAAAACAACGTGGTGATCTCAGCGTTGAGTTGATCCTTGAATTCCTTAGGCCCCCCACGAAATGTGTAATTCGTGAACATTCCCTTTTCGTCGAGCGGTCGAATCCCTATGAGGATTCTTTCTGTGAAGGTAAGATAGAGATTGCCGAACAGGTCAAGACGATTCGACCATTCTTGCACGGGCGCTTTTGATCTCCCGAAAGACTGCACTGCGGTCCGCAGACTCCCGAACACGATGAAGTATGGTTGCCATACGGCGCCGCCTGGAATCTGGAACCCGCCTTGGAGGTTTCCGGGTCCAAGGAAGTTTTCACCGATTTCTATGAACGGGCCGTTCCGGGAAGGAAAGGTTTCCAGTTGAAGCGGAATTGCTTCACCTGAAAGCCGGCTTCTTCGATGTGCCTCTTCGCTCAAATTCCAATGGTCTTGTGCCGGCACCAAGTTGTGCGTCACTGCGAACGCAACAAAACTGAATGCGAATCTGCGGAAACAAAAAAAAGATTTCTTGGGTGGCGTTTTCATGGCTGGTTCCTCCTGGTGAAGCTGGTTGACTCTGGCCCGGGGAGAGCACTTATCCTGCCGGGTTGGAGTTCCACATCGCGTTCCTGCACTGTCAGATACCCAGCGAGAATCCCCTTCGCAATATCTTGGGGAGACATGTTGTAGTCAAAACCGACGTCCTTGATCTCACTCACGAGGTTCACCGGAACCATTCCAGCGATAATCTTGAGGTTTACCTTGTATGGCGGAGAGGTTCCAGCAAGGGCATCTTCATCCACCTGGTAGTTCGGCCAATCATCTGCTAACGGGGGGATTACCTTTCGATGCTTTCGCGCCGCGGTCGGCCGGCCAAGTAACACCGTGGATGAAGTTGATGGACGAAGGAATGGAGATGCACTCGGCGAATAATTCACGGCAAGAATCTGCTCACGCTCACCACCCCGATTCATGCGCACAACAATCTTTGTTTGAAGACTGAACAAAAATTCATCTCGCGGAACATCGCCATTGTGGACATAGAGCGAATGCAAGTCGCGGAGGTCTCCGTTCGGATCGAAATCACCGGAACGAAAAACAACAGTCCCTTTGCTGTCGGTGACAGTTACCCGAAGGAACACAACACGCTCAGCGTCAAATCCGGTGGGGATGCTGTGGCCGTCCGTACCATTCTTAAACTGGACGCTGAAGCTGATTCCTCGAGGACCGCTTTCATCGACTTCGACGTCACCAAGTTGGTACCCGGCTTGAAGAATCTGCAGGCGTTGTTTCTTGATATCTTCGAGAAGCCGCTGATTCGCGTCAAGAGCCTTGCGGGCATCAATCCGATCCTCAATTTTGACCCATCGTGGTGGAAATTTATAATCCTTCTGTTTTCTCTTTTCCCACTCTGTTGTTCCCCAGCCTTCTTCATGTTTAAAAGTAAGCCACTCGCGCATTGTTGCAAGCTGGGCGGCGTCAGAATTGTGCGGAAACAGTCCTGGATGAATAACCGAATAATCGGGGCCCGCGAACATATGGTTTGTTCGCTTCCTCGGTTTTGATTCCTTGCCGCCGATTTTCGCCGCCGGTGCCTGTGCATAGCCTGAATTCTTGCCGGGAATCAGACCCATGTGACAATCCTGGCAGGACACACCATCGCCAGACGCCGGTGACGACTTGTAATCGCTGAATGCTTCTTCAAGACGGAATCCGTTTACCAGGTTAACATCGTGACATGTTCCGCAGAAACCCGAGGTCGAAATTTGTTCAAGCACGATGACATCCGTATGGATATTCCGGCTGTCGATCGCGCGGTTCGTGTTCACATTGTATTCTCCACTGGCGATAACCCTCTTGAGCTCCTTATTTCCCGTCGGTCCGTACATTGCGTCAAAGAGATCGCCCTTCACAATTGCCAGCCGACCGCTTGCCTTCCCAAAGGGCTTCTCCAGGCGATGGCATACAATGCATGTGATGCCCTCTCGTGAGGCGGGGTGGCGGTCCATGTTGGACATGAACCCCTCCTCTTCCCGATTCATCCCAATTTGAGTATGGCACCGGACACAAAAGTCCCCGTTTGTTCCATTCGTTTCTTTCACAATAGTCGCGGACATCGCATTGAAGACCGGACTCAATTGGGCGTATGCATGGGCAGAAACGGACCATTCCCGATAGTGATCGGGATGGCATGTCTTACATGTAATCGCCGAAGGGTAGTTCTTCTCTTCGAACAGACGATTAAAGTCCTTGCGAGCTTCTTCCTGGGCATACGTGCCAACTGCACCGAGAAGGAACCCAGAAATGAGAAACACCCACTGTAATTCCCAACAGCCGCGACGCCGATTGAACTGGTGCAAGTACATAAACAATCTCCTTTAGTTGGATGTGGTGAGTAGTGAGATAATTTTTGGAGAAATAATTTTTGAATCGAATTTGAAAGCACCATTCGTCGATTTCAGTTTTTGGTACGCGCTAACAGCTTTACCCTGCAGTTCATCATTTTCTTTTCCGCTCATGAAATACTGGGCGGCGTACGAGCAGGCAAGGTATGCATATGCCGCGGTCGCTGGCATCTCACTTTGCGAAACCTCCGTCAGCTGTTTGATCGATTCTTCATACTCCCCCTGGAAATACGACCGCAGTCCACGCCGCACTTTTTCTTCCATTGCGTTCATGGATGAAAGGTACCGCGCTGCATCTGCGTTGTTTGCCTCGAGGAGTTGCGCACCCTGGAATTTCTCGCGTGCCTTCAAAAAATCCCCCTTCTTCGCAAAGGCAGTCCCTTCATCGATCAGGGTGCGGACCCGTTCCGCGATCTGCGTCCCGCTTCGCGACTTTTTTATTGTCTCGATGTAGTTCCGGGCTTTGGTATTGTTTCGGTCATTTGCAAGCACAGCAATAAATTTTTCTTCTGCCTGATCGGGTTGTTTGGATTTCAAGAAGCGCTCCCCTTCCGCCATCAATCGTGCGACGTCTTCCCGTTGAGCAATTCGTTGCAGGTACGACTGCGCTCCGGCATGGGTACTCTCTTTCTGCAGCACAGATTCAAAAAGCTTCTTTGCCCCTGCATACGCTCCCCTGTCAAAGAATGTCACCCCCTGCTGAAACTCTTTTCGCACTGTAGCAACGCGGTCGCGCTCGTTCCGAATGCGTTGCATATAGTCCTTTGCTCCGGTGTGGTTTGCGTCGAGTGCAAGAACGCCGGAGAATTTCTTCTCCGCACCATCAAGGTTTTTCTGATTGAAGAAACCGACACCCGCATTGAAGTCCTCGCTGATTCGTTCCTGCTTCGACTTCTCCGCCTTCGTCGCTTCCGCCTTCTGAAGCTGGCCGTCGATCAACTTTATGTATTTTTTTGCCTCTGTGTTGGCAGGATCGGCAGCAAGAATTTTTTCAAAAGCGTTTTTCGCGGCGGCGTAATTAGCCTGGTTGTATCGGTCCACCGCGGCTGCAACTTCGGCTGCCAGTCGTGCACCTGGATTGAGCTTCGCATCCGCGAGTTGCAGATAATGGGCGAGAATCTTCCGCGCATCGTCATCCTTTGCGGCGTCTTGTACCGCGCCAATTTGCTGGGATCGTTGCAGATCATCCAGTGCCTTCTGGTACTGGCCGAGTTCATAGTATGCCATACCGCGATACACATAGGGAAAGTAATCGATGAACCGAAGGCCGTACGTTTTCGCGTTCGCCTTCTCTTCATCCTTCTCGGTGATCGCCTCTGACATTTGCCGGACAACATTTTCCCACTGTTGCGCCTTCAGCGCATCCATTCCTCTCTCGTAACTATCGTACCACTGCGCCGAAGCCGCCGCGGGGAAGATGATGAACAGTGTGCAGAGAATCGCAGAACGGTTCATCGCTGTTCCCTCTTTTTTCGTGCGGCAAAGAAAAGTTCAAGCACTGAATCCGGGAACACCCTCGCGTCAAGTACATACGACGGATCAAGCGACAGCACGGTGGCAAACTCCTTTTCGGCAAGGCGAATGCCGGACTTTTCTATGCGATTCGAGGAGAAGTATTTCATCGCATGCGCAGAACCCAGAAACGCGTGAAACCCGGGATCCTTCGCGTTTTGCTTCTGAACGGACTGTAAAAGCGCTATAGCACTATCATAATCTCCCAGAAGAAGGCTCTGAACACCAGCCATATAGTCGTTTTGCTGCTTTCGATAGTCTTCTTTTCCCACAGAGGGCGCATCGCCTGCTGTTGCAGGGATTTTTGCCATGTAGGTTCTCGCAACAGAATTGTGAGGATCGAGCTGCATGACCAATCCAAATGATTTCGCCGCCGCCACATACTCTTGTGCATGAAACATCTGAATAGCTTCCACCAATCTATTACCGACTGCCTCTTTCACATTTTCCGATACCCGACGGCCTCCAACGCGCTTTCTTCTTGCTTCCTTTTCATATTGTTGCAGCAACTCGTATTGCTTTGGAAATTCCCTGATCACTCCAAACCTCTCGGACGCTTCAAAGAAATCTATTGCAAGTCCCCACAACCCCTGTTCATAATAGACTGTCCCTAAATGGTAGTATGGGAGATAGGAGATGTACCACATGCCGTAGGTCCGCAAGTACTGGCGAGGAATACTGTTGTCCACCAATGCGCTCTTGAGAAACTCTTCAGCCTTGAACCAATCACCCGATTCGAGATATGCAAGGCCCGCTTCATAACTGACATACCACGGCATTCCTGCCGCGGGCAGTGCAGGCTGCACCACTTCGGGAAGCTTCTTGTCGGCCAGGGTAATCGGGCGATCACCGGTGAGATTCGCCATGAACTTTTGCATCGCCTCAAGCTCATCCGGAGCGTTTTGTATTTCTGATTTCTCCGTCTCTTTTTGGAATGACCGGAGTGCTTCCTGTTTCTCGTCCAGATTGATATGGGCAATCCCCATATAATAGTAGGGAAGGTAATTAATGAAGCGAAGCCCATAGGTACGTGCTTTGCTCTTCGGGTCGGGCCGCAGGGTCACAGCTTCCTTGAGCAGCATAATTGACTCCCGCCATTTCCCGTCCGCCTGCGCTTGCAAGGCTTTCTCGTAGACGGCATACCATGGTCCACTCCCCGCTAAAACGTGAAACGAGGTGAGAAGGAATGTAATGACGACGAAGGAGCTTTTCATTTTGTTAGAATCGAATAACGATGGAACCGATGCCTTCTTTGGAAAGACTTGAAATGTTCCCCGCAAAATCCAACTGGATATTTTCTGAGATCACAACACCTATGCCGAATGTCCCGTGAACGATGGTTTCTCCCGACTCAAATAGAGACGCCTGCGCCTGCAATGCAATTGTTCTATCAAAACTATTCGGGTCGTTGGTGACGCCGTTCCATTTTATGCGATTATCCGGTTCGCTGTACACACCGCCCCGAAGGACGAACGCAAGATTCGAAACAAAGATGACATACTCCCCTCCCGCGTGGAATTCGAACCCATCATCAGAGGTATAATCCCGTGGTGCGACGAAGTTCTCATCCACGGTAATCTTAATATCACTGGTAAGGCTTGAGTACTGTATCCGCATAATGTCGAACGCGAAGGTCAACACATCCGAAGGACGGTACGAAAATCCGGC
>DASWHW010000231.1:0-15583 GCA_036397975.1 Bacteroidota bacterium
ATGCGGAGCGTTTCTACATTGCGTGCGGCGCTGTTCGCACTGGCGAGAAACCCGCTCCTGCGGTCGGACAACCACAAAGGGTGAGACCTCAATTAGTATTGTCCGCGAACGCAACCTAACCCTTCACTACAGCCAAAAGCCAAAAGCCTGCGGTTGAGCTCAACGTTAGGCAAAACTCATTTTGAACTCACCAGTAACCATATCGCGATGAAGGCACACCAACTAGTTCATCCGCTGGATCGTAATCACGAAGCCGCTGAATGCGCGGAGCTCATGGCAACGTCCGAGCCATGGGTAACCCTCCGGCTATCACGCGAAATCTCACTCGCAGTTCTCACAGATCCTGCGAAAGAGGTCTATGCGATTCGTGATGCCAAGGGCGTAGCCGCTTTTGTCGTCGTGGATATGCGTGGACTTCTTGGCGGCTACGTGCAGATACTCTGCGTCCGGTCGGACTGCCGCCGGCAAGGGCTTGGGTCGGCACTTCTGCACTGGACAGAGGAACGAATCTTCCGCGATAGCCCAAACGTCTTCATATGCGTATCATCTTTCAATCCTGATGCTCGTCGTTTGTACGAGAGACGTGGTTTTGAATTCGTGGGTGTGCTTCGGGAGTTGATCATTCCGGGGCATGATGAAATTCTCCTACGCAAGACGCGAGGAACATGGACGGCATTTCGCGAGAAGTCGGCGTAACGGTGAATACCATCCATCATAGATCGCTGCCCGCTCTCGTGCAACAAGTTCTCTTGTCTCGTTGATTGTGGTGATGAAACTATTATCTTTGTGTGGGTAAGCAGCGCCGCTCGGTTCTCAGCCGTTAGCCAGCGCGGGATATTTCAGTAGTCTATCGTTTGCGATTCATCTTCGGCTGGGATCGGAGCGATCTCTCAGAAGACTCAGTCACAGCGAATGAATTCATCGTCCAGCAGATTCCCGTGCCGCCAAACCTCTCTAGATAAGGAGATAATCCCGCCAAAAGACACTGCTAACAGATTATCACTTTGATTAGGTTTTCCTGCGTTTATAGACAACGGGTACACTATCCGTGCTACCATAAATCTTAACCTAATCATAGGAGGTTCATCATGAAGCGCACTTTCTTTTATCAAGCCTTGGCGTTCGGGATTTTTCTGTCGTTGGTTACCGGATGTGATTCAACCAATGATGCTACCGGTCCGGTCGAGCAGCAAGAAACTCCGCTGTTCCAGGACGGTGAAATCATTGCGTTGAAAGCCGACAACGGTCTATACCTCAGTCGCATCAGTCGCGGTGCCGATCTCGATCCGGTTGAAGCCGTCAAAGCCACACCAGATGTTTTTTCCCAGTTTATCGTGACCAGAATCGATGCCGACCACATTGCGTTGAAAGCCGATAATGGCCGATACCTCAGCCGCATCAATCGCGGTGCCGATCTCGATCCGGTGGAAGCGACCAAGACCACAGTGGATGTCTTCTCCCAATTTACCGTGACCAGAATCGATGCCAACCGCATTGCGTTGAAGGCCGATAATGGCCGGTACCTAAGCCGCATCAATCGCGGTGTCGATCTCGATCCGGTGGAAGCAAGCAAAACGACGCCGGATGACTTCACGCACTTTACAATTACACGATTGGGAGGTTAGGAGCGGAGTGTTTCGTGCTGCATCTGCACTCCAACATCTTTCGATGTACAGTTACGGGGCCTGGAGGGAAGCAATGTTGTCAGTTTACTGCCGCTGATGAGATTGCTTCCTCTATTTGACGGACCGTTCACAGAATTTGTTTGCATCAATATTACAAAGCAGTATTCCGACAAAATCACCCGCCTATCGGCCGCCGGGAGTTGCGCTTTCATTCCGCTGAGAGTATATTCTCTCCACGCACAGGTTTCGTTATAACGGGACTCGAACGACAAAACAACAACTTTGGCTTGGCGCATTCAAGCGGTGAGATTGCATATTCCCTCCATATTGTTCGCGTTCACAATTGCCGGTTGTACGAATGATTCCGGATTTTCTCCATCACCTTCACAAAGCTTTATTCTTCCTTTGGCCGAAGGAAATTCTTGGATATATGTAAGAACCGGGATCGATTCGAGCGGCGCGACGGTAGATTCATCGGTGTTCATGATGGCGGTGGGTCAACCTGATACGTTTGGTACCGAGAAGGCTTATCCAGTGTCCAACTTCCGGTTCGAGTTTGAAGGAACCAACTTATTCCTGCGCGTTCATGGATCGGACGGTCTCTACAATGTAAAGCCTAGGTCAAATCCTGACGCTCCCATTTTTATCCATGTGCTTCCCTTTCCCACTATGATTGGCGATTCGCTATTGTACTCGGGATATGTCATTAGGACTGGCTCAGCGAATGAATCAGTCACAGTTCCTGCCGGTTCCTTCACATGTATCCGGTATGGTATTTCTGAGAATGGCATCATCGTCGGTCAGACCTTTGTCGCGGCGAACATAGGGATTGTCAAATTCTGGCAGCGATACTTCGGTTTGTTACGGCAGGAAGACAAATTGCGATCGTATTACTTAAACTAACCTGATTTCACTCCCCGGAGTATGTTCGAAACAAGAGAGTATCGCGAATGGGACCCGGCGCGTGCAGAAAAAGAAGAAGGTAAGGTATACCCCGAATGGCACTCTTCAGATTACGATTTCCAGTGACGCAGCTTGCCACATGGGCAAAGCGGTACTCATATCCCGATGATGACAGGATTGAACGTATCGGCAAGCGGGTCCTGTTGCGAGGCTTTATCACGAAGCGGGAGTTTCTGGACATCTGCCACTGGAAATCCCCACGCACAAAGCCGCGATGCGAATCCAATTCGGCGCACCTTATCAAGGAAGCCTCTGCTGTTGCATTTGCCGGTAACGACGACCGGTTGAAGATCGCGGCCTTGCTCGCCCTTACAGGAGTCAGTTGGCCCACCGCAAGCGTGTTCCTCCACTTCTGTGATCGCAAGGCATACCCAATTCTGGACTTCCGTGCGCTCTGGTCTCTGGGATTCAATAAGCCACCCCGATACACATTCGACTTCTGGGTGGCGTACTGCGACTATAGTCGAACCCTCGCCCACCGGGCAGGACTCAACATGCGGACGACGGATCGGGCGTTGTGGCAGTACTCGAAGACGCACCAAACGTGACGGTTAACCGGCGGCATATAAGCCTATTCGAGGTTTTTGCTTTTCCACACTGTTTGCTCTTTCATTCCTCGCGAAGTATATTCCCAGTAAGTAGTCGTCGCTTTTTGAGACGCCACGTTTTGAGCAGAACGAAAGGAGCTCTACATGAAGTATTTTGCTACGATCTGTGCGCTACTCTTTACCTCATGCGGCTCAACGACGAGAGTCGTTTCTGAATACAATGCGAGCAGCTTCGCAATGTTTCAACTAAAGGATTCCGCCATAAGGCTGCTTGTCAGCTCGAACGTGGACGTGCTGGATTTTAAGCAGTCATTCAAGAATGAATACAATAGCAAAAGTGAATTCATTGCCACCTTCGCCAATCAGCTTGCTGATGGTTTCAATACTCTTCCTCTGATTTCGACAGGAAACACTGAGGATGCGGATGCGCTCTTATTTGGTCTTGCAGTGAACCGGGAGGGTGTTCTTAAGAATGCCAGTGAGAAATATTTCATTATCATAAGGCGAGTGGAGATTTCAAACAAGTATAGCACCAGTGTTCATACCATGCCGCCATCGACGGTCTCAACTCCTGCCGGCAACATGCCAGTCGGCGGGGGTTCTAGTTCCTCAATTTCCGAAGATTGTGTCGTTACGATTAACGCTGGTATCTGGTCGTTAGAGGACAGGAGGGAGGTGTCGATGTTTACCTGCACCGGGTCATCAGCGGTGATGTTGTTTCGGTATGGCACAGCCCTTACAAATGCAGTCGAAAACGCCATAACGGGCCTCTGCGACTATGTCAAAGACAGCATGGTGGAATGAACTCGCCTAACTGGTGCAAGACTCAAGACTCTGTCTGTGTCAAGCTAATCGCGCGTTCACTCCTCAAGCGTAAATAACAACATTGACCGAGCGCATTCAAACCGTGAGATTCCACATTTTCTCAATACTGTTTGTGTTCACGATTACAGGTTGTGCAAAAGATTCTGGATTTACCCCATCACCTGTAGACAGCTTTGTTCTCCCTTTGGTCGAAGGCAACTTCTGGGTGTACGAGAGGATCGGGATCGATTCGAGCGGCGCAACAATAGACTCATCGGTTTTCATGATGGCGGTGGGTCAGCCTGATACGATCGGCAACGACATAGCTTTTCCCGTGTCCAACTTCCGATTTGAATTTGAAGGGACTGATGTATTCCTGCGCGTCAATAGATCAGACGGCTTGTACAATGTGAAGGAGCCCATTCCTGATCCGCCTGTGTTTATCCACATACTCACTTTTCCAACTGCAGTCGGTGATTCGCTTCCATTCAGGGGATATGTCATAAGGACTGGCTTGGTCAATGAATCAGTCAGAGTCCCCGTGGGTACCTTCACGTGCGTCCGGTATGATATTTCTCTGGATGGCATTATTGTCGGCCAAACCTTTGTTGCACCGAACGTAGGGATTGTCAGATTTTGGCAACGGTACTTCGGTTTGCTAAGGGAGGAAAATCGATTGCGATCATACTACTTAAACTAAGTTGATGTCATCGCAGGCGAGGGAGGATTCATCTCGCCCTTGCTCTTTCATTCCTCACGGAGTATATTCACGCAATCGTTCTGTATCGTGCCATGACCGCCTCTGCACCTCAAAGGTGTAAGATATTTAGCAAGAGGCTCGATTATTAGCAGGGCGATCAATCCATAAACATGCTTTGCAGCCGACAACCGGAAGCAGACTCTGGAGTTGTATCCATTTTGGCTAATCGACGCATATTGGAGTCGAGGGCGAACATCGCGAAGAGCGTGTTGGACGGCATGCATAGCTAGAATCATACTCAAACAAAAAGGAGGTTCTATGCCATCGTATCTGATGCGTTTCAGTTATACACCAGAAGCGTGGGCTCGGCTTATCAAGAAGCCAGAGGATCGCCGCGAGGTTGCTCGCGCCGTAGTGGAGAAACTCGGCGGTAAACTCATTGGCTTTTGGTATAGTCTCGGTGAACACGATGGGTTCGTCCTGATTGAGGCTCCGAATAACGTCACGGCCGGAGCGTTCTCCGTTGGAATCTCTTCAGCTGGCTCGCTTCGCGCAGCCGAAACTACCGTCCTCTTCACCGTGGAAGAAACAATCGAAATGTTAAAGAAGGCGCAAGATCTGCCTTACAGGGCTCCCGGCAGCTAGCGGCGCATACTTTGGTTTGTCCGGAAAGTCGAATCAACAGTCCCTCGTGATGATTGACAAATCTTCCTATATGCAACAGATCATCGACTTCATTCTGGAGATTGACAAGCTCAAGAAAGTAACGCGCAAGATTCGCGTGCGCGGACTTGATCGCTTCGAGAATCCGGCTGAACACAGTTGGCAGATTGCTTTGCTTGCCTCATCGCTGGCTCAGTATGCTGAGCCAGCGGTCAATCTCAACAGGGTGATCGCTATGCTCCTCGTGCATGATATCGGCGAGATTGATACGGGGGACACCATGGCATTTGTCGAAGGAGGTTGGGACAAACGCAAGGCGGCAGAGCTTCAAGCCGTGAAGAGGATATTTGGAATGCTTCCGGGAAAGCGTGCTGAAGAGTTTCTCTCACTTTGGCAGGAGTTTGAGGCCGGCGAAACTCCAGAGTCTCGTTTTGCCAACGCAGTGGACCGCGCCATGCCGGTCTTGCTAAATCTTGCCAACAACGGACAAAGCTGGCGGGAGAACGGCATCAGTTATGAACGCGTGGTACGCCGCGTGGCCCCACAGATCAAGGCAGGCTGTCCGGCCCTGTGGGAATATCTTGAAGTGAGACTCGATGAGGCTCGGGCTAAGGGGTTGTTCGGGGAGTGAGTATGAACGAAGAACTTGAGGTGTTACATATTGTAACAAACAAACTGACGATTATTCAGAGCAACAACTGGCAGATATAAGGAATATTACGCATCATGTGAAGGAACTTGATCACGATTACATCAGGAACTGGGTTGAAAAACTAGGCTTGACGGGGATACACAAAAGAATAGAAAATGAGTGACACCAACATCGAAATTGAAAAGCGTTTGCGGGAACAAATGTCAGCGAAGTCTCCCGAAGAGCGAATTACCTCTGCATTGTCGATGTTCTCTTTTGCAAAGCAATTGGCTCAGGCCAGGATACAGCGAGATGGGCCATTACCGCCTGGTATCCTCCGGCAACGCCTTTTTCTTCATTTCTATGGACGAGATTTTGATGAACGAACGCTTCAGAAGATTCTCCTTCATTTGGATCGGGTAGAAGACCCATAGCCACACAACAGCCGAAGCGTCTCCACCATGCAACTCATCCACCTCCAAACACATTATTAATGAAAGTGCTCATCGTTGTTCACCTCATTTGTTTCCTTGTATTTCCTCTTCACGCCCAAGAAGCAGACCTTGCAATCATCAATGCAAAAGTTTGGACGGCTGATGAAGCGAACCAAAGGGCAGAAGCGTTTGCAGTGAGGGCTGGAAAGTTCGTCTTTGTCGGGACTACAGAAGAAGTCATGCAATGGGTGGGGAAGGAGACGAAAGTGATCGACGCCGAAGGCAAGCTCGTCCTTCCCGGCCTTATCGATAACCACACTCACTTCTTGAGTGGCGGATTTCAATTACAAAGTGTCGATCTGAGAGATGCGAAGAACGAAACTGAATTTGCCGAAAGAATCAAAACGAGGGCGGACAAATACCCGAATCGTTGGATCAGCGGCGGCGACTGGGATCACGACAACTGGCCCGGCGGGAACCTTCCAACAAAAGAACTGATCGACAAACAAACGCCGAACACTCCTGTCTTTGTGAGCAGGTATGATGGACATATGGCGCTGGCGAACAGTGTCGTCTTGAAGATTGCTGGAATAACCGAAGACACTCCAGATCCACCCGGTGGAACTATTGTGAAAGATCCTGTCACCGGTGAACCAACTGGCATCCTCAAGGACGAAGCGATGTCGTTCGTTTATCGACACATGCCTGAAGCTTCCGAGGATGAGCTGATGGAAGCTGCGCGGCTTGCGCTGGCGGAAGCAAGGAAATTTGGACTGACCAGTATTCAGGATATGGCGTTCAGTTCTCATGTAAAGATATACAAGAGGCTGAAGGAAGAGGGTGAGCTTACGGCGCGCATGTATTGCCGCTTACCGATCGGCATGACGGATGAACTGATCAAGGCCGGCATGAAAGCAGGCGACGGCGACGAGTGGATACGCACCGGCTCCCTCAAGGCATTCGCAGATGGCTCGCTTGGGTCTTCGACCGCCCTGTTCTTCGAACCGTATGATTCGGATCCGACAACACGCGGACTTCCGAGCGACCTCGTCCTGGATGGTCGGTTGGAAAAATGGGCAATGGCCGGCGACAGGGCAGGGATGCAGCTTTCGATCCACGCCATCGGGGATAGTGCCAACGGCCTCATGCTCGATCTTTTCGAAAAAATAATCCACGAGAATCCTCGGTGGGACAGACGGTTTCGCATCGAACACGCACAGCATATTCGTCCCCCCGACTTCAAACGATTTGCCCGTCTTCACGTTATTGCGTCAGTCCAACCGTACCATGCAATCGACGATGGTCGATGGGCAGAAAGCCGCATCGGCCATGAGCGCTGCAAGACAACGTATGCGTTCAAATCCTTTCTTGATGCTGGAGTTCGCCTGTCCTTCGGCAGTGATTGGACAGTTGCGCCGTTGAATCCATTCCTTGGCATTTACGCAGCCGTAACACGCCGGACGACTGATGGAAACAATCCTGAAGGCTGGTTCCCTGAACAAAAGATCTCCGTAGAAGAAGCGCTGAAGGCCTACACGATGAATAACGCCTACGCCTCTTTTGAAGAGAACGTGAAGGGGTCCATTCGTTCCGGAAAGTTAGCCGATTTCATAATGGTCGACAGGGATATTCTCACGATCGATCCCGTCCAAATCGAGGATACAACAGTCCTGGCGACCTTCGTTGGGGGAAAAGAAGTATTTGGATCCGTGACAAACTAACAGCGCCGCTTCCTCGTTCATTGTTAATGCAGGATAGCGAATCATTCGGCGTCCAGCTTGCACGAATTGTGATTATCTCCTATATTCGAAACAGGAATCACCACGCGGCTCGCCCGTATTTTCCTCACCCAACTAGCGCATCGTCTCAACCTGCAAGGACGACCTCATCGCCATGAAACGAAGGCTGATTCTTCTTACTCTCATTTTCATTACGCCGGCTATTTCGCAGCAGCGCGTAAAGACGGGCGAGAACTACATCTATCCGATTGGAGCATCGAAATGAAATTACTCGGGAAAACAATCCTCGGTCTGGCACTTGTCGGGTTTGGGTCGATACTTCTCCAATCCTGTGGCAAAGAGCCGGATTTTGATATCATTATCCGTGGCGGCACAGTCTACGATGGGAATGGCTCATCTCCGTTTGTCGGCGATGTTGCAATTAATGCGGACACGATTGTGGTGGTAGGAAAAACTACCAACGTACGTGGCCGTCGGGAGATCAATGCAACCGGACTTGCGGTTGCACCGGGGTTCATCAATATGTTGAGCTGGGCCGATGAATCGTTGATCATCGACGGAAAGTCACAGGGCGATATTCGACAAGGCGTAACGCTGGAGGTGTTTGGCGAAGGCTGGTCGGATGGGCCCCTGAACGACTCGATGAAGGCGGAAAGCGTGCGACGGCAGGGAGACCTGAAGTACGACATCGCATGGACGACCCTCAACGAATATCTTGAGTATCTTGTCGCGAAAGGCATTTCGCCGAATGTCGCCTCGTTTGTGGGTGCAACGACAGTGCGCATTCACGAGCTGGGAGAAGAAGATCGCCCCCCGACACCGGAGGAACTCGAGCGCATGAAAGACCTTGTCCGTCAGGCAATGAAGGAGGGGGCACTTGGCGTTGGTTCTTCGCTGATCTATGCGCCGGCATTCTATGCCAAGACTGATGAGCTTGTGGAGCTTTGCAAAGTTGCAGCGGAATATGATGGAATGTACATCTCGCATATCCGCAGCGAGGGGAACAGGTTCCTTGAAGCCATCGATGAGTTTCTGACGATAGCTCGTGAGGCGAACATCCGGGCAGAGGTCTATCACTTCAAAGCTGCCGGCAAATCGAATTGGAACAAACTCGACAAGGCGATCGCAAAGATCGAAGCCGCCCGCGCCTCCGGCATGCACATCACTACTGACATGTATACCTATACTGCTGGCGCGACCGGACTGGATGCTGCGATGCCTCCGTGGGTGCAAGAGGGAGGCCTGACACGGTGGATTGAGAGGCTGAAGGATAAAGCTATTCGTGCTCAAGTGCGTAATGAGATGAAGACTCCTACAGACAAATGGGAAAACCTCTATCTGGCGGCGGGAAGCGCGGAGAATGTCCTGCTCGTTGGATTCAAGTCTGAAAAGCTTAAGACTCTCACTGGAAAGACTCTGGCAGAGGTGGCTGCGATGCGCGGAACGAGTCCCGAAGAAACGGCAATGGATCTGGTGGTGGAAGATGAGAGCCGCGTGGCGACCGTCTACTTTTTGATGTCAGAAGAGAACATCAAGAAAAAGATCGCACTCCCATTCATGAGCTTCGGCTCCGATGCAGAATCGTCGGCGCCGGAGGGAGTGTTCCTCAAATCGAATCCCCATCCGCGCGCGTACGGAAATTTTGCACGCTTACTCGGGAAATATGTTCGTGAAGAAGGAGTGATTCGAATTGAGGAGGCGATTCGCCGATTGACTTCACTTCCGGCGAAGAACCTTCAGATCAAAAGACGCGGCTCTCTCGAAACAGGAGCATACGCTGACATTGCAATTTTTGATGAAGGAACCATCGCTGACATGGCAACGTACGAACAGCCACATCAGTTTGCTACAGGAATGAAATACGTCATTGTAAATGGGACAGTTGTGCTGGACGACGGTGATCATACCGGCGCGACACCCGGCCGCGTCGTTCGTGGTCCGGGATACAAAGGACAATAGACATGATCAAACACATTGTCTTCTGGCGCTTCAAAGAGTCTGCTGAGGGCGCTTCGAAAGAAGCGAATCTCCAGAAAGCAAAATCGTTATTCGAGGGATTACGGGGAAAGATCAAGGAGATCGACGTGTTCGAGGTCGGGATAAACTTTGACGCAAGCGCTGATGCTGTTGATCTTGTGTTATACTCGGAATTCCCGAAAATGGAAGATCTCCGATCCTATCAAAAACATCCTGAACATATGAAGGTTGTGGAGTTTATCGGGAAAGCAAAATCAGAAAAAAGAATAGCGGATTACGAGATATAGGCGATCCGGAAATTCAAATCCAATTTTAAGGTGAATATGAAACGTCTTTTCCTAAGCCTGAAATACTCAGTCCTCTGCGTGGTGATGCTTTCCTCGTCGCATGGCCTCAGCCAGACTGATCCGGACCTCCTTGAAACGAAGTTGCGAGATCTCTTCCACGAGGCGCTCAGCGGTGAGCTGGCGAAGGATCACGTCATTCAGATAACGCGCCATCATCGCATTCAGGGATCGCGCGGATACCGCAACGCCGCGCAATATGTTCTCGGACAGTTACGTTCGTATGGATTCGGCGAGAAAGAGGCATTCGTCGAATCCTTTGTCTCCGATGGCAAATACTCCTATCAAACCTGGCAATCACCTTCAGGATGGGACGTCACTTCGGCGGAGTTGCGCATGGTGGAGCCGGCTGGGGAGCTCATCGTGAGCTATCCGGAAATTGCGATGAGCCTCATGACATATTCAAACTCCGGCGAAGCAACAGCAGAGCTTGTCTGGGTTGGGAGAGGGACTAGCGACGAGGATTATCTGGGCAAGCAGGTTGTCGGGAAGTTTGTGTTGGCGACCGGGTATGGCGGAGATGTTCATCGTCTTGCTGTCTTGAAATATGGAGCCCGCGCCGTTATCTGCTATCTTGATGACGAACGTGCACAGGAGTATCCCGACATGCTTCAGTATACCGGCATGTGGCCGAAGACCGAGGAGTTGCTGCGCGTGACCTGGGGTTTCAACCTGACGAATCGACAAGGAACAAAACTCCGCAAGCTGTTGGACGGAGGCAAAAAAGTCGTGATGCAGGGGAGGGTCAAAGGGACGGGACTCGAACCATATTTCATGGATGTTGTCGTTGCACGCATTCGTGGTGTGGATACGCCGGAAGAGGAAGTTGTCTTTAGCGCCCATCTTGACCATCCCAAAGAGTCGGCAAACGACAACGCAAGCGGTTCCGCTGCGATCCTAGACATCGCTCGAACAATGAACGATCTCATTGACCGAGGCAAGATCCCGCGACCAAAAAAAACCATTCGCTTCCTCTGGGTGCCGGAATTTTTCGGGACGATGGCCTATATCGATGCACATCAGGAATTGCTCGGTCCGGGTTTGAATGGGAAGGTCCTGGCCAACATAAATATGGATATGGTGGGTGAACATCCGGAAATATTGCATTCAAAACTCCTGATCACGCGAACACCTCTTTCTCTCCCCTCGGTGCTGAACGATGCGGTTGCAGCAATGGCGGAAATGGTTGATGAACTCGACGTGCGTACCCCACGCGGCAGTCTCTCACAATTCAACTATCGGATCACACCGTACAGTGGCGGCAGTGACCATATGATGTTCATCGACAGGAAAGTTCCCGGCGTTATGTTCTCTCACGATGACTATACGCATCACACGTCGGAAGACACTCCCGATAAAGTTGATCCTGTCGAACTGGAGCGGTGCGAGATCATTGCAACAAGTGCTCTCTGGTATCTTGCAAACCTTGAACCTGCGCAAGGAACCGACCTCGCTCACTGGGCAACTGCCCAGGGCATGAAGCGGCTTGGAATGGCATACCGGAGAAGCGTGCGCATGATTCAAGAGGCCGATCGTAGTGTTGCACTTCCAGCGCTCACGGAATCACAAAACGTTCTGGATTACGCTGCGAAGCAGGAAATCGATGCACTCAGCTCCATTCTTACCTTCAACAACGCATCGAATGTTCGTCGGACGGTTGATGTAATGAAAACACAGTTGAAGACACAATTCGACAATTACACGAATCTTCTCCGTGTGGCGGCAACGGAAAAAGGTGTCTCTCCCGGCGCAGCCGTCTCTCTTCCGGAATCGCCCGACCGCCGCATTCCCATTCGCCTGACACGAGGCCCTCTCGCCTTGGATCTTCCGGAGGCAAAGCTCTCGCCACAAGCCGCCGCATGGTATAAAATGCCGGACTTTCCCCTTTCGGGAGAGGTACGATTCGAATTGGTGAACTTCATCGATGGTAAGCGGACAGTCTCTGAAATTCGCAGTGGTCTCGGTGCAGAATTCGGAACTACTTCTACAAAAACAGTGAGCCGCTATCTGGATGATCTTGTGCGTGTCGGAGTAGTTCGGTGGAAATAAGTGTGGGCGAAAGGTGAATCGTCTGAATGTCTGAAATCTTCTTCAATCCATATGTAAAACCAACCCGGCACTGGGATTTGCCCACTGATGCGCCAAGGGAATTCCACCGTCGTATGCCCGGGTATCTGCCGACGCCGCTCCACGCACTCCCTTTGCTTGCCACCCGTTTTGGTGCTTCATCCGTTCATCTCAAAGACGAGAGCCGACGCCTCGACCTTCCCGCGTTCAAAATTCTGGGAGCCTCGTGGGCAACCTACCGTGCTTTTGCAGAGAAGCTGCGCTTCTCCCATAAAGAGTGGAAGACCATTGATGATTTGCGGGCACTTGTTTCTAAAGCGAAACAGACGACTCTTTTCTCTGCAACCGATGGCAACCACGGTCGTGCAGTGGCTCGTATGGGGGCGCTTCTTGGACTTCCTGTCAAAATATTCATGCCAAAGGGGACAGTCCAGCCACGCATCGATGCAATAAAAAGTGAAGGCGCAGAAGTGATCATTATCGATGGCACATATGACGATGCGGTGAAATCAGCAGAAAAAGAGGCGGGGAACAATGGCGTTCTCATTCAGGATACTGGATGGGAGGGCTATGAAACCGTTCCGCGCCGAATCGTGGCAGGATATTCAACGATGATGTGGGAGATCAGTGAGGAGTTGGCTGCGTTGGGGAAACAACAGCCGAATATGATTGTCGTTCAGGTTGGTGTTGGGTCCCTCGCGGAAGCAGTGGTGCGGCACTTCCGTGCGTATCGTCCCAGAAAAGACCTTCGCATATTTGGCGTTGAGCCGGAACGAAGCGCATGCGCATTGGAATCGGTGAAAGCGAATAAGATTGTCCACTTGCCCGGACCGCACGATTCCATTATGGCAGGGATGAACTGTGGCACGATTTCGTCAACGTCATGGGAGGTTCTTCGCGACGGGATCGACTTTTTCATTTCAATTTCTGATGAGAAAGCTCGTGAAGCAATGCGAGTCCTTGCCCGTGAAAAAATTATCTCCGGCGAAACCGGTGGGGGCGGCGTTGGCGCCATGCTCGAACTTCTCGAAAAAGCGCCGGATGGATTGGGCCTCCCGCCGGACACGGATGTTCTCTTGTTCTCGACTGAAGGCGCAACAGATCCTGAATCGTATGCATCGATCGTTGGCCACTCCCCCGATGATGTTAACTGATGGCCCGGTTCAAGGTTTACATAGAATATGAAGGAACCCGTTATAGCGGGTGGCAGATACAGAAGAATGCACGCACGGTGCAGGGGGAGATCATGGCTGCAATGGCCAGCGTGTTTCAGACAAGAAAGTTTGAGTTCTACGGCTCCGGCAGGACGGATGCCGGCGTGCACGCACTGATGCAGGTCGCCCATCTTGATGTCGACACGATGCTGGGTCCGGAGATTATCCGGATGAAGGTGAATGACGGCCTTCCAGCCGACATTAACATCCTCGAAATAGAAAAAGCTTCTCCGCAGTTTCATGCTCGCCACGATACAATCAGCAGAAGCTACGTCTACCAGATCGCCCGAAGGCGAACGGCATTTGGTAAGCGCTTCGTCTGGTGGATTAAGGATCCGCTTCAGGTCGAAAAGATGCGCGAGGCGGCGGCGTTGTTTGTTGGGATGAAGAACCTTGCCTCCTTTACCGAAGACGACCCGGATGAAAAATCAACAAAGGTGTTGATTGATAAGATTGAAATCGGGGAGGAGGGAGCCTTGCTGTTGATATTCGTAGAAGGCTCTCATTTCCTCTGGAAGCTTGTACGCCGCATTGTTGGAGTGCTGGCAGAGGTCGGCCGCGGAAAGCTCAGGATCGACGATGTCGAGAGGTACATTAATACCCCTTCCGATGAACCTGCTCGGACGACCGCTCCTCCATCCGGCTTATTTCTTCACTCAGTCGTGTATCAGGGAGATGACCACGCCCCCTTTTCAAGTCCGGTGCAAGTTCCTGCATGGACTCATACCCGGAGACATGCTCCGCCGACACATAGGCGAAAACCCATTCGCAAGAAAGAGTGAGTGTTGAGAATTCAAATCGTTGTCCTCTTTTTAATTCTGTACATTTCCAACCTTGCCTATGCCCAGGGGCCTGTTGTCGACCGCGTTGAGCCACCGAACTGGTGGGTGGGCATGAGGCAGGATACACTTCAGTTGATGATCGAGGGGAGAGATCTTCGAGATATTACGGTATCGAGTTCCTCGGCTGGCGTGTCGATCGTTCGTGTCGTTTCATCACCGAAGTACGCATTCGTTGACATCTTGCTTGAAAAAAACTTGGACTCAGGGAGGATTGACCTGAATCTCAAAAACGATCGAACATCCACCGCCATCTCATATCCAATCTATCGTCGAGAGAAGCACACCGGCAGATATCAGGGCTTTTCTCCAGCCGATGTAATTTATCTGATCACACCTGATCGTTTTGCGAATGGTGATATCACAAATGACTCCGTCGTTGGGATGAGCGAAGGAATGGAAAGGGAGGAGCCGTATGGGCGCCACGGAGGAGACATACAAGGTGTAATAGATCATCTCGACTATCTCAAGGATCTGGGAGTGACTGCCCTCTGGCTCAATCCAGTTGTCGAGAATAACGGGAAGTTCAGCTATCACGGCTACGCGGTGACGGATATGTATCGGATCGATCCACGTTTCGGGACGAATGAGTTGTACAGGGAGTTAGTCAGCGAAGCACATCGACGCGGCCTTAAGATAATTATGGACCACGTGAGCAACCATATCGGCATCAACCACCGCTGGGTGCAATCACTGCCAATGCCTGACTGGTTGAATGGCTCTGCCGAAAACCACTTGCCCGCGTATCACGGCAAGCTTGAGCTTACAGACATTCATGCCGACAGTTCGGCGTCGATTCGCTTACGCAACGGATGGTTCAGTGATTCCATGCCGGATCTGAATCAACGAAACAGTTTTGTCGCGAAGTACATCACGCAAAATTCGATCTGGTGGATCGAGACCACCGGGCTTGACGGAATCAGAGAGGACACATATCCGTATGTCGATCCGGGGTTTGCCTCACGGTGGGCGCGGGCTATTCGCGCGGAGTATCCACAATTCAGCATTGTAGGCGAGGTGTGGATTCAAGATCCG
>DASWHW010000232.1:0-22030 GCA_036397975.1 Bacteroidota bacterium
CGTGCTTCTTGCTGCGCGGCTTCCGCTTCTTCCAGAGACGTGCGCATCTTTTCTTCGCGTGCCGTCAGCGCACCAATGAGCGGTTTCCACGCGATGATCCTCAATATCACCATCAACCCGATGAAGGTGATGATTGTCCAAAGAATCAATCCAGGATTAATGTCTAACATGGCGTACCTTCCTAAAGATCAAAAACTACCGTCGTCAGTCATTCATCCCTTAGTGGCGAGAATGATGCAGATCGCGAGAGCGAAGAATGTTGCACCTTCAATTAGGGCCGCAGCAATAATCATCGACGTGCGAACCTGGCCGGCAACTTCCGGTTGGCGACCGCTAGCTTCCATTGCCGAAGCGGCGAGTTTGCCAATACCGAGTCCTGCGCCAATAACTGTCAGCGCTGCACCGATGCCGGCTGCTAAATATCCTAAACCGACTGATTCCATGATTTTCCTCCTGATGAAGAGATAGTGAGTGTGTATGAAGTGTCGTTATTCAACGTTGATGCATTCAATGTCCGTGACCATCTCCATGTTCCTGGGCAGCCTGGATTCCCAAACCCATAAACAACGCCGTAAGCATCACAAAGATGTATGCCTGCAGAAATGCGACAAACATTTCAAGCAAGCCAATTCCTATGACAAAACTTGCCGGGAGCGTTGCGATTACGAAACTCTTGAAGATGAAGATCAGCCCTATGAGGGAAACAATCACAATATGACCGCCCATCATGTTCGCAAAAAGACGGATACAAAGTGCAAAAGGCTTTGTGAAGAGGCCAAGCAGTTCAATGGGCACCATGATGATCCACAACGACCAGTGCACTCCCCCAGTGAGATGGGTAACGTAATGTTTGACCCCTTGAGCGCGAATCGCAGACGCTTGGATAACGAAGAACGCGACAATGGCCAAGCCGGCGGTGACGTTCACGTTCCCCGTTGCAGAGGCCCCGTAGGGAATAAGGCCAAATAAGTTCATCACGAGAATGAAGAAAAACGTCGTCAACAAATAAGGAAGATACCGTAAACCGGCAGTCCCCATGTTCGGCAGAATTATTTCATCCCGAATAAAAACGACGAACACTTCGATGAAATTGCCGAAGCCCCGGGGGATAACATTCCTTCGATTGGATCGTGCGGCAAGCGCAAGAACAACGCAGATGATAAGCGCGGAGAGCAACAAGAATACGACATGTTTCGTGATCGAGAAATCGAAGGGAATCCCAAAGATCTCCACTGGATGAAAATGCGGAAGATGGACGTGCCCAACGAAAGGAATCTCAATTTCATTCGAGTCAAAGACGTGATGAAGCAGTTGAGCAAATTGGTTTTCCTCGCCGCCATGTCCCGAGGCTGCGACAACGGTGTCGGCAGCTGCATGAACCGAATCTGTTGTTGTCGTGGTAAGTTCTGTTGTGTTCACTCTGTTCTAATTCTGGTTCCGAAGATTTGCTTTTTTCTGAATGTAGAGTAGTTCCATAACAAGATAGACTGCATAAAATCCAATGGTAAAAATCACCAGGGGTGCCGATTCATAATCGAACATTGTAATCAGGATCAGTAAGGCGGCAATCATCAGAGCCATTCGCACACCCATCCCTCCTAACACCGCTTTCAAAAATGTTGTATAGGATTTTCCTTCGGAGTATTCGAGCGCTATGTACCCTGCGAGGATGTTGAGGGTACTCAGAATGGCCCCGGCAATGAAGCAACGAACGTATTCGGAACTGCTGACGGAAAGCGGGTATATTGCGATCCCACAGAGGATTACAAACACGATAAGAACATTGCGGAGAAACGTAAGACTGAACTTCACTCTTTGTTTTCGTCTTTTGCGGAACTGTCGGCGATTTTGCTCAACTTAGCCACATCCATAAAAAACTTCACAAACCCTCCACCGATTCCGATTGCTAAACCCCCGATTGTTCCCCACGGAGAGGAACCGAATTTCCCGTCAATCCAATGTCCGATCAAGAAAAATACAACCGCCCCGATTCCCAGTTGCATGCCAATTGTTAAATACGGCGCAACCTCCCCAAACACGCCCTGAGGTTTTTCTTTTTTTTCCTTTGTCATAAGCTCCCGGAATCTCGAGGCCGACATTTATTTCCGAATCGTGGAATCCGGACCTGATGCCTGGCCTGTCATCGCACACTTTCCGTCGAACATTGCCCCCTCGTCCACAACCAATCGCATCGCGCGAATATCTCCCTTCACTATCGACTTCGCTTCAAGAAATAGCTTTTCGTTTGCTGTGACGGTTCCTTGCACTTTTCCTCCGACCGAAACGTTTCTTGCGGTCATATTCCCTTCGAGCGTTCCGTCGGAACCAATACGTGCATTCCCTTTTGCAATAACATCCCCTGCAAGCTTTCCGTCGATGGTGATGCTCCCCTCAGTACGAATCTTTCCCTCAAACACGGCGCCCTCGGCAACAAGGCTCGGAACTCCGGTCTCCTTATTTTTTTCTGACACGATTCACCTCTTCTTTATTGAACGGCGGTCGGATTCAGCAGATAATCGTTCGGGTTCTGCGGCACCCCGTCTTTCCATACTTCAAAATGCACGTGCGGGCCGAAGCTCGTTTTCCCCGATGACCCGCTGAGCGCAATCAATTCTCCACGCTTGACATACTCATGAACCCCCTTCACCAAGGATTGATTATGCTTGTACACCGTGAGATACCCCCCCCCATGAGAGAGGATAATCATGTTTCCGTCTTCATAGGTCCAACCAGCAAATACCACGTATCCATCAGTCGCGGCATACACTGGCGTACCTCGCTTCGTGGCATAATCAATTCCATAATGTCGTCTCGTCGGGTCAAACCCCTGTGTCACAAAACCTTCCGATGGCGGTAGCAACGGAAAGGCCACTCGTAAACCTCCGCCCTCAGCATATGCATCACCAAACGAGTACGCACCAAGGAACAATTCCTCATCACCCTTTCCCGCAACGGGATTCAACCCGAGTGCTTCTTGCGGAGAATCCCTTTGCTCAGGCCTCTCGTCTGAAAAATAGATTGGCCCCTTCAAGGCCAATGCACTGTCCCCTCCGGTCATCTCACCAAGCGCTTTGCGCAACTGCTGGTTATAGTCCTTGAGGAGAATAACATCCTGTGTCAAGATCTGTAACTGGTGTTGCGTTTCCGATGCAAGCTGGCCATACTTCTTCTCCAATTCGGGACTGGTAATGGGGATATACAAAGCCAGAGGAGTATACATCAACAGAGCGAGGGTAACACCAACGATTGATACAACACTCAAGACGACGAGAATGATGAATTTCCCGACCCCCGTCCGGAACCGCCTCGTTTTTCCACCTTCGCCGTCTGGAACAAGGAGAATATCGTACTTGGTGGAATTCTTCCTCCGCCGGCTTTTTTGTGTCGGCATTTAAAGAGCTCGCAAAATTGGAGACCAAATATAGAGAAATCGAGTTGAAATGTCAACGAGCTTTTCTTCTAACGCGTTCTTACTCAATCGTTTGTGGTGATCGAGAGAGAAATTCCTGCCACCTATTCTCAACATATGTCCTGAAATTATTTTTGAATTCTTCTTTGTCAAACTTCAAAGAGAAGTTTCGAAGTTGATCGGGATTGAACTCCATTCTTTTGAAACGCTCAATGGCCGCAAGCAATGATTCTGGTGATTGCTCATCAAAAAGAATCCCGGTGCGAATTTCATTCGTATCGATCACTGTTTCCAAAGCCCCTCCTTTTGAAAAGGCGATAACCGGTTTTCCACATGCCATTGCTTCGACCGGAACAATGCCGAAGTCCTCTTCGCCGGGAAAAATCAGCGCTTTACATTGCCGGTAATAATTAACCAGGTCATTGTCGGGACGAAATCCAGCAAACTCGATATTCTGCCCAGCCTTGGATTTCAACCGCCCCAGTTCTGGTCCGTCGCCAACAATCACAAGTTTTTCTTGCAGACGGTTGAACACCTCGATTGCGAGATCCACTCTCTTGTACGGGACCAATGCACTCACAATAAGATAGTATTCGCCTGGGGTATGGGACAGTGAGAATCTTTTTGTCTCAACAGGGGGATATACGATATCGGAAGTGCGCCCATACGTTTGGTGAATCCGTTGCTGAACGTTCCTGGAAATCGCAATGAAGTGTTGTGGATTCTGAGAAGTCCGTACATCCCATTTTCTGAGATAGGGACGAACCAATCGCATCCCCATCCTCGTGAGAGGGCCCGCTCTCTCCTTGCTAAAGTACTGGTCGTACAGTCCCCAGATATAACGCATAGGTGTATAACAATAGCAGAGGTGAAGGGCTGATGGTCTGACATGCACTCCTTTCGCAACGCAGTGATTCGACGAAATCACCAGATCAAATGATGACAGATCAAACGATTCTATCGCATGGGGAAAGAGGGGAAGGTAATTCCTGTAGTGTGAATTTCTGAGCGGGAGATGTTGCACGAACGATGTCCGGATATTCATTCGTTCAATCGTTTCAGAAACCGAACCTTTATTGTGGAGAAGGGCAAACACTGTTGCATCCGGGTAAAGCTCGCACATCGCTTCCACACATTTTTCTCCACCACGCATTGCAGTAAACCACTCGTGTACAATTGCGATGCGCCGTGGTTGGGAGGGAACCATGATATTCATTGCCTTGTATGACGGTGAAGATGGAACGAAAAAAGATACCTAAATCCATCAACTTTCCAAATCATTGCTTCCATCGCTCTTCATCGCTATATTCGACCGTTCATAATACCTCACCGCAAACGGTAAAATCTCATTGAGCATTTTTCTTGGCATTGTAATCATCGTTGTGTCGTTTATGATTTTTGCATCCGTGGTCGTTTTGATCATCGGCCCGGGGATGCTTCTTCAGCCCTATCGAAGGACGATGGAGTACTATCAGAAAAGGACGAAACTGCTTCACCCATCCGATGCCGGACTCCCATGCGAAGAACTTTCTCTGAAATCAGCTGAAGGAATTGATCTCAGTTGTTGGTTGATCAAGGCTCCCAAAGCGGCAAAAGGGACGGTGTTGTTTCTTCACGGAGTGAGCGAAAACAAGATCGTGGGAATACCGATTGCGCGACTGCTACACTCCGCGGGGTACAATGTTCTTCTTTACGATTCGCGTCGCCACGGCGATAGCGAGGGGAAATACTGTACCTACGGATTCTACGAAAAACATGATGTTCGCACAATCATAAATTACCTTCACCATAGGCCGGATGTACAGCTGGGCAAGGTGGGTCTGTTTGGCAGTTCAATGGGGGCAGCAGTTGCCATTCAGGTGGCTGGTATCGACACCAGAATTGCGGCCATCATTGCCGAGAGCGGTTTTGCCACATTGAGAACCGTTTTTGATGACTACCAACGCCGGATTGTGAAACTCCCCTGGCACTACCTCAGAAATATCGTCATCCGGCGATCGGAGCAAATCGCCCACTTCAAAGCGAGTGCCGTTTCTCCGCTGGCATCAATCAAGAATGTTCACATTCCCATCTTCATGATGCACGGAACCGCGGATGATCTGATTGACCACACTTATTCGCAGATGCTCTTCGAAAATACGGACGAACCGAAGGAACTCTGGCTCATCCCCAAGGCGCGGCACGATAACATGGCAGAAATCGGTGGGGAAGAATACAAGTCTCGAATCATAAATTTTTTTGGGCGAACTCTTGCTTCGTGATTTTTAGTCAGGGGGCTAAAGCTTTCTTGATGTCTCTCACCAATTGCTCTGAGAGTGGCTCGACTTTCTTGTCGTAACGACCTAAAATCTCCCCGTTCTTGCCAATCAGGAACTTTTCGAAATTCCAGCCAATGTCTCCCACTATCTCTCCGTTAGTTTTGGCAGAGGTCAAGTATTGGTAAAGAGGGTGTTTATCCGCTCCTTTTACCGAGATCTTTTCGAACATGTCAAAAGTTACCCCATACTCAGTTTGACAGAATTGCTGTATATCTTTGTTTGATCCCGGTTCCTGCCCTCCAAAATTGTTCGCTGGAAAGCCCAACACTACCAGCCCCTTTTCCTCGTAATCTCGGAAAAGCTTCTGCAACCCTTCGTATTGCGGAGTATATCCGCATTTCGAAGCCACATTCACGACTAGGAGCACTTTTCCTTTGTATCGTGAAAGGGGTACTTCTTTTCCATCGATAGATTTCATTGTGAAATCGTAGATGCTTCTTGGATGATCTTCCATTTTTATCCTCGGAGGATTTGTCGCAAGTAGTAGTAAACAAAGGGTTAACATTGGTTGTCCTTTTCGAAAGAGATAACTTTGTTCTCTGGCATAACTTAGGAAGAAGATTCCATGGAAGCCAGCGGATTTTTTCTTGTGGAATTATTTTTGTTTCAAGGAGCCTTGACTTTTGTTTTTTGTTTTGTACTTTACAGTGAGAAATTCAATCCCTTCCCGGGTTTCAAGAAGAGTAGGTTTTTTGCACGGAGGGCACATGAAGAGAAGCAATCGTGCAACAAGAAAGATGATCCTGCTGAAAATTTACAACCATCTTCAGGATCACTACGGAATCAACGTAGAGCGGGATGAATTCATCAATGATCGTCTCCACACTCACCAGCTCGACGCAATTCTTGCCTTCAAGAGCGATCTTGTCCTCGATAGTCTCCGTGGCGCAATCGATCGGATAGAAGAAAAGACGTTTGGTCTATGTGTTTTGTGCAAAGGCGAGATCGCTCAGGATGCAATTGAAGAGAATCCGGTGAGACGATTTTGCGAACGTTGTGAACATCGCTATTCCGGATCACACCACCACGTTGAGGAAGCTCACCACAGTCCGACTCTGTGACACTCTTCGGACGGGTCGTGAAACAGCAAATCGGCAACCTCCGCTGAGGAAGTAGCATCCTTCTGTCTCTGTTTCCCATCACCTGTCCCATCTCCCTTATTACTGTTTCAAAATGTGGCCAGTGATGATTATTCTGTACGCTCCGGATTCTCAAATGAGGATAAATGAAGCTGATTGTCCCCTCCTTGTTTGGCATGACGCTTGGACTATGAAATAGCGAATCACATTGCCAAGAGGTGCAAACATGAAACATTTCATAGCATTCATTACTCTTCTTCTCCTCACATCCGCGGGGACACACGCTCATCCTCGTCATGGTGGGGCCGTGACGTTTGGTGTGTTCTATAGCTCTCTGAGCCCCTACGGAGAATGGATAGAAGTCGAGCCAACTGTTTACGCCTGGCGTCCGCTGAACATCCACGAGGGATGGCGTCCATATACTGTAGGTAGTTGGGCGTGGACAGACGACGGATGGTACTGGAACACCGATGAACCCTGGGGGTGGGCGGCGTATCACTATGGTCGTTGGTATTATGACGATTTCTACGGCTGGGTTTGGATTCCAGGCTACGAATGGGCCCCTGCCTGGGTTGAATGGAGATACGGTGGTAATTATATCGGATGGGCACCACTGACACCGTACGCAGTGTTCAGCCTACACATCGGCGTCTATTACAAAACACATTGGTCCACCCCAAACTACTATTGGTCATTTGTGGATTGTCGTTACATAACTCATCGGCACGTCCACAAGTATGTGTATCGACCATCGTATAACATAAGATACATCGGACGGACAAGAAGCTCCGGCAGTGTCCGGTATGACGGGGGACGGATTCGCACCTCGGGACCGACAAGAGACTATGTACAGCAGCGCGGTCGAATCCGTGTTGATCGAACTGATTTGATGGACGTTCAGAACAGGGAAGATATTGGTTCTACGCGGACTTCGGACGGGAGGGATCGAATCAATGTGTACCGACCGAGGATAGATGTGGAGCGCACCAAAAGCCTGGACCGTCCGGCGACATCACGAAAAGGTGAGCGCAAACTCGATATTGACACTCGCTATACGGACGCAACGAAGCCTCCACGAGGAAGCGACCGGGAGCGGGAAGATATCCGCACTCAAGATAGGAATTCAAAGCCCGACCGTGACCGCACCATGGAAAGACCACAGGTCGATAACACGCAAGAGCGATCACAACGGCCATCGGTAGAGAGTGAACGAAAGTCGCGTGAAACGGAAACCCCGAGAACATCCCGACGCGAGTCTGTTCAGCAGAAGCCGGGGAAGCGAAAGAGCGAATCTTCCCCAAGCGTTCGGCAGCGGCCGGAACGCAAAGAGTCGCAAAGTTCACAACGAGAACGGGAGGTACGACCGACGGAGCGGAAAGAAGTTCAGAGGAGCGCCCCCCAACGATCCGGGGCAAAGAAGGACACACGAAAGGGAGATAGTCGAAGGCCGCCTTCACGCTAACCCATAAGGTGAAGCCGACAAAAATAGAAACGGCGGGAAACACCCGCCGTTTTCTTTGTCCACTTGCTGAAGCCCTTATTTATTTCTGCTCTGCAATGAAATCCTTCTTATGCTTAAGCAATTGCTCAGCCCTCCATTTATTCAACTCGAACAACTGAGCTGAAGCCGATGAACGCACGATGTATTGCGCTCCATCGTTGATCCCATATACCGTCAAGTCTGCCCCTTCAACGCTGATTACCGCGGTCGGCTGTGAGAGAGTTGTTACGACCGTGTCAATAAATTCGTCAGTTTGAATGTTGCTGAGAGCATTCAGAAATGGCGTTGCCTTAGTTTCAGACGCCGGATCAGCGTCAACTATCCATGCGCTGTCCTGAAGGCTGAGCGTAAACGTTTCGTCCTTGTACTGAAACCTGACCGACTTGATCTGCGATTTGTCTCTTTGGAATATCGTCTTGTCCCGCCAGTCCTTGAGCGGTCTGTTGAATACTGAACTCAGTACGCCATCTGTCAGGTACACGTCGTTTGATTCTGCTGCACGCACGTATGTGTTTGAAAACGAGCTGCCTGTTTTGCCGATGTACATCACCCCAGTTTCACTCCCCGCGCTCGATATCTTCACAAGCGTTCCCGAACTGTCCACCTGAAAGAGATTTCGCTTCTCGGGGTTGGTCGAGACCGGACTTGTGATTCCGAGTGATTTCCCGGTTCCTACAGCCTTCTGCACTGAGTTCTGGTCGGCCCTATACTGAATTGGTTTTGTTAACGACCACGTCCCTCCTTGTTTTTCAAGTACCACTGTTTCTTTCGGCGATTGAATCTCAATCTTATCGACACTACTGGAATCATACGTCACCAAAAAGGAGGTGCCGGAGACATTTGTCTCACCGGGGCGGCGCAAGACAAGAAAGGTCGCAACTGCAAGAAGGGCGAGAACAAGAAGGAGTTTGGGCGAAACAATTTTCATTTGTCAACTTGGAATTTGTTCAACGAAATTATTCCATTCCTTTCTTGCGGGCTTTCCGGACACGCCAGCGGAACAATCCGTAGCCAAGAACAAGCGCAGGCGGAAGGATCAGATTTCCATATTTCACCATGTTCCGGGTCTCATCGGAGACTTGCTCCAGCGGCGGAAGCGAGACGTCTTTGGTACGAATCGAAATCAAACCGGCGTCATCTGCAAGATAGTCCATCATGTTTGCAAAGAGCGTCAGATTATCCCTGTTCCCCAGGTACTGATCCCGGACGAAATCGCCATCCCCCACCAAGACAACCCGGGTCTCCGGACTGACTAATAACGGTGTTCCCGCAAAATGAATAGCATCCGCCGCAGTGTCCACAGGAACTGGCTTTCCCTCGAAGGCGCTCTTATATTGTCCGGAGGTAACCGCTGCAACTGGAATGTTGTGTTCGGAAAACGTCGTCGCCAGATCTTCCTGTGTATACTTCTGTAGTGGATCAAAAAAGAATGGGCTGTTTTGTCGTCCGCTTTGCTTGGAGGACGAAAGAAGAACCTGTCCACTTAGATTTCTCCCCCCCAGATTGACCGTATCCACAGAACTGATGAAGAAGAACATCACCCCTTCAAGGTCCTTCACCATGGAATTCTCTTTGTTCACATTGCTGACCAGGGGAAGGAGTGGAAAAGGCACCTGCGATTGAATCTGGAAGCCAAATTGCTGTTGCATGACGCTAATATTGGCACACTGTAGGTCACGGACAAGGTCGGGGTGGATTACCAACCCATATGCTCGCAATTGATCGTCAAGATTGAGCGTCACCTCCCGGCCAAAACGGTTTTGCAGATTTGCGTCCACTCTGTTGAGCAAGAATGCAACTTTGCCGCCACGCATGACAAACTGGTCAATCTGGAACTTGTCCGTCTCCGGAAAAGAACTCGTTGGAGCCATCACGATAAGCACGTTGACGTCGGCTGGGACGACTTTCCCCTTCGAGACATCAACGCTCGTTACGTCATACTGTTTGGAAAGCAATTGCTGGACACGTGTCGCTTCGCTGAGAGGCGTTTCTCCATGTCCGGTTAGAAATCCAATTTTCTTGCGGGACTTGGAGGTCAGCCTTTTGATTGTGCTACTAATATCGTATTCGAGGCTTCCGATATTTTGCACAACAGGAAGAATTTCTTTCTTATCCTCGTAAAGGAATACCAAACCCATATATGCACGCATCACTTCAAATTTATCCGATTTCAGCACTTGCAGTTGCACCGGTGGGATTCCTTGTTGCTGAGCCTCCTGCTCCCCTTTTTCACCAGAAGGGTCAAGGAACTCATACTGGAAGTTTCCGTTTGAGTAGGCCTTGTACTCATTCAATTCATCCAGCACCATGCGACGGTTGTTGTTGTGCGGGGCGGGAAGGTTATCGGTAAAAAAGGCGCGGACTGTGAGCTTATCGTCAAGCGAGTGTACCAGTTCCTTACTGGCGGGAGAGAGGGAGAATATCTGCTTCTCCGTCACGTCTATGCGATTAAACAACCGTATGGAGACTACATTTAGCAGAACAAGAATGACCAGAACGGTAACAATTCTTGCGACAGCGCGTGATTTCAGATTACGATGTGCCATACCTGCTTACCATTTCCTGCGTTCAAGTGAAACAGTTGCGAGAAGAAGTGAGAATCCGAGAACTGACGCAAAGTAGATCATATCCCGGGAGTCAATGACCCCCCGGGCAATATTCGAAAAGTGGTAGTCCACTGAGAGAAACTCCAAGGTGGAGGCAATTCCTTGAGGGACAAAAACGAGTACTTTATCGAACATGAAAAAGATAAAGACGAAGAGAAATCCCATGATGAAAGCAACAATCTGGTTGTCCGTAAGGCTGGATGCAAGGAGACCGACAGCAACGTACACTCCCCCAACGAGAAGCAGCCCAACGTACCCGGTCACCACGGGTCCGAAATCCATCTTGCCGAGGCTCATGAGGGTTACAACGTAGAGCAGGGTTGGCAGAAGGGTTGCCATGAGAAGAACCCAGGCGGCAAGGAATTTTCCCAGGACAATCTCCACATCCTGCACTGGTTTGGTGGTGAGGAGCTCAATCGTTCCTGTCTTCTTTTCTTCAGCAAGCAACCGCATGGTAATCGCCGGAACAAAAAACAAAAACATGAGCGGAGCATAGTCAAAGACAACGCGGAGCTGCGCAACGTTCATGAGGAACAGGCTGGACTGAAAGAACCAGCCTAAAATAATAAGGAATACAACGATGACAACGTACGCGACAGGAGAATTAAAATACGATCGAAGTTCGCGTTTGAATATCGGAAGGACGTTGGAAAGACTCATAGTATCTCAGAATAAATGTTCATGGATTTGAACTGAGGATTGTTTTCAGGCAGCCGTTGTCAATTTGTGGAACACCTCCTCCAGGCTGGTCGATTTGCGTGAGAGTTCCAGCAGAACCCACTTTTCTTTGACGACAAGCTTGAAGAGCTCCTCGCGAATATCCGATCCTTTCTCCGCGCTCACCTCAAAGCGGTGAATGCCGTCCGATTGTGAAAGCAGCTGCACACCGCTGACCGCGGAAAGATTTCGAAGTTTCGGTGCAATGGATTGGAGGGGATCCCCCACAGCCGCTTTCACCTCGATTGTAAGAGACTCTGCCCCATGAAATTGTTCTTGAAGGTGCTGCGGGGTTCCATCCGCAACAATCTTCCCATCATTGATAATGAGCACCCTATCGCACGTTGCCTGCACTTCCGATAGGATGTGCGTCGACAAGATCACGGTTTTCGCGCGACCCAATTGTTTAATCAGGTTCCTGATTTCGACAATCTGATTTGGATCCAGTCCGCTTGTTGGCTCATCGAGTATGAGAACATCGGGGTCGTGGATCATTGCTTGTGCCAATCCAACGCGCTGCCGATATCCCTTGGAGAGCTCGCCAATGTCCTTATGCCGAACGTCTTCCAATCCACACACCTGAACCATTTCTTTTTGCCTATTCTTGATGTCACTCGCGTTAAGGCCATGCAGTTGAGCAGAGTACTCAAGGTAATCCAGTACATTCATATCGTGATACAGCGGATTGTTCTCGGGGAGATATCCGATCTTTTTTCGGACACGCAGTGAGTCCTCCGCAATGCTCATTCCATCCACCTCGACTGTCCCGGCGTTTGGGGGCATGTAGCAAGTCAGGATTTTCATTGTGGTCGTTTTTCCTGCACCATTCGGCCCCAGGAATCCGAGGACTTCACCGGTACTCACCTCAAACGAGATATTATCAACGGCTTTTTGTTCACCATAGGTTTTGGTGAGGTCGCGAACTATAATAGACATAGGTTTTGGGAAAGGTAAATCGAAAAGTATCCAACACGATGTTGTGTTACGGCGGGCAAAAATATAACAAACCAAGAAAATAAAGTCAACAACTCTTTATTGTTTTGCCGGCATGATAATCCATGCGAGGAGATAGCCCACGCTGACAGGGATGAGGGCCGTAATGAGAGCAAAAACGACAACGCCAATGCGAACAATGGTCGGATCGATATTGAAATACTCGGCGAAGCCACCGCAGACACCGGCTATTTTCTTATCAGTTGCAGAAAGTGTGAGGCGTTTCATTTCGATCTTTTTTCAGAGTGGAGGAACTTTTTCATGCCATCGGGTGACTCGTTGATACGCATGGGCAGCTTCAATAATATCGCTTTCAGCAAAGGTGCGGCCTATTATCTTGAACCCAATTGGAAGTTTCGATGAATCAAACCCACACGGGATTGAAATGCCCGGAAGGCCCAGCAGATTCTCTGCTGCTTCAAGAGAGTTTCCTCCCGGAAAAATCTCATTCATCGTCGCGGTGACCAGCGGTGCAGTTTGTAGTGTCGATGATCCCAGGAGAAGATCATACTTTTGAAACAATTCCATGAAATCAGTTGCCATCTTATTCCTCAGTCGCTGGCAGCGGAGATAATCCACGGCGGTGATGAGTTGTCCACCTAGAATTTCCCCTCTTCGGTCCGGATCGATGATTTCATCGATTTTGCCGTCCCGGACGAGAGGTTCAAAGGCCGCTGCCTCTTCCGATGCAATGATTGTTGAGGCAATCGCTTCGTAGTCATAGGCTGGCAGTTGCACCTCCTCGAGGCGCGCGCCAAGACTCTTGAAGATTTCCACAGCCTGTTTGAATGCCCCTTGTACCTCGCGACTCCCCCATCGAGCATAGTCCTCCTGGACAAATCCTATGTGAAGGCCAGCTAACCGTTCACGCGCCTTCGTCAGGATAACTTTGAAAGGCATCTTGACCGTCGCTTCATCATCCGGATCAGGACCCTGGAGTACATCGAAGATGGTCGCGCAGTCCGCAGCGGTCCTCGAAAGTATTCCCACTTTATCCATCGACCATGACAAGGCCATAGCTCCTGACCGACTGATCCTGCCAAATGTCGGTCGCAGTCCCGAGACGCCGCAAAACGAAGCAGGAGTCATTATTGATCCCCAAGTTTCGGTGCCCAGGGCAAAGGGGACGAGCCCTGCCCCAACCGCTGCGCCGGATCCGCTGGACGAACCCCCTGACCAACGTTCCAGGTCCCATGGTGTACGGCATGCACCTGTGGCGGTTGCATTCGGAGGACCACCCGCAAGTTCGCTCATCGAACACTTCCCTATGAGGACAGCGCCAGCCGCTTCCAGTTTTTGAATAACGGTTGCTTTTTTTTCAAACGTTTGATTCTGGAACGGTTTTGCGCCCCAGGTCGTCGGATACCCCGGGAAAGCGAAAAGGTCCTTCACGGCGTATGGAATACCATGAAGCGGACCGCGAAACAGACCTGCCTGCTGTTCTTTTTCCGACTGCCGGGCTTGCCGAATGGCTACATCTTCTGTAACGTTGACAAACGCTCGCAATCTTGGATTTAGCCTATCGATCCGACTCAGATAACTTTCAGCGAGCCTCAACGGAGACAACTTCTTCCGCTTTATAAGGCGTGAAAGCTCTGATACAGAAAGGTAGAGAACGTCCTCACCAATCATTGATTCTCACTTGTCATATGAGAAGAAGCAAAGTGAAGCGCGGGCGGGAGAGAATTCTCCAACCTTGTATCCCTTAATAACCTCATCATCCGGTTATGACTTTCCATGAACGCTCGAACGAGTTCACGTTGTTCACTCGTGAGAACTGTTCCCGCAATTGTCTCCGGTAGAGTACCTGCCTCATACTGCAATAAGGACCAGTTGAAATCCATCGGAGGACACCCCAGCAGGAAGGCAGACCCTGAAACTGTTTTTGCAAACCTGCGTCGAGACATCTTATTCATTTTGGTGTATCACCTCCGAAACAAGCAGTTAGTAGCCATTGATGATCGGGAATGAATTACTTACTTTAGAATAGAAGTTTTGAATCAAAATCAAATAAACGAGTTCCGTGTGCGTATTGATAGGCAATTAGTGGTTGTCGGCGATAGAATTCTCCTTGAACTCGAAGATGAGCAAGAGACAACAAAGACTGGCTTGTATCTTCCGGCGTCAGTCCGTGAAAAAGAAAAGGTCACGACGGGAAAAGTAGTCAGGGTCGGTCCGGGTTACCCGATCCCAAATCCAGGATATATGGATGAGGAGCCGTGGTCTCGCCCAAAAGAACCGATGAAGTATATCCCCTTGCAGGCGAAAGAGGGAGACCATGCAATGTTTCTCCGCGAACAAGCGGTAGAGATTGAGTTTGAAGAAAAAAAGTACTACGTCGCCCCACAATCCGCCGTTCTTCTTCTTGTTCGAAGCGTTCTGAAAGAAGAGTGATTAGTGTAGAAGGGTATCCAGGAGTTCTGGGAGCCCGGCAATTGAACTGAGCACGTGCGATGGTTGCGTCTCAACTTCATCCAGAACCTTCTCCCTGTCCTTTCCAGTCCTCACGAAAACTGTTTCAAGACCCGCCTGATGCGCGCCAAGAATGTCGACCTGATAATCATCTCCAATCATTATCGCGTCATTTGCTTCCAGATTCATACTGCGACACGCGTGAAGAAAGAATTCTCTGGAGGGCTTGCCAAACACACGTGCCGTTTTTCCTGTCGCATATTCGATCGCGGCAATGAACGACCCTGCATCGAGAATAACGCCTTCCTGCGTAAGCCAATACCGATTTTTCTGAAATGCCACTAACTCTGCGCCATTCCGAACCATGCGAAACACCATATTCATATTCGCGTAGCTAAAGCCATCACCCATGTCACCGATAACCACATGCGTTGGGTTATCGTCAACCAGTTTTATGCCTGCGAATTCTCTCTTCAGGTTGCTACTTGCGAAAAAGAAACAGCGGGGGTTTTCCAAAGAGTGTAGATACGCTGCTGTTGAAAGAGGCGCAGTGAACAAATGCTCCATTGGAATTGCAAACCCGGCCTGCTTTAATCGCGCTGCAAGCTGAGTTCTATTAACGCTGGTTGTATTCGTGACAAAGCGATGGGGAATCTGCTTCTCATTAATGAAATGGAGCGCCTCCATCGCACCCGGGATGATTTGCTCCTGGACATAAAGCACACCATCCAGATCGATAAGGAGTCCCTTCATGTTCCCCTCCTATCGCTATTCAAGATTGAGAGAGGAGACAAATCAGGCGATTGTGATGTCCTGAGAAAGATAAACGTCCTGGATCGCGTTGAGAAGTTTCACTCCATCGGCCATCGGTTTCTGAAATGCTTTCCTTCCCGAGATCAGTCCCATCCCTCCTGCGCGTTTGTTGATGACAGCTGTCTTGACAGCATCAGCTATATCATTCTGGCCAGAGGCACCTCCCGAATTTATCAGACCGGCTCTGCCCATGTAGCAATTCGCCACTTGGTATCGTGTAAGGTCGATCGGATGATCGGTGGTCAATTCGCTATACACCTTCTTATGCGTCTTGCCAAAATTCAGCGCAGTGAATCCCCCATTGTTCTCCGGTAGTTTCTGCTTGATGATATCAGCTTCGATCGTCACCCCCAGATGGTTCGCCTGGCCGGTGAGATCCGCCGACACATGATAATCCTTTTCTTTTGTCTTGAACGCTGCGTTTCGTGTGTAACACCACAAGATCGTCGCCATGCCCATCTCGTGAGCATACTTAAACGCTGAGCTCACTTCCTGAATTTGGCGTTTCGATTCTTCCGACCCAAAATAAATGGTGGCACCGACGGCCACAGCGCCCATTTCGAAGGCTGTGTCAATATCACCGAACATTATCTGATCATACGAATTTGGGTAAGACAAAAATTCGTTGTGATTGATTTTGACGATGAAGGGAATTTTGTGCGCATACTTTCGAGCAACGGATCCAAGGGCGCCGAAGGTTGACGCAACAGCATTACACCCTCCCTCAAAAGCTAGCTTCACAATATTTTCCGGATCAAAATACATCGGGTTCGGCGCGAACGAGGCGCCCGCCGAATGTTCGATCCCCTGGTCAACAGGTAGAACCGAGAGATAACCGGTTGACGAAAGGCGCCCGTGCGAAAACATCTGCTGCAAGCTGCGCAAGACGCCTGTCTTGCGATCGGAAGAAATGCAGACGCGATCTATGAAGTCTGGCCCCGGCAAATGCAACGAACTCCTGGGGATTCCCTTGCATTGATGCTCGAGAAGTGACTTCGCATCACTACCTAATAATTGCTCAATTGCCTTAGACATGTAGATTTTCTCCTTGGGTATTTTTTGGTGAGAAGCAGGGCCGGGTACCTTTTCACCCGGATAAGCGGAGACAGAAAAATATAGAGAAAACTGCGCCGTTATTCAAAAGATATCTGTCCAGTGTCCACGAAGGTAGGCCAATATTCAGCTTTTGTGCACAAGAATAGACATTACCGGATTGTCGAATCGAGCGGTGGTTTATCCTGTTTTCGTTCGGTTCTTGCCAAACTCGGAAAATAGTTCCGTTGCACATCCTCCCCATTGTGAAAATGCTCTCATGTGTCAGCGATGGGACAGCATCAGCCTTGAAACTATTAGATTTTGAAGAATCCTTTTTGGCACGCAAATCGTATGTGATAGGGAAGGTAACGGATTAAAAGAAAATCCAGCAACGAGGTGAGTCATGAGAATGAAATATAGATTCGTTCAACTCTCGAAGAATGAACAAGAACTTCTCGAGATGATTCTCATGGACGAAATAGACGTCCAGGCTTGGTATACCGTTACCTATTCCGGCATTTTTGGAGAGGAACTTCTCATAGCGATTCAGTAGGGATTGGAGGATTCGGAATGAAGGCAATAACAGTGACAGCATTGATGGCGTTGGTGGTTGCAATCCCTTTCTTCGTGACGAAAAAAGCACAAGTTGCTCTCATCCGTCATTCTGAAACTGGAAATCAACACGCTGAAACTGGAAATCAACACGACGAAGACTTAAAGTACGACATAGACGATTTCCTTACGTAGGAATCCGATTTTCAGAACCCCCCGGTGGGATGGGGGCGAAGAAAAACTTCAAACAAGATAGAATGCTGCGATCATTCTATCTTTTTTTTGTTCCCCTTTGTTCGAAACGTAGCAAACTCTTGCAATTCGTTAACCATTCTACTATCTTTCCGAAGCAATTAACAGTACACCGTTTTTTGTGCTTTTAATAGTTTTATGTGCAGCCCTATTCGCATTGGGACGACACCCTATAGCCCGGCTGGTCTGCTGTTAAGAGAGCAAAGAAACCAGGTGCCCTCAATGGGCGGCTAAGCCGTACACATCGGAAAATCACATGAGGAGTTGCCCCATGGAGAAGGGAGTCGTCAAGTGGTTCAACGGATCCAAGGGATTTGGTTTTATCCAACGGGAGTCCGGTGATGACGTCTTCGTCCATTACAAAGCGATAACGGGCGAAGGATACCGATCCTTGAACGAAGGCGACAAAGTGGAGTTCGAAGTAGAGACTGGACCAAAAGGGCTGCAGGCATCGAACGTCACCAAAGTCGTTTAGTATTTCGGAATCCGAGATACACGATGCCCCGGGATAGTATCTCGGGGCATTTTCTTTTCACATAACAACAGTATCGAATGGATACATTACGATTAGCACTTTGCTTCGACAATTCTCTCTTCTCTGCAGATTTCATCACTGATTCTTCCGCTGACGTTCTCGTACTGCCGGAACTTGCCGATACCGGCTACCGCCAAATCTACATCGGCATTGACCCACACACTCAAGATGATTCGTATTTCAATGGATTGCGCCTCCAGTCAACAAAGACTGTAGATACTATTGTCGCAGGGACAATGTTCTTTGCGGACAAGAAGAGAAAAACCAATTCTTGTTTCGTATTTCACAAGGGCGAAGTCCGCCACCGGTATGATAAAATTCACCTGTTTCAACCATGTCGTGATGATGAGTTTTTTGTCGCTGGAGAGAAAAACGAGAGCTTTACGATTTCGCTGAGGAATTTGACACTGAAGGCAGGAGTCATTATCTGTTACGATTTACGGTTTCCTGAGCTCGTGAGAACGCTCGCAATGCAAGGAATTCAGATTCTCTTTGTGCCGGCTCGATGGCCCAAGAAACGTGACGATGCGTGGAGTTCTCTTCTTAAGGCCCGTGCAATCGAGAATCAGATCTTTGTGGTTGGTTGCAATGCTAATGACGCTGAGGGGGGAAACTCTTATGTCTATTCTCCCACGGGAGACCTTCTCTTTTCAAATGCAAACAACTCATCGGAAGCGTGGGTTACCGTTGACCTTGAATTGAGCCAATTAGCCCAGGCAAGAACCGGTCACAACAACATGGCTGACGCGGTTTTCTTGAGGAGTCTGCTGAAACCGAACGGAAAAGCAGCAAAACGAAGCACGACTGCCCGCTTAAAGAAAAGACGACGGGCCTAGCGAGATTTCTCCGAGCCGCGTCGATACTCGCGAGACGCCACCGTATGGATCCCCCCCCGAACTTTGTAATCCGCATACACCTTCATCCACTTTGGCTTGGCGCATTTTACCAGGTCGTCAAGAATCTTGTTGACCACATGCTCTTGGTAGATTCCCACATTGCGATACGACAAAAGATAGTATTTTAGTGAACGGAGTTCGACAATCGACGCATCAGGAGTATAGTCAATCCTGATCGTGGCAAAATCAGGCAAGCCCGACCAGGGGCAAACGGCGGTGAATTCATCTGTATCGATATTCACCACAATATCCTTTCCTTTGAATTCGTAGGGAAAAGTTTCCAGTGCGGCGACGTCGACTGAGGACTCAGGTTCCACGTCGTATCGTCGATCGAGTGGCTCGGGCGATAATTGGGATTTCTTTGATTTTCTCATGTCAATCGGTACCTTTGGTTGCCTCTTTAGCTCCAATATACAGAAAAGCGTCGCAATCCAACAAATAGGTTTGAACCAAATTTCCAATTCAATCATGAGTAGCATGTATGAGGGTCCTCAGTCATCTCTTCGAAAATAACAAACGTTGGTCGGCATCGATCCGTGAAAAGGACCCGACGTTCTTTGAAAGACTATCCCATCAGCAAAACCCGGAGTATCTGTGGATCGGGTGCTCTGACAGCCGTGTCCCGGCGAACCAAATTGTGGGTTTGCTGCCTGGAGACATCTTCGTCCACAGAAATGTGGCGAATCTTGTGATACACAATGACCTCAATTGTCAGTCAGTGCTTCAATATGGCGTTGAGGTTTTAAAGGTACGTCATATCATTGTTTGCGGGCATTACGGATGTGGGGGTGTACAGGCCGCACTCGGTCCATCCTCACTGGGACGTCTTGATAACTGGCTCCGACATATTAAGGATGTCCATTCAATACATCGGCGTTATCTTGATGCGTTGCAAAACTCCTCGGAAATGCACAACGCGCTGTGTGAATTCAATATTATCGAGCAAGCGCGCAACGTATGCCTAAGCAAGGTTGTTGAGGAAGCATGGGCTCGTAAACAAGCAATCGATGTTCATGCGTGGATATATACCATTCAAGATGGTATTCTAAAGGATCTTGGATTCACCGTGACATCTCGATCAGAAGCCCAGCCCCTCTATACTCAGGCAATCGAGAGCTTCATTAAGAAGCGCCCTCATCGTTAGCAAGATCACTACCCTTCATGCAGCAAGCGAACATTGTCATTTTCGACGCGCAATCCCGAAAGTGGCTGCGATTCACAAACCCAAAACGAGTCATTCAAACCAACTCACTCTCAGAGGTGGTTTCTTGCCTGGAAGAGACAGAGGAAGAGATTCGACGATTTGGCGTTCACGCCGTTGGATTTGTCAGCTACGAGGCCGCCCCGGCATTTGATAACGCACTTGAAACTCACCAGACTGTAGACTTTCCTCTTCTCTGGTTCGGTATTTTCGATACTTGCGCCGAAATCTCCCTCCCCCCCCAACCCTCAACCATAAGAAATCTCCATTGCAAACCCACAATCAGTAAGTCTGCGTATGTCGATAGCATTGCAGCGATCAAGGATGAGATCAGAGAAGGCAACACCTACCAGGTCAATCATACCTTCCGCCTCTCTTGTAATGAACAGGTTGATCCTTGGGAATTGTTTCTTCAAATGACCGAAACGCAGCAGGCGGACTATGGTGCATTTTTGAACATCGGAGAATTCGCAATCTGTTCAGCGTCTCCTGAGCTTTTCTTCCGGTTGGAAAAAGGGAACCTTGTCTCCCGACCGATGAAAGGAACGGCACCACGGGGAAGATTTCCAGAGGAGGATCTCGAGAAGAGTGAATGGCTCCTGCACTCCGAAAAGAACAGGGCTGAAAACGTTATGATTGTCGATATGATCCGAAATGACATGTCTCGCGTGGCGCTACCTGGAAGCGTGCATACCCCCAGACTTTTTTCAATAGAAAAATATCCAACCGTTTGGCAAATGACCTCACTTGTCGAAGCACAAACAAACGGCTCCGTGACGGACATTTTCAAGGCAATGTTTCCCTGTGCCTCAGTGACGGGAGCTCCGAAGGCAAGCACGATGCGCATCATCCGAAATTTGGAGACTTCCCCCCGGAAAATTTATACTGGGGCGATCGGCTTTATTGCGCCTGAAGGGATCGCGCAATTCAATGTCGCCATCAGAACGGCGTTGTGGGAGAAGGAAAAGAATGGTTTTGAATACGGCGTCGGTGGAGGAGTGGTCTGGCAGTCGGATGCGGAGACTGAGTATGAGGAGTGCATGGTAAAGTCCAGGGTTCTAACTGAGCAGCGTCCTTCGTTTTCGCTCGTTGAAACCATACTGTATGAACCGGAAAGAGGATATTTTCTCGAGGAAGCTCACCTTGGACGACTCGCAGAATCGGCCGAGTATTTCGATTTCACATTGGATCTCGATACAGTGAGGAACACTCTGAAAAATGCGGCTCTCTCTTTTCCGACACACGCCGTAAGGGTTCGCCTTTTGCTCGAGAGGAATGGCGTCATTACGATCGAGCACACCGCTTTCTATGTCAACCGCGAAGAGCCTATTCGTTTACGCTTCGCTAAAGAGCCTATCAACTCAGACGATGTTTTTCTTTTCCATAAGACCACGAACCGTGCCGTCTACGAGCGAGCGCTCAGTATGGTTCAGGATTGTGACGACGTGCTGCTTTGGAACGAGCATGGAGAGATTACCGAGACAACAATTTACAACGTTGTTGTGGAGAAAGGTGAAGCACGCTGGACGCCAGCGCTCCCTGGCGGTTTGCTCGGAGGCGTTTTCCGCTCTCAACTAATACGCGAGGGTCTCATCCAGGAACGGGTTCTGACAAAGGACGATGTGCGCAATGCCGATAGGCTTTTCGTTATTAACTCAGTCCGCAAATGGAGGGAAGCGCGACTGTTAGATAAATAAAAATGCTGGGTATA
>DASWHW010000233.1:0-7229 GCA_036397975.1 Bacteroidota bacterium
CCACGCGTACTACTGGCGGGACGACGGATTTAAAACGGAGTTCTGCACCCCCGACAACTGGAATCATCTCTGGTTCGTTCTTGTCAGCGCAAGTTACCTGCGACATTCGCACGATGACTCGACGGCTGCCATTCTTTACCCACTTGTCACAAAGAGTCTCGAAGAGATTCTCAAGCAGAAAAAACCGGACAACCTCATGTACGGCTTCCGTCCCGATTGGTGGGACATCGGACATGTGGAGGGTCCGAGAGCGTACCTGACCATTCTGACAATCCGAGCTTTGAGGGAATACCTCTTCATCAATTCGGCACTTGGTCAGTTCTCGTCGTCGCTGATTCAGTATGAGCGTCTTGCGGATTCGATACAGACAGCGTTGAGCCATCGACTCTGGAATGAACAATCGAAGTATCTCATGGATAGCAATGGAAACACCCCTGATCCGCACTATTACATGGGCTCGCTGCTTGCAGCGACGTTCGGTGTATTGAGCAGGGAAAAGTCGACCGAGCTTGTCGCAACTGCGACGAAGGAACTTGTCGATGCGCGGATCGGTGTTCGGTGCGTCATGCCTGTCGACTTTCATACACCAGAAGCGATTGCATTCTTCAAATTCGCCGGTGACGAAGCTGGACAGCCGTATTACTACATCAACGGCGGCGTGTGGCCACACAACAACGCGTGGTACGCGCTTGCGTTGAAGAATGTCGGGATGGTTGATGAGGCTACGGACTTTGTGGAGAGAACCATGACCCTCGATGGGATTGCCAACAGCCCAATGGGCATACCTGCGATGTATGAGTATCGCTTTTCAGATTCAGCCTCAGCAGAGTTCGGCAAGATTGATAAACCTTCCTTTCTCTGGGCTGGCGGATTTTATCTTTACACGCTCTACCATCTGTTCGGTATTGAGGAGAATGAGTGGAATGTTTCCATTGCCGGACCTCTTCCTTCGGCAACCCCATCTGCGAGGTACTCCTTTGCGTTCGGTGAATTGAAACTCGTCAATGTTCATGGAAACGGGAATCGCCTGCGCACTGCGTTCGTGGATGACAAAGAACTTCCGTCGCTTGTCTTGCCAGTGGAAAAGATGCGAGGAAAGAGTGTCAATGTCGAGTTCGGGACTCCAGAGCGGCCGTACCTTGAACGAGTGAATGCGCGGCTTCATTCTGTTCGATTCGACGCAGCGAAGAAATCGTTGTTGCTCAACCTGTCGTCGTTCAAAGGTCATAACACGGTGACTTCTGTCGTTGTAATGAAGACTCCGAAGAAGGTGGTACTCGATGGACGCACACAGCGCAAGTACACAGTCCGGACTGAGGAGGATGGAGTGAAGGTGCTGACCATCAGCTTCGCCGGTTCTGACAAACACCAGATCCTTGAGATAGTATTCTGACAATGCTATGAAAGCGGCGCAATTTGAAAAACCACATACGTTGAACGTCATCAACAAGCGGCTTCGCGCATTGAATGAGGGAGAGGTTCTCGTCAAAGTGGAAGCATGCGGAGTGTGCGGAACGGACGTTCACATCGTCGATGGAACATCGAGATCGACACCGCCAGTTGTGTTGGGACATGAGTATGCCGGTACTGTGGCGGATGTGGCAAGAGGGACGAAAGACGCAACAGTCGGACAATATGTTGGTATCGACCCGAACATTTCCTGCGGAACGTGCTTCTATTGCCGCAGAGGGTTCGTACATCTCTGCTCCAGCCTCCGTGCGCTTGGCGTCGATTTGGATGGAGGAATGGCCGAGTACTGCATTGTCCCGGTCAAACAAACGTACGCCCTGCCGGAGAACATCACACCTGAACTGAGTGCTTTCATCGAGCCCGTATCCTGTGCCATCCACGGCATCGATCTCGCCCGAATCCGAACCGGAGACACTGTCGTTATTATTGGCGGTGGGACAATTGGTCTGATCATGCTCCAACTTTCCCAACATGCAGGCGCCGCACGGGTCATTATCGTCGAGCCCCTTGCACACAAGCGAAGCATCGCTCAGAGCCTCGGTGCTAATGTTGTGCTCGATCCATCTGCAACCGATATCCTCTCCGCCGTCCTCGACCTCACGCATGTTGGTGCCGACGTGGCGCTTGAATGTGTCGGAAAGCCGGCAACCAGCGAGCTGGCACTGGCGCTCGCCCGGCGCGGTGGACTTGTGGAGTTCTTCGGCGTTTGCCCGATTGCCGAGAAGATTGCCATCGAGCCGAATGCCGTGTACTTTAAAGAACTGACGATTGTCGGCTCGTACGTTAACCCGCACACGTTCGGCCGGTCGATTGCAATGCTGCAATCCGGAAGGGTGCGGATTGACAAGTTCCAATTAGATAAATTTCCGCTTGATGGCGTACACGAAGCGCTGCGCTATCAACGCGAAGGGAAGACAATCAAGAGCATTATTGAGCCATGCGCATGAAACGTCGTGACTTTCTATACTCAGCACTCTCCATGAGTGCCGTCGTGCATGGTGGCGCGCAAACACTATTGGAGTCAACAGTGAATAGTCAATCTGATACACCAATTCCTAAACGGAGATATAAGGACGATGACATGCTTTCGCTGATTGGGTTTGGTGGCATCGTCTGTCTCAACCAGTCTTCAAAGGAGTGTGCAAATATCGTTGCCGAAGCGTTCGATAGCGGAATGAATTATTTTGACGTCGCTCCATCGTATGGCGACGGCGAAGCCGAACAGAAACTCGGCCCTGCGCTGGAACAGTATCGGCAGCGAGCGTTCCTCGCGTGTAAGACCATGCATCGTGATGCGAAGGGTTCGCAGCAGGAATTGGAACAATCACTGCGACGGCTTCGGACGGACCATTTCGACCTCTATCAGTTTCATGCCGTGACAACGCTCGAAGAGGTTGACAAGATTTTCTCAAGGGGCGGTGCTATCGAGACGTTTCTCAAGGCCCGCGACGCAGGACGGATTCGCTACATCGGTTTCTCCGCACATTCGGAAGAAGCGGCTCTCGATATGATGGACCGGTTCGGCTTTGATTCGATTCTTTTTCCGTTCAATGTTGTCTGCTATTCTCAAGGAAAGTTTGGACCGAGAGTTCTTGAGCGTGCAAAAGAAAAAGGTGTTGCGCGTCTTGCACTGAAAGCGCTTGCCTATTCGCCTTGGTCTTCGGGTGCAGAACGTACGCATCCGAAGTGCTGGTATCAACCTATCACAGACCGCGAGCTGGCAACACAAGCGCTGCGCTTCACATTGTCGGAAGACGTTACATCAGCCCTTCCTCCTGGCGATCAAGGGTTATTCCGTTTGGCGTTGGAGATTGGTGCGAACTTTACGCCGATGAATCAACAAGAACGCGAAAAGCTGATTGCAAGAACAGAAGGTGTTCAATCGCTATTTCCACTCAAGGGAAATTAGTATGATAGTCGGAAACCGAAATCGGCTCGCACCGTTACGCACAATGAAACCCATATTCCTTCCACTGTTGCTTCTGACGAGTGGATTGTCGGTACGCGGTGTTGGCCAGGAGTCTCTCGTCAACTTTAGCCATCTCGAACATCTGACCGAGCGCATTCCATTTGCACGGGACACGGTCAGCATTGTGCACGTCTACGCCAACTATCCTGACTACCAATGGGTGGATGCGAAGGAATCCGGGCCGGAGGGAATTGCGTGCGTTGATGATGCCGCCCGCGCTGCAGTTGTCTACCTGCGCCACTATGAGCTGACGAAAGATGTCCGGAGCCTGTCGCAAGCAAAAGACCTTCTCAAGTTTGTCCTCAACATGCAGGCCGATGACGGTGAGTTTTACAACTTCATCCATGCCGATCACTCGATCAACAAGGATGGAAAGACAAGTTTCAAATCGTTTGGGTGGTGGGCAAGTCGAGCAGTATGGTGCATGGCGTTGGGGTATCGCGTTCTCCCATCGGTGGATTCAGCGTTCGCAATGCGATTGCAGCAAGGCGTCGAGAAATCGTTGCCCCATGTTGAGAAGTTGCTGGCGAAGTATGGCACGTATCAGACGATGCAAGGATATCGTGTTCCGCAATGGCTGTTGTACGAGTCGGGTGCCGATGCAACGACGGAGCTGCTGTTTGGATTGAACGAGTATTATGCTGCGACGCAGGACAAGAAGGTAAAGCGACTCATTGAAAAACTCGCCGATGGCATAATGGCGATGCAGGATGGCGACATCAAGACTTTTCCGTACGGACTTTGCCGCTCCTGGCAAACGATCTGGCATATGTGGGGGAATGGACAAACGCAGGCACTCGCTCAAGCAGGAAAGATGCTGAAGAACAAGAAGATGATCAACTCCGCCGAGCGTGAAGCGAAGGGTTGGTACAGCCGTCTGTTGATTCAAGGATTCTTGAAAGAAATGGATGTCGCCGCGCCCGGGCAAAAGCTGGAGTACGAACAGATTGCATACGCCATGCGCCCAATGATTGTCGGATTGATCAGACTCTACGAGGCGACGGGGAAAGCGGAGTATCTAAAGATGGCGGGACGCGCAGGCTCGTGGTTCTTCGGTAACAATGTTGCCCATGAGCAAATGTACGACCCGGTGACCGGCCGTTGCTATGACGGCATCAGAGACTCTGTTACGATCAACAAGAACTCAGGGGCTGAATCCACTATCGAAGCTTTGCATGCGCTTGTTGAGGTTGAGCGGTACCCTGTTGCGATGAAGTTGCTGAACTATCGCCGTACCCGCGGTGGTGAATCTGCGAGCTCTCTATATGCGGTATTTGAGAATTCACAGGGCGATGAGCTGACCCTTGTGCTCGACTTGAAGAAGTCTAAAGTTGTTGTGCTGGAGGGAGAGAAGAGCAAGAAGTATGGTGGGGGAAAATGAAGGTTGACTGCGGAGAGGACTGCTGCTATATTAACCGTGAGCTACATGAATGGAACAAACGCCATGCGTAGTTACACTAGTTATAGGAACATTGGTTTGCGGACAGTCTACGACATCATCAAAATCCATTTGACGGCATCAGCTTGTTGAACAAATCGTGTAGATCGTTGAAAAAATACAATGAAGAATGAAGACCAAAACCAGCTGATACAAGAGCTCTTTTTGTTACAGCGTGTAGCTCAGAGGATTAACTCAACTTTAGACATGGATGTTCTCCTTGAAGAGATTGTCAACGATGTCGCACAAACATTCGGTTGCTCACGCTCGGCTGTCTTGCTGAAAGATGATAAGACCAATGAACTTATCATCGTGGCAGTTCGCGGCTGGACCAAAAACTATCACCTGAAAGGAGAGCGCTTCAAGATCGGCGAGTTCGGGATGGTCGGACACGTCGGTGCAACGGGAGAAACGTATTACGCGCCGGACGTGACGGTAGATCATTACTACCAGGTGAGTGAAGACTTGACCCGTTCGGAAGTTGACATCCCGCTAAAATCACACGGGCAACTGATCGGGGTCTTTAATGCTCAACATAATGAGTTCAACGGTTTTTCACCCGCCCGTATCCAACTCCTTGAGGCGTTGGGGGGGCACATAGCAACGGCGATAGAGAACGCCCGGATGTTTCAAAGGGAGCGCATGGAAAAGGACCGAATGATAAAGGAGTTGAGTGAGGCGCAGCGCATACAACTAAGCCTGTTTCCCAGTCAGTCTCCCGAAATTCCTCGATTTGCAGTGAACGGTCTGTGTCTGCCCTGTCAGGAAGTCGGCGGTGATTGGTATGATTACATCCCGCTTCAGGGCGGTCGCCTGGCGGTAGTATTGGCGGATGTCTCTGGTAAGGGCATGGGAGCGGCCTTGTTAATGTCGTCAACCCGCACCGTCCTGCGGCTGGTCGCCGACAGCGGACTACCGCCTGCGGAAGTCCTGTCCCGCGTCAACCGTGTGCTCTTGAAAGATTTCCCGACGGCCAAGTTCGTCACCATGGTGTATGCAATTCTTGATCCGAAAAGCGGAAACATCGCCTTCGCCAGCGCGGGACATCTTCATCCTCTTTTTGTTGATGGGCGCGGCGCGCATTTTTTGGAAACTGATGCCGGATTGCCGTTGGGTATCCGTGAGGGTTCTTTCTCTGAACGTACTGTTGAGATGACGGCAGGAAGCCGTCTTGTCTTCTACTCGGATGGCGTTACCGAAGCGATGAATTCATCATTTGAACAATATGGGGCAACGCGCCTTCGAGATCATGTCGCCAATCCATCAGCTTCCGTTCAGAGTCTCTTGAACGACGTCCGCACCTTTACGGGCGGTTATTCCGCTTCCGATGATGTTACGGTCGTTATGGTACAGGGAAATGAAGGTTGAGTGCGGAGAGGACTGCTGCTCTATTGACCGTGAGCTACCATGATTGGAATAAACGCTATGCGTTTAGCCAGCCGATCCGGACGTAAGTACGCAATGCGATGTTACAGTAGTTAGCGGTCATTGCAGACAAAGCTTTGCGACAAACCATAAATAACTTAAAGGCAAATGGAAAGTTTAACAATTAAGCAAATGATTAAAAAATATTCGGTTTTGATATGCGTAGTCATTTCTGTGATTCTAATGGTAATAGCAACCTTAGTTTATCCTGGGGGATCATTGCATGACAAAAATTCTACAGGGTTTGACTGGTCAAAAAATTTCATAAGTAACTTGTTTGCAGCAAAAGCAATAAATGGTTCAGAGAACACGTCAAGAATTTGGGCAATCATTGGCATGGCATTCCATTCTGTTGGTTATGGAATATTTTTTATCAATATGTCAAAGAAGATTTCTGCAAGACACGCTGCTACCATCTTAAAATTTGTAGGTGCTGCCAACATATTCTTTAGTTTCTTAGTCGTAACACCTTTGCACGACATCATGGTAACGATATCGAGCACGTTGTCTTTGATTGGTTTATTTTATATCACGGTATTTATCCTAAAGACAAAGCTCCATTTATTTAAATTCTTCTGCATCATTTGCTTGTTGACTTTTTACTATACCTTATACTTATATGGTTCAGGTAATTGGGGATTATTGGCCATAATGCAGAAGGTATCTTTTGTTAGTTCAATGTTATTAATTTTAGGACTGGAGTACTTTACCAAACAGGAAAACTTTAATCAAATTAAACTGGGCGGACAAAAAATACAAGCAACGAACCGCTAACACGGGTTTAAGAAATGGCGGCTGACGAGCAAGTTGAAAGTGTGTGCAAGTAATTTACTTTTGTAGCGAGGGACAGTGAAGTGCTCCGAACTCCGCCACTTCTTAAACCCGCAAACCGTTATGCGTCATTGGCAGCCGCCTGACGAGTGAACC